>CALLZY010000259.1 GCA_937858715.1 uncultured Chitinophagaceae bacterium | reverse complement strand
ATGACAATTCACAAAGAAGGCTATAAATCCATTGCAATCGGGGTCATCCTGTTTTGCATTATTAACCTTGCTTCATTTTATATTTTCAGTTCATCACTGCCTGTAATCAGTATCTTAATTTTTGCTGCCACACTGGGGCTGCTTGTATTTTTAATATCCTTTTTCCGCATACCCAAAAGGCAGTTTACTTACCAGGAAAATGCCCTTATTGCCCCTTGTGATGGCAAAGTGGTGGTAATTGAAGAAGTACAGGCCGATGAATACTTTACCGACAGAAGAATCCAGGTTTCCATATTTATGAGTCCGCTGAATGTGCATGTAAACCGCAATGTCATAAGCGGAGAAGTACTGTACAGCCAGTACCATAAAGGAAAGTACTTAGTGGCCTGGCATCCCAAATCGTCCACCGAAAACGAAAGACACTCAGTTGTATATCGTGGCAGCAACGGCAAAGAAGTATTGGTAAAACAGATTGCCGGAGCCCTCGCTAAACGCATCTGCAATTATCTTAAACCCGGCATGCAGGTAAAACAAAACGACGAGATGGGTTTTATCAAATTTGGCTCCCGGGTTGACCTGTTGCTTCCCTTAGATGCAAAGGTGAACGTAAAGATCGGCGACAAGCCCAGGGGTGGTGTTACGGTGATTGCAACCTGGTAATTTCTGTCAGAAAATTGCCTCCAGTTCCTTCAAAGAATACACAGTATAAGTTGGGTTTTTCCCGTTTATTCCTTCCACTTGTTTGGTAAGGTGATTAACATGTACCTGATCAATACCTGCATTCATAGCACCGAGGATATCTACATCGATTGTATCGCCTATCATGATGCTCTCTGCTGGACTTGCGCCTGTTTTCTGAAAGGCATAATCAAAAATTTCCTTGTGCGGTTTCAGGCTGTTACTTCCTTCTGATGTAATTACATGACCAAAGTATTTGTCAAGCCCTGAATATTTCAGTTTGCTGTGCTGTGTAACCTCAAAACCGTTTGTTATCAGGTGCAGTTTGTATTGCCTGTCAACCAGGTAGTCTAATATCTCAAACGTATAAGGAAATAATATCTTACGGGTAGGCAACGAATCGAGAAACCTGACTCCCATTTCTCTTGCCAGCGGCTCATTGGCTATTTTAAAATCAAGTAAGGCAAGCCACATTCTTTTCCAGCGAAGTTCATCTACTTTTATGTACCCGTTGCGGTAGCGTTCCCATAGTTTGTCGTTGTGCAACAGGTATTGTTTGTGAAAAAGGTCAAAATCATAAATGCCTTTCTCCTGCAATTGCAGTTCAGTATATAATTCCTCTAACGTTTGGCGGCTGTTTGCTTCAAAATCCCAAAGGGTGTGATCAAGATCGAAAAAGAGATGCCTGTATTTCATGGCCACAAAGTACGAAGTACAATGTATCAAGTACGGATAAAAGAGAAAAAAGTTCGTACTTCGTATCTCAAACTTCGGTTATGAACGTTGTCATTACAGGTGCTTCAAGAGGAATAGGTAAAGCCATTGCAGAAATATTTGCCCAAAACGGGCATAATCTTTTTTTGTGCAGCAAAAGCGAAACACCGCTATATAGCACATTGAAGGAATTGCAAGCAAAATATCCATCCATTTCAGTTAAGGCAAAGCCCTGCGACCTGAGTGTTAAAGCAGAGGCTGAATCATTCGCCAAATGGGTAAACGAAATCACCGTTCCGGATGTGCTCGTAAATAATGCCGGTGGGTTTGAACCGGGCAGCCTGTACAACGAAGCCGACGGAATGCTGGAAAAAATGCTGAATATAAACCTGTTCAGTGCCTATCACATTACCCGGGCTTTGCTTCCGGAAATGATGAAAGCTAAAACCGGGCATGTTTTCAATATCTGTTCCATTGCATCATTAAATGCCTATGCAAATGGCGGCTCATACAGTGTAAGTAAATATGCCTTGCACGGTCTCAGTGCCAACCTGCGTGAAGAAATGAAACCGCATAATATAAAAGTCACCGCAGTTTTTCCAGGGGCTGTGCTTACCGATTCATGGGGCGATTTTGACAACTCGGCCAGCCGGATAATGGTGGCAGATGATATTGCCAGAATGATATATTCCGCCTCACAGCTATCTCCGGCCGCCTGTGTGGAAGATATTGTGCTGCGGCCACAACTGGGCGACTTATAAAACAGGCCGTAACCATTCAGCCCATTTTAAGAAAGTTTTTTAAAAGCCGTGGCTATTTTAGCAGGCCGAAATGAAAAAGCCTTCTGTTATACTGCTGCTTATTTCTCTCTCATTGTTCTGCCAGTCGCAACAATTCCAACTTATTGTTCCTACCTCACCCGTCATCGCCGGAGAACCCTTCAGGATACAATATGTGGTGGCTGATGGTAAAGCTGCGGGTAATTTGGTTATTCCCGACTTTTCGCCCCTTCAATATATTACCGGTCCCGATGTTTATCTCGGTGAAATAAAACCGGGCACAAATAATAAACAGCCTAAGAATTATGTATTCACTCTTGTGATAAGCAATCCCGGAAATTATAAAATTCCTGCTGCCACCGTTTCAATTAATAACAACAAGGTGAGCTGCCAGTCTGCGATTGTTACAGTACGACCACAGGAAAGTGTAAGTCCGGGCAAAGCTAAAAACCTGCCAACACTATTCCTTGAAAGCGGAGAAAGTGAAGAACAGGAAATCAGGAAAAACCTGTTTGTTAAAGTTTCAACTAACAAAAAAAACTGTTATCCTGGAGAACCCGTAACTGCCGAATTCAAACTGTACTCCTGTATTGAAACATTATCGGAAGTGGAGAAAAATCCGGGCTTCTATGGCTTTACTGTACTTGATACGGAAAATCTAGGTACACAAAAAGTAACAACCGAATTCATCAACAGAAGGCTTTTTAATGTTCACACCATTCGAAAAGTGGAATTGTATCCATTGCAGGCAGGCAAATTTTTTATTGACCCGATAAAGATTAAGAACAAGGTTCCGGTTACAACCGCATCAACAGAAAAAGGCAAAGAGAAAGTCTATGAACTTAGTTTAGAAACAGAAAACATCCCCATCACTGTATTGCCTTTGCCTGAAAGAAACAAACCCGCAACATTCTCGGGGGCTGTCGGAAATTTTACAATTACTGCATCGGTCGAAAAAGATAATCTTTCTGCGAATGAACAAGGATTTTTTGTGATCAGAATTAATGGCAACGGTAATATGATTCAGTTAGAGCCTCCTGTAATAAGCTGGCCTGCCGGAACAGAAGGTTATGAAGCTGTGACAAACGACAGTTCTGGCAATCTGTCAGCAGACTTTCTTCATAACAGAGAATTCAGGTTCCCGTTTGTCTGTGCAGCACCCGGCAAATACACCATTCCGTCTGTATCATTTTCTTTTTATAACATTAGGTCAAAGAGTTACCAAACAGTCTTTTCAAAAGAAACAAGCATAACTGTTTATAATGTCGGCAAAAAGGAAGAACTTATTACAGAAAAAAAACTCTCTATTAATGAGCAAAGCGAAAGGGCCGCAAAAACTGCAGGATTGATTGTGCTGGCCATTGTAGTACTGGTATTACTGTTCTGGGTTTTTCGAAGGAAAGAGCCTGCAAGAAAAGAAAATAGCATTATCAGCCATGAAAAAACTGAGGTTACTCTTGTCCTTGCTTATGAAAACATTAATGCCCCGGATAACATATTCTATTCATCACTGTACCAGGTTTTATGGCTGTTTGCTGCGAAAAGGTTTAAACTTTCCGGCAGTGAAATGACAAAAGATATACTTAAAGAAAAGCTGGCAGAAAGCGGAATAGCAGCTGAACACAGAAACAAACTTCTGAAAATAATAGACGATTGCGAAACCCTCATTTATACAAACACAGCATCCGGTAAAGACAGGGTTGGCTTACTGAACGAGATTACTGATATATTGAACGAGGTAAATGGCAGCCATCAATAAACTATTCGGAATACTTGTAACCTACTCCTCTTACAGAGTGAAAATACTTGGGATTACGGCTGTCCTCTTCAAAATATTTCCTGAAGTTGAGAATGAAATTGTCAATCGTTCTCGTAGTAGGATAAACATTATAGCCCCAAACGGTTTGAAGGATTTTTTCACGGGGCACCACTTCATTTTTATTTTCAATCAGCAGCTTTAGAAGCATCGTTTCCTTTTTGCTCAATTCAATCTTTTCACCATTGGCTTTAATTGCCTGCTGCCCTTTAAAATCGATTGTATTGTTATCAAAAGTGTAAACATCGCCAATTGTTACTTTATCCTGTAACTTTCTGTTCTTATCAACGAGTTTTGTTATTCGAAGAAAAAGTTCTTCCAGGTTGAATGGTTTTGTAAGATAATCGTCCGCACCTTTTTTCAAGCCAAGCACACGGTCGGCACTGCTGTTTTTGGCACTTAAAATAAGGATAGGCACTTCGTTATTACTGATGCGGATAGTCTCAGTAACTGATATACCGTCCATTTCAGGCAACATAACATCCATTATAATCAGGTCGAAATATTCATTCTGAATGGCATTCAGTGCTGCGGCTCCGTTAAAGGCAGAAGTAACATTATATCCTTCCAGCTCGAGGTTCAGTTTCAGGGCTTCATGAAGGTTTTCTTCATCTTCAACCAGCAGTATTGATATTTTGTTATTGCTCATAGCTTAAAAATAACAGTGAAAATACTTCCCTTGGGTATATTATTTGTCACCGAAATGTCTCCATTATGGGTGGCAGCAATCTTTTTGCAAAGATACAAACCAAGTCCTGTGCCTTGCGTTTTTCTGGTAGATTCATTTCCAATACGATAAAATTTACTAAAGATTTTGCTCTTTTCTTCATCGGGAATTCCAGGCCCGCCATCTTTCAGCAGTAACACTATTCCGGTTTTTTCCCGGTGCAATACAGCCGTGATGGGAGATTCTTTGGGAGAATATTTTATAGCGTTTTCAAGCAGGTTATTTATCAGCATCTGGAGCAGCAGGGCATCACCTTTTACATCGGCCTCATCTTCAATCTCTGTTTTAAAAACAATTTCAGGGTAACGTACCTGGAAATCTCTGATGCAGTCTTTGAGCAGAGTTGATAAGTCCAGTTCCTCTTTATCAGAACTGGTATTACTGCTTTCCAGTTGGGCTGATACCAATATATTACTTGTCAAAAAATTAAGTCTTGCCGTTTCCGCAAGTGTGGTTTTAATAATTTTTTTCTGCTTCTCCGGATCAAGGTTGTATTTCTGAAGGGTTTCCAGATTCAACCGTGTAATGGAAATAGGTGTTTTAAGTTCATGTGTAACAGCCATCATAAAGTTTTGCTGCTGTTGCTGCAGCTTAAACTGTCTTTTTATTGAGCGAAAAACGAAATATGCCCCCACCAGGATTAAAATCAAAAAGATCACACCTTCTCCGGCATATTTTTGAGTATTTCGTTCTTTATCTTTCGAAATTGCAGAGTATTCAACGTTATATTCATCCGGGCTCAACTCTTCTTTCTTAATACTTAGGTTCTGATACTGTTGCTCAGTCAACAGTCTGCTTTGGTGCTGCAAGGAAACATACCACCATACCAATGCTGCAATAATGTAAAAGAGCAGCATCCAGAAAACAAAAGTGGTGCGTTTGAGGCGTTTGGCGATTGTTGCCGGCATAAGATTGATTTTATTGCTTCTTCTCTATCCGTAATCCTGCGCTAAGTACGTTTTTCAGAGGATCTTGTCTCATTATCTGCTCAACCGTGAAAGTATATTCGCCGGGCTTTCTAAAATAAAAATCCTTGCCAGCATCCGAAAGCTGGATTCTGTGCTCATAAATATCATCCATCCCTGTTGCCAGCCATCCTTTTTCATTGGTGGCCAGTTCAAGGGGCAATGGACCGGTTTGGGCAGTATCCGCCCCGGGCACTTTTGATATGATATTTATGTAAATGTTATTAAAACTGTATTTATCAGTATGCCTGATGACAAAAAACATTTTATAGGCTACAGAGGTATCCCTGATAGTAAATGTAAACGAAGGCTTAAAGCTGCTAGCCCATGCATGACCAGGAATGGAAGCAGATTTCTCGTACAAATCAACTGTATTGCAGGCAGTGAGTAAATACGAAACCATTAAAACTATTAATGACAGTTGTAATCCTCTTTTCAAGTGAACTTTTTTACAAAATTAAGTTACGAATAAAAACGACGGATAATGCCGGTTAAAGAACATTTAACACCTGCTCTTTAGCCTTCTCCAGTTCATCTTTCATTTGCACCACGCATTTCTGTATAGTAGAATCGTACGCCTTGGATCCGGTGGTGTTTATTTCCCTCCCAATTTCCTGGAGAATAAAGGACAGTTTCTTGCCTTTAGCATCATCCTGTTCGTTTAATAAAGAAACAAAGTAGTCGCAGTGGTTTTTTAGCCTTACCTGCTCTTCACTGATGTCAATTTTTTCGATATAATAAATCAATTCCTGTTCCAGGCGGTTTTTATCAAAATTCTCTTTCCCCACATTTTCTTCAAGCAATTTGGTAAGCCCATCTCTGATTTTTTGCTGGCGCAGGGGCTCAAGTTTTATTACTTCTTCCTGTTGTGCCAGAATATTTGCAATGCGCAAGCGCAGGTCATCTTCAAGTGATTTTCCTTCTTCAAGGCGGTGAAGGTTAAGGTCGGCTATAGCTTCTTTGATAATATTCTGAAAGGTATCCCATTCTTCTTCGTTTAGTGTTTCGCTGCTTGGGGTTATCACTTCCGGAAGTTTTACAAGTGTGCTCAGGATGTGCGAAGGGTCAAGGTTAAGCGCTGCTGATAATTCCTGCAATGGTTTAAAATACGCTTTAGCCAAATCTGTATTTATGGTTACAGGTTTGGCTGCGCCTGTTTCTTTTAAGCTGATAAAGCAATCAACAGTACCGCGGTTCAGGTTTTCTGATAACAATTTTCGAATGTCAAACTCAAATGGCTTTAGCAGTGCAGGCATCCTGAGCTGAAGGTCAAATTGTTTACCGTTTAGTGATTTTATATCTATTAAAAAGGTTTTATCACCGGCATTTTTTTCAACTCTTCCAAAGCCTGTCATTGATTTTAACATGTATTCTTGTTTAATTATCGTAAAGGTATCTATATCCGCCTAATAATACTTCAATTGCATTTACAGGTTATTTTCCCAATGAAAAAACAAATCTTACCGAATGAACAAAAGAAGTATTGCTAAAAAAAACCCCCCTGGAAGACCAGAGGGATTAATATATAGATGGGTTAGTAAGTACAGGGAAATAAATTTCCCTATGCAATATTAAAAAGAATTTTATTTATTCAAAAAATATTTCCAAACTATTTTATTAACATTTTAATACCGATTGTGGAAAAGCCGGTGGTTACATACTTCATCGCTTATTGATTAGCTATCAAAAAAATTGGCTGTCGATAAACTATTTTTTCGTCTACGAAATCAAAATTGATTTCTATAATCTAATAGCAGCTATTAATATTGTTAGCGGTAAAGCATAAAGCTTTTCCCCACTTTACAAAGCAGCACATTACCTTTGAAAAAAAACGTTATGCGATTTGAGACACCTGTTCCCCTTTCTGTTATCGCCGGTATAATAGAAGCAGAAATAGTTGGAAACACCAGCGGTGAAGCAACGGGTATAAATGAAATTCACAAAGTTGAACACGGTGACCTTGTCTTTGTTGACCATCCCAAGTATTACGAAACCTGTATTAACTCAGCAGCAAGCTTCATTATCATTAACAAAAAGGTTGACTGCCCTGATGGAAAAGCGCTGCTGGTAACAGATGAACCTTTTGAAGCTTATCTCAAAATCGTTAATTATTTTCGTCCGCTTTCTCCTTCGATGAAGATGATAAGCGATACTTCATCGGTTGGGGGGGATACAATCATAATGCCCGGTGCCTACATTGGCAACCATGTAATAATCGGTAACAAGTGTATTATTCATCCCAATGTTACCATACTTGACCATTGTATTATTGGCGATGACGTAATCATCCAGGCAGGAACAGTTATTGGCAGCGATGCATTCTATTACAACAAGAAAACCAACAGACCGGTTCATTACAAAAAAATGACAAGCTGCGGAAGAGTAGTAATAGAAAGTAATGTGGAGATTGGAGCAAACTGTACAATAGACAGGGGCGTAAGCGCTGACACCATTATTGGCGCCGGCACTAAAATGGATAATCTGATTCATATTGGCCACGATACAGTAGTTGGTAAAAATTGTCTTTTTGCCGGGCAGGTTGGTATTGCCGGAGCAACTACGATAGAAGACGAAGTTATTTTATGGGGACAAGTGGGAGTTAGCAAAACGCTTACAATCGGAAAAGGTGCTGTTGTATATGCCCAAAGCGGTGTAAAAGATACTATCGAAGGAGGTAAGGTTTACTTTGGCTCGCCGGTTGAGGATGCCAGGGAAAAAATGAAAGAATTTGTCTGGATAAAACGTATTCCGCAATTATGGGAAAAAGTGATGGGTAAAAAATAACTTACCCGGATATTGCCTCTTTTACTTCATTGCTTAAGGGAGAAACCGAAGGTGCGAAATAATGAGTCAGCATCCCCGATTCATTCACAAGATATTTTGAAAAATTCCACTCAGCAGACTGGTTACACCAGCCATTTTTTCCTGCATCAGTGAGCCATTGGTAAACCGGATGCTGTTCCGGTGATTTTATTACAGCCGACTTTTTCAATAGCGGAAACGTTATCCCAAAGTTGAGTTTACAAAACCGGGCTATCTCAGCATCATCGCCTTTTTCCTGTTCTTTAAAATCATTTGAAGGAAAAGCAAGAACTATTACTCTTTCATTATACAGCTCGTACAACTTTTGCAGTTCACTGTATTGCTCCGTATAACCACAACCCGATGCGGTGTTAACCAGCAAAACTATTTTCCCTTTAAAGTCTGCGAATAATATTTCTGCTCCATCATTCCTGACAGCAGATAAACTATAAAAAGAAACTGATGGTTCCGTTTTTGAAAAAGCCTTTCCCATGTTAATACTTTTATCTTTCCTGAACATTTTTGTTACCCACATCAATGCCGGATACAGTATTCTTAATATCCTTTGCCGTACAGTCATTTTTTTCATCTTACAAAATGTTTAAATAATTTTAGTTTTCCTTTAAATGGCGGGTATTTGATTGCCGGGTCAAACCATGTGGGGGTTTTCATCACCGGCTTTTTATGGCTGAAGGTTTCAAATGAGTATTTGCCATGATACTGGCCTGTTCCGCTAAAGCCCCGCCCGCCAAAAGGCAGGTTATGATTGGTTAAATGCCAGCTTGTATTGTTTACACAGCCTCCGCCAAAAGCCATATTGTGAAGCCAGTCCTTTTCTTTTTTCTTACTTGATGTAAAAACGTAAAGTGCAAGCGGATTGGGATTTAAGGCAATTACTCCCCTGGCCTCATCAACCGTTTTAAAAGTTATAACTGGAAGAACCGGCCCGAATATTTCATCTTGCATTACTGGCGAATTAAGCGATACCTCAGTGATCAATGTTGGTTCTATAAACAGTTTGCCCCTGTCATGCTTTCCTCCAAATGCTATTTTCCCATCATTGAGATAGCCCAGCAGCCTGTCGTACTGTTTAAGGTTAATAATTTTGCCATAGTTGTAAGATTCTGCAGGTTGCTCTCCATAAAATTTTTCTACAGCTAACCGGAGTTCTTTTATCAATTCTTCCGCCCGGCTCTCTTGCACCAGTAAATAATCAGGCGCCACACACATTTGCCCTGCATTGCTGAACTTGGTAACGGCAATTCGTTTTGCTGCTACTTTTATATTCGCATCATCTTCTACAATACAAGGGCTTTTCCCGCCAAGTTCAAGGGTAACCGGTACAAGTTTTTCCGCCGCCATTTTATATATCAGTCTTCCCACTTCAGTACTGCCGGTATAAAATACATGGTCAAAATGAAAATTTTGCATCATTGCAGGAATAACTGTCGCCCCATTTCCTTCTGTATACAGAATATACTCCGGCGGAAATGTTTTCTCAATTATCTTTTTCATTACTGCTGACGTAGCCGGAGCGAATTCACTTGGTTTAAGCACCACACAATTGCCCGCAGCAATTGCACCAAGTAATGGATTAATCAAAAGCTGAAAAGGATAATTCCACGGACCAATAATAAGCACTACACCCCACGGATCCTTATACACATAGCTTGTTGAAGGCATATTGAGCAGGTTAGTCCTTACCCTTTCCGGCTTCATCCACTTCTTAAGTTTACGCCGCATTACATTCAATTCTGCAAGCACCATCCCCAATTCTGTCACCCAACTTTCCTCCGGGCTTTTCTTTAAGTCGGAATAAAGCGCATCAAACAACTCCTGCTCATGAGCAACAATGGCTGCTCTAAGTTTTTTGAGCTGCTCCGCCCTGAAATCATAAGTAAGTGTGATGCCGCTGCTGAAATACCGGCGCATGGCCTCCAGTCGAGAGGTATGAAGCATTTACTGTAATTTTATTTGAAGATAAGTAAAACGACCCGACCGATGACCGATGAATATCACATGATGCAGGCACTTAAAGAAGCCCGGATTGCATTTGAAGAAGATGAAATCCCCATTGGGGCTGTTGTGGTAATAAAAGACAAAATAATTGCCCGTGGACACAATATGACCGAACGGCTGAACGATCCGACAGCACATGCTGAAATGATTGCACTTACATCGGCTTTTAATGCTCTAGGTTCAAAATATCTGCCGGAAGCGACACTTTATGTAACTGTAGAGCCTTGCCTGATGTGCGCCGGGGCAATTTACTGGAGTAAAGTCGGAAGAATTGTTTACGGCGCTGACGATAAAAAAAATGGACACAAAAAAATCACTGGAACAAACTGGCCTTTTCATCCAAAAGCAGAAGTTATTAAAGGTGTTTTGCAGAAAGAGTGTGCCCAGTTGATGAAAGATTTTTTTAAAGCAAAACGCTAATTTTTTTTGCTGACTATGTTTGCGAGTTCAGAAACATTTACAAATACAGATTTTTTGATACTGTTGCTATTTGTAAATTTGCTTTCCAAAAAATATTCTTCACCTCTCCGGTTTTTATCTGCCGGGGACAAATAAATTAACTATGGCATTTACATTAGCTCCTCTTCCTTATGCACATGATGCGCTGGAGCCGCATATTGACACCCTCACCATGCAAATACACCACGGCAAACACCACCAGGCTTATGTTGACAACCTTAACAAAGCAGTTGCAGGTACTGATAATGAAAATAAGTCGCTGGAAGAACTGGTAGCTGTTGCAGGTTCTATTTCTCCGGCTGTACGAAATAACGGTGGCGGACACTGGAACCACACTTTCTTCTGGGAAAGCCTTGGTGCCAACAAAGGCGGGGCGCCGACCGGCAAGCTGGCCGATGCTATTAATGAAGCATTTGGTTCGTTTGATACATTTAAAGAAAAGTTTGCAGCAGCAGGTATGACCCGCTTTGGAAGTGGCTGGGCATGGCTGATTGTAAAAGATGGCAAACTTGAAATTACTTCAACCCCTAACCAGGATAACCCGCTGATGGATGTGACCGAAGTAAAAGGAAAACCCATTCTGGGTGTGGATGTCTGGGAACATGCCTACTACCTGAAATATCAGAACAGAAGGGCAGATTATCTTGCTGCTTTCTGGAATGTGGTAAATTGGGATAAAGTGGCAGAAAGGTTTTGACACTTAATTGAGATAAAAAAACGGGATTGCATTCTGCAACCCCGTTTTTTTATCTCAAGAACGCTTATTTACATTTTGCCATTATTTCTTCCACTATTTCTTTGGCCTTTTTTTGCTGCTCTTCTGTCGGTTCTTTCTTGTCATATTTTTTCTCCATCTTTTCATCAAAAGCATCCATTTCCTTTTTTACAGCTTCCAGTTTTTTAGCTGCACTTTCATCTGTTGCAGCCTTGTCCTGTAATTTTTGTATTTCGCACATGTAATTTGCTTTTTTTCTTACATCACTTTCAAAGGATGAAGAGGAGCCGCAGGAAGTTGTAAACAAAACAGCACCAATAAGAATTGCAGATAATAATTGTTTTTTCATTTTTTATGGTTTTGGTAATATATAAACTGGTAATGCCTGTTACAAGGTAATACTAATTCCTTCTAATCAAAATTTTTTAACATGATAAATAAACAGATTGTTTAGGGCACCGGATCGTAGCCGCTGCCACCCCAGGGATGACACCTGCTTATCCGCTTTGCAGCCAACCAAAGGCCCTTAAACACACCATGTT
Source organism: uncultured Chitinophagaceae bacterium (assembly GCA_937858715.1). Lineage (GTDB taxonomy): Bacteria > Bacteroidota > Bacteroidia > Chitinophagales > Chitinophagaceae > JJ008. The sequence continues at coordinate 51,026 of CALLZY010000259.1, read as the reverse complement.
TTTTTAAAGCTTCTGCCGCATAATGCGAACAGGTAGGTGTATATCTGCACTTGGGGCCAAGCCATGGCGATATCACCCACTGGTAAATTTTTATCAGTGCAATAAAAGGAAGGCCGAGTATTTGAAGGAGCAGTTTCATTGAGTTTGTAATTGTCCGGACAGTTTTCTTAATGCCAGAGCCATTTTATCAAAAACAACATTGTATTCCGGCAATTCGGTCCCTGTATAAATAAAAAAAACATGGAGCCCTTTTCCGGTGACGGAAAACTGTGCTTTCATCTCGCCATTTTGCAACCGGTACGCTTCTCTTATCAGCCGCTTAACCCGGTTACGGTCAACTGCGTTTTTGAAGTTGCGGGTGCTTACTCCGGCTCCAAACTTTAATCCGTCTGTGGCGGGCATATAATGCACCCTGAACGGGGGCAATATAAACCGTTTGCCCTGCTTAAAAAGAGAATCAAGGGACTTCCGGCTTTTGAGCCGTTCTGTTCGGCCAAGTGTATGTTGTTTTTTTGCCACAATAAAAAAGCTCCGCCGTATGCGGAGCTATAAAATTATCGAAACAACGGGTTAAACACCCGGAGTTATTTTTACTTTAATTTCCTTTCATCAGAAACGGTCAGCTTTTTACGGCCTTTTGCACGGCGGCTTGCCAGTACTTTGCGGCCATTAGCTGTTTGCATACGTTTACGGAATCCGTGAACGGTTTTGCGGCGCTTACGATGGGGTTGAAATGTACGTTTCATTGTTTTTCCTTTTTTTATCCGAAGGATTTCCTTCAGAACACTTTTTGAAATGCGGACCGGGAGAACGGCCCAGGTTTCATGTCATTAACGGATCACCACATCCATCAATTTGTGAAAGGACGGCAAAGGTAAGGGAACGAAGTCAGAAGTGGGAAGTCAGAAGCCAGATATTTTACCACTCCTTCGTAATGATGTGATATTCAGGCTAAATTTTCTCCAAATCAATATGCACAGAGCTTACAGGCTCGCCATAGAATATGGTGGCATGATTGTCAAAATCACCGGCAGAGTCGGTGGTGAAGAATTTTCGCTGACCCGTTTTGCTGCATTTTAATTCAATTTCCGGATGGCGAAGGAGGTAATCAGCCAGGCTTTCGGCCACTATTTCACCCTGAGAAATGAGCTTTACACCTACCGGCATATATTCTTCTATCTTGTCCTTCAGCAGCGGATAATGTGTGCAGCCCAGCAGGATAACATCAATTTCTTCTCCCTTTTCAAAAAGGTTTTCTACATTTTTCTTTACAAAAAAGTCTGCACCGTGGCTGTTATGCTCGTTTGCTTCAACCAACGGCACCCACATTGTGCAGGCCTCCTGAAACACTTTTATCTCAGGGAAAAACTTAGCTATTTCTATCGGATAAGACTCAGAAGCCACTGTTCCATTAGTCGCCAACACTCCCACACTGCCACTTTCAGAAAAGGAGCCAATTATTTCTGCCGTCGGTCTTATTACTCCCAACACCCGTTTTTCGGGGGCTATTTTTGGCAAATCATTTTGCTGTATAGTTCTTAAAGCTTTTGCCGATGCTGTATTGCAGGCCAGGATAACCAACGAACAACCCTGATCAAAAAACCATTTCACACATTGCAGTGTATAGTGATAGACCGTATCGAAAGACCGGTTTCCATAAGGCGAACGGGCATTATCGCCCAGGTACAGATAATCATATTGCGGAAGACCCTTTACTATTTCCTTTAAAACAGTAAGACCGCCATAACCGGAGTCAAACACACCAATTGGCCCTTTGTCGTTCATAAAACAAAAGTAAAATAAAAACCCGGCCTTATTGAAAAGCCGGGTTTGCAATATGTTATTGTTTGGTAATTACTTGGTGGCTGGTTTTGCCGGTGTTGTTGCCGGTTTTGTAGCGGGGGCCACCGGTTTAGGCTGTTCTGGCAGTTTGAGGCCCAGTTCAGTTAAAACAGCTATAGAGATATTATCTCCTTCAGGAAACACCCTGAATCCATCGGGAGCCATTACATGGGTATATCCTTTTTTCTTTGCTACAGCTTCAATTGCTTTCTGAGCTTTTTCGTAAAAAGGAGCTAAGAACTCACTTTGCTTGTATTGCAAAACCTGCTGAATAACAGAATTCGCAGCATCCAATTCTTCCTTATCGGCCTGCATTGACTTTAATATTTCAGCTCTTACAGAAGAAGACTTTGCAGTATCCTGAATATCCTGCATTTTCCTGTTATACTCTGATTCTACAAACTGGTAGCGGGGCAATACTGAATCTTTAACGAATTGCTGGCCTACAGTATCCATATTCACCTTTGCGGGAAGCTGGCTTACCACGTAGTCAACAACATTATCAATATTCACCAAACCAATTTTTGTTTGTGCATTTGCATTGCCTGCGAACAGCACTCCTGCTGCAAGAACAATAAGGGAAAGAAATTTTCTCATTTTACTTTATTTGTGATTGCTTTTATGATTCACATGCCGGACGGTTAGTTGCGCCGTTGCATATTATTTAACAATTTACTTTACACCCAGATCTTTCAGCACATCTTCACTCTTATCCAATTTGGGGTCGGCAAAGATAACGGTAATTCCTTCACTTTTATCCAGTACAAAATCATAGCCTTTGCTTACCGCCATTTTCTGTACTGCATTATATACTTTATCCTGAACAGGCTTAATCAGTTCCTGCCTTTTTTTGAACAAATCACCTTCAAAACCAAAACGTTTGCGTTGCAGATCCCGTAAATCCTTCTCTTTATTAAAAAGCTGGTCTTCCCGCTTCTTTTTCAGTTCATCACTCAGCATTACCTGTTCTGCCTCAAAAGCCTTATACATACCATCCAGTTCAGTCTGTTTGGTGTCAATCTCTGTTTGCCAGCCTGCAGCAATTTCGTCCAATTGCTTTTGGGCAGCTTTGTATTCAGGCATTTTATCTAATATATAACGGGTGTCAATAATGGCATATTTCTGTGAGAACCCTGTAATAGTAGCTCCCATCAGTAAGGCGAGAAACAGTATCTTTTTCATTTTTTGGGGTTTGTGGTTTAACAATTTGAAGTTATTCAGGTTCAAATCCGAGCATAAAGGTAAAGCGGGAAGCACCTTTAAGACCAGTTTGGCCGGGTTGAATTCTATCAAGTCCCACACCATAGTCAAAACCAAGTAAGCCGAACATCGGCAGGAAGAACCTCATGCCCACTCCCACACTACGGCGTAGCTTGAACGGGTTATAGTCCTTGTAATTGTACCAGCCGTTTGCAGCTTCAAAAAATGTAAGAGCATAAATGGTGCTGCTCGGATTGGTTACAAGTGGATAACGCAGTTCTAACTGATATTTATTGAATATTGTAAAGAACTGGCTGGCACTTTGCTGATCGGGATTAATTGTGGGGTCAGATGTTTGGTAAACCGGATATCCACGGTGTGCAATGATATCGTATCCAAGCAACCCGAAATTGTTGGTAAGACCTGCATCACCTACCTGGAACCTTTCAAACGGAGAGTATTCAAGCTTGCTGTTGTAGCGGCCCATAAAACCATACTTGGCAGCCACCTTCATTACAAACTGACGATTCTTTTCTGCTCCCATTGGTTTGCCAATTGGCACATACCATTCTGCATTAAAACGCCACTTGTGATACTCGGGGTTTTTATACTTATCGTTAGACTTCTCGATATTCTTATTAAACAAAGAATAGGGCGGAGTAAACTGCACACTGGCTAAGAAGTTGGATCCGCTGCGGGGAAATATCGGATCGAAAACGGAAGAACGCTGAATAGCAATTTTCGCACTGATATTATTCGATTTACCCGTTTTGAAGTTCGCATCAAAAATCGGGTAGTTAAGCAACTTATACTGCGTAAAGTTCAATGTATAAACAAGGCTAAAGTAGTCATCAGGCCATTTTAACTGCTTACCAAGTGCGATAGAAAGACCGGTTGTCTTCAGGTAGTTTGTATCAGATTTTGCCCTGTCAATTGTTCCGGTATAATAGTCAAACGCATTTGAAAACTTACTGCTGTTAACCCCAATAGTCAATGAATTTCTTTTCTTACCACCAAGCCAGGGCTCGGTAAATGAGAAGTTATACGAACGGTATGCCCTTCCGTTAGACTGCACCCTCAGGCTAAGTTTTTGACCGTCGCCAGTAGGAAGCGGATCCCATGATGACCTTTTTGTAATATTACGGATAGAAAAGTTGTTGAAGGTTACACCAAGCGTACCGGTAAGACCAACACCGCCACCCCAGCCTGCTGAAAGCTCCAATTGGTCGGATGATTTTTCTTCCAGTTTCCAGTTAATATCAACCGTTCCGTCATCAGCATTGGGCACAACACCCGGGTTGATGGTTTCCTGGTTAAAGAACTGCAGGTTCGCCAGTTCCCTTTGAGAACGGATGAGATCAGTACGGCTGAACAGCTCGCCGGGTATTGTTCTCAATTCTCTGCGGATAACAAAATCTTTGGTCTTTTCGTTACCGGCAATAGTTACATTTTTAATTCTTGCCTGCGGGCCTTCTACAATTCTTATTTCATGGTCAATAGTGTCGTTATACACGGCTGTTTCCACCGGCTCTGCACGGAAGAACAGGTAGCCATCATCCATGTAAAGGCCGCTGATGTCGCCACCTTCCTGTGCCGCTTCTTTACCAAGCCGTTTGTTTAATACTGAAAGGTTGTAAATATCGCCTTTGTTAATACCAAGGATATTATTCAAAATTGAATCGCCATACTTGGCGTTCCCCTTCCACACTATATTTCCAAAATAGTATTTGCGCCCTTCATTAACTTTTATGTCAACATTCAGGTTGCCCTTCTTTGTTGCGTATTGCGTATCGGCAATTATCTGGGCATCACGGTATCCGTTGGCGTTGTAGTAATCCAGTACTTTGTTTTTATCTTCATCAAACTTGACAGGGTTAAACTTACCCCCGCTGAATTTAAACCTTATGTAAGGGTCCAGCAGTTGCCTGGTGCGGCTGAGGCTCAGAAAACCCCAGTCCTTAGTGTATTCACTAAAAGAGTATTTCTTTTTAACACCATATGGGCTTTGTTCTGAATCGGCATACAGGGTTATTTTGGGCATTTCTTTAGTACCCTTCATTTGTTTTTTAAGTTTCAGCGCATCAATATTTTCATTTCCAAAAAAACCGATTTCGTTGATTTTTACTTTGCCGCCTTTGTCAACATAAATGGTCATACTGTTGGAGTTGGCATACATGGTATCAACCTGCTCATCAATGCGTACGCCTACATTACGGAATCCTTTCTCAGAAAAATGCTTTGTGATTTTTTCAACGATGTCCTTACGGGTACTTTCCAGAATTATCGTTTGCTTGGCCAGGTTCAGTTTTCCTTGTATGTCTTCTTCCTCAGATTTTTTTATGCCTATAAATTTATAATTGCCCAACCTTGGACGTTCCAATACATTCACTTCCACCCAGACTTTATCATCATCAAGTTTTGTTATGTAAATCTGAACATTTGAAAAAAACTTCTGCCTCCACAGGTTAGCAATGGCTTTTGCAAAAATATCAGACCCGGGGTGCATAAATTTATCGCCTGGCTGCAGGTTGGTAATCGAAGCCACAATGGCTGTATCAAGGTGTTTTACACCGGTTATCTCCACACTGGCAATTGTATATTCTTTTGGAATCTTAGCATTTACCCATTCCAGCAATTTGGGGTCAACTGATGTGGGTCTCGTTGTATCTTCCTGTGCCTTTACAGCTACAATTGTAGTCATTAAAACAACTGCCGTAACGCCAAGCCTTTTAATAATTCGTTGCATGATTGTTTGTTCTGGTCATTCAAGTCCCATCCGGGTGGGATAATTTATTTGTTTTCTGCGGTTTATGTATTTAATCCGCCTCCTGATTTGCGGCAAATTAAAGGTTAATATCGAAAGTGTTTGTTAAAAGACACTAACAGAGGCCAACATCCGTGTTAAAATAACTTTTTGGCCTCTAAAAACTAAAGTCATCAGGCTTCTGTTTCTACCTGCTCACTGGTTTTTCCAAATCTTCTTTCCCGGTTTTGGTAGTCAACAATTGCTTCATACAGATTCTCTTTCCTGAAATCGGGCCAGCGTACATTGGTAAAATACAGTTCAGCATAAGCAAGCTGATACAGCAAAAAATTGCTTATCCTGAATTCTCCGCTGGTTCTTATCATCAGCTCAGGGTCGGGAAAACCGCTGGTACACAAGAACTTTTGCAAAGTATCCTGGTTAATCTCATCAACACTAAGGCGGCCATTCTTTACCTCCCAGGCAATATTCTTCACTGCATTCAGCAATTCCCAGCGACCGCTATAGCTTAATGCCATTATCAGGTTCAGGCCAGTATTGTCTTTTGTAATATCCAGGGCTTCGTTCAGTTCGTTGCGGGCATATTCAGGCAGCATACTCATATCGCCTATTACATGGAGCCTGATATTATTTTTGTCGAGGCTCTCCACTTCTTTGCGTATTGTGCTTACCAGCAATTCCATCAGTCCCACCACCTCATATTCAGGTCTGTCCCAGTTTTCGGTAGAAAAGGCATACAAGGTGAGGCATTCAACGCCCAGTTCTGCACACCCTTCCACAATATTGCGTACACTTTCCACTCCGTGAAAATGGCCAAAAAGGCGGTCTTCCCCCTTTTCTTTTGCCCATCGGCCATTACCATCCATGATGATGGCAATATGCCTTGGCAGGCGTTCTTTATCAATTTTTTCGAGAAGTGATGACATGACACACCCCGTTTTAAGGGGGCACAAAGGTATAAAAAAGCCCGGAGCATAGTGAGTTTTGCCACTATGTTCCGGGCTAAATATTACTTAAAACCAGGAATTATTTTCTGCCCCAAACGGCCACTCTTGATTTTCCTTTGAGAAAACCCTGTGTTTCGTACACAAATTCTATTTTGGTAAGGTGCCGCAGGCCTCCGTCCAGGTCTATTACCCGGCTCCAGCTTCCTTGTGCAAAATGGTTTCTGAGCTCTACACTTTGAGTGCTTCCATTGTCGAAGTGAACCGTCATTGAATACATTTTAAGGGGGCCATCTGTTACTTTCAACTTCAATTGACGCACATCATCGCCCCAGTTGCTGAAATGAAGTACATCCCTGTCAACAGAAAAGTTTACATTCTTATCACCAAGAAATCGCCATGGGCCTATGGCGGTTTTTGATGACTGAAATGCCGTGGAAAAAGTAAAGAATACAGCCAGCGCAAGGCTGAATAAGGTTTTTGTTACTTGCATAATTGTGTTTTTTGGTTAATGTAATTAAAGTTATTGTTGACCTTAACGGGTCGTCATGGTTTAATGCCAATACAATAAAAGCATTTGTAAACAATTATGCAATACCCCGTTTGTATGATTTAGCTGTAGTTTCTATTTGGAAGTTGGACACTTATACGACTGCAAATTGAATGTAAGGTGAAACATTGCGGTCACAAACTGATCTTTCTGTTTGCTGTTACCACGCATATTTCCCACTTTTCCGATGGGAGTGCCCAGTTCGTATGATCTGTCATATAAATAGTATCCGTCAGTGGGTTCTCCAGTTGCCGGGTTCATAAAAATAGACGATTCAACATAGGTTTTACTTACATCGTCCAGATAGTCGGTATTAGTGAACCTGTGCAGGATCTCGAAAGCAATATTTACCCGGTCGTTAATGGCATACTTAACACCGCCGCCAAAAGGAATGCTGAAGGCCATCGTTTTGTACGACTTTCTGTCAGGATACTGCGTTGAATTCTGTCCCTCGGTGTTTAAAGGCCGCAGATTCACCTTTCTTCCTTGTAAGTAAGCAAAAGGATCATATGAAAATATACCACCGCCAAGAGTAATGTAAGGAGTAAAACTATATTCGGGTTCTCCGGGCATAAAACGGAAAAAATTAAAGTCGCCCTGCAATGCCAATTCCCAAACATTTGAATTGAAACTCAGGTTTCTCAGATTCATGTACTTGTTATGCGTATTATAAACATCTGAGTAGCCAAGCCGTGCAAAGCTGGCTCCGATTCTTACAGCTATATAGTTCCCAAAATTTTTCCTGAAAAAAACGGTTCCGGCAATTTTGGCCCTGTTTAATTTTCCCCGGGTATTCAAATCGCCAAAATAGTGGCCGGCACCAACACCCACACCAAACTCACCTTCCTGCACCACTTCCTGTGCATTAACTTGCTGGTTTCCAAATAGGAACATTAATATTAAACCGGCTGCCGCTGTAATCTTTTTAATCATAGTAATTTCTAATAATCAGGATTTTACCAGAACGATAAAAGTAGTTATTTTCTTATTTATTAATAAGGTTTTTTAATTCCTGCGATCAAGTCCCCAGGTTAGTTTATTACGAAGTGTGTGAAGGAAGTTATTCTCATTGAGACGTACCAGGCTTATTTTAAAACTTTCTTTTCTTACAGCCAGCTGAATGCTGGTGCCAACTATCTCCCTCCGTGAATCCATTGCACAAATCACATCGCCGGATCTGCTTTCAATTTCAAATGAAATAACACTGGAGTCAGGGACAACAATAGGCCTCACATTAAGGTTGTGCGGAGCTACAGGTGTGATTACAAAACTACCGGCATCCGGGAAAACCACCGGGCCACCACAGCTTAATGAGTAACCTGTTGAACCTGTGGGGGTAGCGACTATCAACCCGTCAGCCCAGTAAGTATTCAGAAACTCCCCATTCAGGTAAGTGTGGATTTTTATCATTGATGCCACATCCCGTTTGTGTATAGCAAACTCATTAAGACCATAGGGAATATCGCCAAACAGCGGCAGGTCGGCTTCCACATGAATAAGTGTACGGGCATCCACAACATAAGCCCTTTGAACAATTGCCCTGATGGCTTCCACCACTTCTTCTCTGCCAATACCAGCCAAAAAACCAAGACGTCCAAAGTTGACGCCCATTATGGCAATTTTCTTATCCCTGACAAGTGAAATAGTGTCTAGCAAGGTGCCATCGCCACCAAAACTTATAATAAATTCTATTTCATCAGTAAGATCTTCTGTTGTAGAAAAGGTCAGGGTGTTTTCGGGCAGTTGAATTTTATTCTTAATCTGATTGAAAAACGGGTGAAAAACTACAGGTATTATTTGCTGCCTGTAAAGCTCATCAAAAAAAAGCTGTACATCTTTTTGCTGCTCTGCTTCAAAAATCCGGCTGTATATAGCTGCTTTCACCTTTTTAAAAAATTGACTTTCTGTGTAAAAATAAACCGTTTTCTCCTAACTGGTTAAAAGACCACTCAATCTTAAATACCAGATCGTAAAAAGAGATTATATCCAGCCCAATGCCACCACTGTAAAGCATTCTGTTCGACAGTGTATTATTTCCTGGTTCGGGATTGTGCACATATCCTGTGTTGCCAAATACCTTTCCAACAAACCTGAAGGGTATATAGGTTGACTCTTTCCCTTTTTTAATTGGCGGAATCCTGATTTTAAAATCAAACAATTCCCTGTTTAGCGAAAGTTTTAAGTATCCACCGGCCACACCATCTGCAACGTAGTATTCATATCCATGAAGAAACACATCTCCATATCCAAGGAAACGCTTATTTACAAAGGGCTGATTAAATGGCAACTTTATACCTCCATATATGGCTGTTGAAAGAAAAGTGCGGGGGGACAGATGCCAGGCCCCGAACCCCTTTGCATTAAACTCCCACGAATCAAAGTCTTTATTAAAACCCCGTTTTGCAAAACCCAGTTCAGCGGCATATCCTTTTGTCGGGTAAGCGTTATAATCAAGATTATAATGCGCCATCGAATAATAAACTCCGGGAATTCTGATTGTGTTGGTGCCGTTATTATAAAAATTGGGATTGAGAACAATAATGGTGTCAGCCAGTTTAGTTTTTGAGTAGCCGATACCAAAACTATGTGTGGTGCGAATGGCCCTCCGATAAGTAAGGTTAACATAAGAGTTTAAAAACCTGCTTGTGTAATTGTCGGGGTCTTTAAAAAAAGCCTGCTTATCATCGATGGTGTTGTAATTAAACTCCCGGTGCCGCCCTGCTGCAAAGCCAAGTTTCAGACCCCATTTCATTTTTTTGTCAATATAAAGTCTGTCGTAGCTTATTGAAAACTGCCTGGAATAACCATCAATGAACTGAAACTTTAGTTTGTCGTTTCGGCCGGTAGTATTATAGTAATATAATTTACCACCATATTCAACCCGGTCAATTCTTGCTTTTTGCTGAATAATCCACTGGTTCAGGTTGCGGTCCACTGGCTTCAGGTAAGGTACAGGAAAAAGGTACCACCTTTCTTTTACAGTAATAATAATATGTACCGTTGCAGATTCAAAGCTTTCGGCGGCTACCACCACACTGTGAAAAAGTGCAGTATTCATCAACTGTCTGCGGGCATCTTCAAATTTCTCTGCCAATACATTAAGCGGATAGGTTTCTCCTGGCCGAAAAGGAATTTCACGAAGAATGATATTCTCTTTCGTTTTTTTATTCCCCACCACTGTAATCTTTCCGATAAAACAATCCATTGAAGAACCCGTTACACTGGCGGAGTCTTTTTCAGGCAGGATCAGGTTGGCTTCCTGAGCTTTCACTGAAAGGCAGCCAGCTATGATACACACAAGCCATAATTGATATTTTATATCACGAAGCATCAGCACTTTTTACAGCAGATATTAAATATAGCAGGAATTTTCTTTAACAGAAAAAATCAGATTCTGAGGTAATTCATCAGATTTTCGTAGTTGCTTTTCAACTCATTATCATATACTTCTTCGCCAAAAAAGTATTTTACATTGTATTCGTAGCGCTGAAATGTTGACACAACATCAGAAACTTCGGGTTTATTTATACGGATTGTTACTTCCATCGTTCCTGTTTCGGGGTTATTGTTTGTGTTCAGTTGTGTTATCTGCGCATCATTGGTTTCAACCAGTTTGCTTATTTCATTGAAAGAATACTGGTTTCCGGAAATTTCCAGAACAATCAGCCCCCCCGGCTCACCCAGACTCATAAAGGTTGATGCCTGCTTAAGTAAATCATTATATGCAACTGCACCCACCAGTTCATTATCGTTATTTACTAAAGGAACAACACTTAAACCATTATCAGCAGCAACCTGCAGGGCTGTTAAGAAATGCGTATCGGCTTTTACCGAAGTATTGGCAAATGATTGTTCAAATTTTTCTAAAGTGTCGTTGTCATTATCTGCCTGTAATAAATCTTCTTCGCTGATGATGCCAATATATTTTTCATCATCAACGATTGGAAGATGTGTGACATGATAGTCATTCATCAGCTGCAGGGCCTGATACACTTTGTCACTGGTACGAAGTGTGGGTAATGAATGTGTTTGTAATGAGCCTGACAGCATGGTGTTTCACAGTTTGCAGTAAAGACATCAATGATCAGGCAACTGTTGCAGGCTCATTGAGTTTTTTTAAAAATTTATGAAGAATTGCGTTGAATTCTTCCGGCACTTCCATCATTGGAGCATGGCCGCATTTATCAATAAAGTACAGTTCGCTGCTGGGGATGAGTTTGTTAAATTCTTTTGCAACAAAGGGTGGTGTGATAGTATCATTATTTCCCCAAATGAGTAATGTGGGTTGCTTAATCTGGTTTAGCTCTTCTCCCAAATTGTTGCGAATAGCACTTTTAGCTAACGCAATAATCTTAATAACTTTCATCCGGTTATTGGTGATACTGTACACTTCATCCACCAGTTCTTTGGTTGCCATTGCCGGATCATAGAAAGTAAGTTCGGTTTTTTTGCGGATGTACTCATAATCGCCCCGCTTGGGATAACTATCGCCCATTCCATTTTCAAAAAGTCCCGAACTGCCGGTAAGTATCAGTGATTTTATCCTTTCCGGATGCTTTAATGTGTGCACAAGCCCCACATGCCCGCCAAGTGAGTTGCCCATCAAATGAATACCTGTCAGCTCTTTCGCCTCCAGAAATTTGTGAACATATTTGGCCAGGCCTCCTACCGAAGTATGAAGTATGTCCATGTCCAGCAGGGGCAGCATGGGCACAATTACCCGGTTATGATGTCTGAAATATTCAATAAGGCTGCGAAAATTACTTAGTGCGCCAAACAGTCCATGCAACAGCACCAGCGGTTCCCCGTTGCCTTCTTCTATATATTTAAACTTTCCTGTGCTTTTTATTTCGTACTCCATGGCAGTCAATTCTGTATCTACCGAAATAATGATTGTTCCAAGGCTGCAAAATAGTCTATTTAGGGCAAAAAATCAGCAATAAACTGTATTATCGGCCCTGCTGTCCGGGCAAATATATGTGCAAGAACCCTGTTTAAAAAACAAGTTTTTATTACTGTTCTAAAACTTCAATTACCAGACAGCTAAACCCGGGACTATTCTATTTTGAAGGAATATTCGTTGCCACCCTACTAAAAAAATTCTCCAAATCGGCAAACATGTCTTTAAAAAACGGAATTACAGAGCCAATGCCATTAATGACCTTTGGCCCAAATGGTTGTACAAACGAATAAGTGGCCGATTGTGCAATGGTGGCCGGTTGCAGCAACTTCATATGCTGCATATAAAAAAGAAGTATGCTGAAAATGATAAGATAGATTGCGGCATAAAACAAAACACCACCCACCTTGTTTGCCCAGCCCAGCATGACGGTTTCCGCTGTTTCTTCCAGGGCTTTTGCACCAAGCCTTATAATAATAACCACTACAACAAAAACAGCTGCAAATGATACTAATGGCAACCACTCATCGGAAATATTAACGGCACTGCCTATGTAACCGGCCACCACGGTTGACAGTTTTAAAGCTGCCGCCAAACCAACAATAATCGCCACGAAAGAAAAAACACCAAGTATCAAACCTCGCTGATATCCTTTTATCGCAGCAAGTACCAAAAGAGCGGCAAAAACAATATCTATCAGCATGGAATGGTTTAAAGTATAACGTTTATGGCAGGTTTATATTTCACCAACCGCTTTCAAGAGCCTACTTAACAAGTAACTCCTTCACCAGCAAAGAAATTGTTTTTCCATCTGCCTTGCCTGCAAGTTGTTTTGTAGCGACACCCATCACTTTACCCATATCTGCAGGAGAGGAAGCTCCAACAGCAGCTATTATTTTTACCAGCTCTTCTTTTATTTCATCAGCCGGCATCTGCTCAGGCAGGAATTTTTCAATCACTGCAATTTCTTCTTCTTCTTTTTTAGCAAGGTCGGCCCTGTTTTGCTGCTGAAATATTTCTAGAGAATCTTTCCGCTGCTTAACCAGCTTCTGCAAAAGTTTTATTTCATCTTCTTCTTTCAGTTCGCCACCGGCACCTTCTGATGTTTTGGCCAGCAATATTGCAGCCTTAACAGCACGGAGGCTCCTTAAAGCAGCTTCATCTTTGGCCAGCATGGCCGTTTTCATTTCTGTCATTATTTTTTGTTCGAGTCCCATATAAAGAATTTAATGTTTATGCTGATGTTGATTTTCTTTTAACTGTTTTGCCCTGAATTTTTCGTAAAAATTTTTAGCGAATTGTTTCAGTTCCTCCACATCGTCAGAGTATTGTGTTGCACGGCCATAGGTGTCAGCCATAGTCATCATTGTCTGATAAAAAAAGTCGGCCATCTCATCAATCATCATGTTTTTGGTCCACAGGTCAATGCGTAAGGCAGCTTTTTCTGCACCATCCCACATTGACAGAATGAACGCCTTTGCCTGCTGTGCATTTTCTGCCCCGGTATCTGTTGCCGTCCAGGTAATGGTATCAGGCAGCCGGTTATCGTCCATCAATACATCTATAGTTATTGTTGATTTATGCATATAATTTTATTAGGGTACAAAGTTAATTTATTTATTACTGGCTTTCAGAATACTGTCCCACAGAAGTTCAGCGGTTTTATCCCAGCTATACTGTTCCGCAACTATTTTTCCTTTTTCCGTTAATTGTTTTTTCAGGTTTTCATCTTTATATATCAGCATCATCTTTTCTGCAATTTCATTTATATCCCCGGGGGTTGCATACAATGCTGCTTCTTTTGCTATTTCCTGCATTGAAGTATCTGACGAAGTAATGACAGGCACCCCGCATTGCATAGCCTCCAGAACCGGAACACCAAATCCTTCAAATAAAGAAGGATACACCATTGCGTAAGCAGCCCCGGTAAGCCTTGCCAGCTCTGCCTCATCTATATAACCTGTCAGTACCACATCATTTCTGTATTTATATGTCTCCAGACTTTTTGTAAATGACTCATACTTCCAGGCAAGCCGGCCGGCCAATACGAGTTTCATCCCGGTTTGCTGTCTTTTTTTAAAAAGGGAAAAGGCTTTCAGCAAATTCATCAGATTCTTTCGTGGATGTATCGCTCCTGTGTAAATAAAATATTCCTTTCCTGCTGTGTATTTTTCTTTCACTTCACTTTTTACCGCAGCAGAAACAGGTTGAAAGATTTCTTTTGATGCGCTGTACACAACATCGGTTTTACCAGCAGCAACCTTGTATGTATCCTCAATATCTTTTTTCGAAAATTCAGAAACCGTTGCCACCCTGCTTGCTTTTGCCAAAAATTTAGGAGTGTTCCGCCTGTAATACAGCAGGTGTGATTTTCTTATAAACGAAGGAAAATGCAAAAATGAAAGGTCATGAACCACCAGGCATTGCGGCACTTTAGTATGCAATGAGCAAAAGCCATCACAGGAAACAAAAACATCAGCCTTCACCTTTCTGAGGATTGCAGGAACTTTTATATCATACCACAGTTTCCACAGCAAAGGATGACGGGCAGGCGGACCGGCAATAACAGGCGTAATGTTTGGTGCAAACACAAACTGTTCGTTATATGGCCTGTCAAAAATGAAAATAAACTGGTGCTGTGGGTTATTCTTTGCAATCCTTTTAAAGGATTCATAGATAAAATAGCCGTACCCTTCCAGGTAACCGGTAAGTAAAAATCTTGTATTAACAGCAATAACCATCTGAAACACAAAGTTATCGGTTACAAGCCGTTTATTACGAAGTAATCAATGCGAAAACCTTTATGAAAACCAACATCAAAAAATATGGTTTTTCCCTCTGTGTTTTACTATTGCAAAGACGACTTTCAGATTATACATTTATCCCGGAAAGAACCAACAAAAAAGTTGCATAAAATAATATCTGGAAAAGAAGGTTGGTATCATATTTGTTAAATAAGATGTAATCGTTGATGCCTGCAGCTAAAAGGCTGTTATTATAAACGACACAAGCCACATATTATCAATATGAGCTGATTAAGGTTCATTGGACGATATACTGGCCATCCTTATTGTGTCAATCAACTTTTCTTAAACGACCTCTTAGGTGGAAGAGGATGGTGGCTTGTAAAAGGGGCCTTGGTTCGGGGCCCCTTCTTTTTTTACCTGTTTTGGGGGCATTTACTTACTTTTGGCATTCTTACGAATTGATATTTCATGGAATATAATACTACTCGAAACCACCTCACCATGCGTGAATACGGAAGGCATGTGCAAAAAATGGTGGAACACATTCTTACAATTGAAGACCCGGAACGCCGGCAGCGTAATGCTCAGGCCGTTATTGAGCTGATGGGATTTTTGAACCCACACTTGAAAAACGTAGAAGATTTTCGTCATAAACTTTGGGACCACCTTTTCCTGATTGCAGACTTTAGTCTTGATGTAAAATCACCATACCCAATTCCTACCAGGGAAACACTGAAGGCAAAACCTGAGCCGCTTCCTTATCCTAAAAGGTATCCCAGGTTTTCTCACCTGGGAAAAAACCTGGAAGTGATTATTGATAAAGCCCTCAAAGAAGAAAACCCTGAAAAGAAACTTGGCTTTGCCAATGCCATTGCCTACTACATGAAACTGGCTTACAATAACTGGCATAAAGAACTGGTGCATGATGATGCAATACAAAGCGAACTTACTTCGCTTACTGAAGGGCAGCTTACTTTTACTAATACTCCTTTTGTAAAAGCATATCGTCACCAGCCGGAAAGCCGCAGCGGCGGGTACGGAAAAAGAAACGGAGGCGGAAAGTTTCAGCAACGTGGCGGTAACAATAGCCGCAGAAATGAAGGCCGTGACAACAGGGGCGGTGGAAATTTTAAGAAAAAGAGATACTAAATTACATATCCAAATACTGAAAGTTGGCAATACGAAAGTTTTGTCAACTTTTTTGTTTTTACATTGCAGTATGTTTTCATTTTTCAGCAAACAATAGTCAACTATGCATTTTGAGGTAAGAGGTGGTAAAAAACTTAGCGGCGAAATAACTCCGCAAGGTGCAAAAAACGAAGCGCTGCAGGTAATAAGTGCCGTATTGCTTACTCCCGAAAAAGTAACTATCGCTAACATTCCCGATATTATTGATGTAAACCTGCTGATTGAACTGCTGGGCGAAATGAATGTGAGTATTGAACGCCCCTGCCCCGGCACCTGTATTTTTCAGGCCGATGATGTAAATATAGATTATCTGCACGGCGAAGCATATAAAAAGAAAAGCGGAAGGCTTCGTGGATCCGTAATGCTTGCCGGCCCAATGCTGGCCCGTTACAGAAAAGCGTTTATTCCAAAACCCGGAGGAGACAAAATTGGCCGCAGAAGACTTGATACACATATCATCGGCTTCGAAAAACTGAATGCAACATTTATTTATCATGAAGAAGACGGCTTCTTTCATGTGGAGGCACCACACCTGCAAGGAGCCACTATGCTGCTGGATGAGCCTTCTGTTACAGGTACCGCCAATATCATAATGGCCGCCTCAATGGCAATTGGCATAACCACAATTTACAATGCTGCCTGCGAACCGTACATCCAGCAACTGTGCAGGATGCTCAATAACATGGGTGCAAAAATCAGTGGCATCGGAAGCAACCTCCTTACCATCGAAGGTGTAACTTATCTCGGTGGCACAGCGCACCATCTGTTACCGGATATGATTGAAGTGGGTTCTTTCATCGGCCTTGCCGCCATGACACAAAGCAACATCCTTATCAAAAATGCAGGAGTGGAACACCTCGGCATTATTCCTGAAAAATTTGCGCAACTTGGCATACAAATGAATTTCAATGGGGATGATATTCATATACCATCGCAGGAAATTTATGAGATTCAAACATTTCTCGATGGTTCAGTAATGACTATTTACGACCATCCCTGGCCGGGCTTTACGCCTGACCTGCTAAGTATTGTTTTGGTTACTGCCATTCAGGCCAAAGGCAGTGTGCTTATCCATCAGAAAATGTTTGAGAGCCGCCTGTTCTTTGTTGACAAACTGATAGACATGGGTGCCCGTATCGTACTTTGCGATCCGCACCGTGCCGTTGTTATTGGCCTGGAAAGAGAACAATTTCTCCGGGGAATAACCATGAGCAGCCCCGACATCCGTGCCGGTGTTGCCTTACTGATAGCAGCACTTAGCGCCGAAGGCAAAAGCATCATTCAGAATATTGAACAAATAGACAGGGGATACCAGAATATTGATGAAAGGTTGCGAACTTTGGGGGCAGACATTAAAAGAATATAAATGAACCGCCTTATTCTCATTATCACTTTGATAACCTCATCCGTCTTAAACCTTCATTCGCAGGACACAACGTTTAAAACGGGATATGCCCTCAAAGGGGCAGATACAATTTTTTGCAAAGTAAAATTTTGCAAAGAGTGTGCGGAACTTCACAAACACAGTGTTACCCTTCTTGTAGAAAACGAAGTGGTTTCTTTCCATGCTGGTGGCACCATAACCGGTTATGGTGTTTATGACAAAGGCAATGAATATCATTACGGTGCGGTTGATATTGAAATTCTGCTCGGTAACCAGTCCCGGTATCAGACATTATTTCTAAAAAAAATAGTTGCCGGCACAATCAGTTTTTACGAGCATTATTACAGTATTACAACAACAAAAAGAACCACCATTGACGGTGTGCAACAACAAAAAACAGAAACAACAAGAAAGGACTATACCACGTATTACATTGCAAAAACAGATTCTTCTTCGCCTGCATTAAGCAAACCTGTACTGTTAGAGTCTTTCAGAAAAAAAGAACTGGAAAGATACACCAGTGATAATAGTGAATTGACTGAACGAATGGAAAAGCGGTTTTCTGTAAAAGAACTTATTACTATCCTGACCGAATACAACAACTGGAGCCGCCAAAAAAAGAACCTGGTTGTCTATAAACAAACTGACTAATTAACTACCTTGCTTATCTAAACGACTGCTATGCCTTCTATTGATATTTTTGAACAGAACCCCGTTCTGGAAGATGACAGGGTTTTGCTCCGTCCGTTACAAGAGTCAGATTTTGAACATCTGCTCCCCTTTTCACTTAACGAACCCGAACTGTGGTATTATGGATTAGACACAGCCGCCGGAGAAGAAAATCTTAAAAAATACATAGCAAATGCTATAAGAAACAGAAACAATAAAACTGAATTCCCTTTCATTGTTTTTGATAAAAAAACTAAAGCTTATGCTGGCTGTACCCGTTTTTATGATATTCGGCAAGATTACCTTACAACAGAAATCGGTTACACATTCTTTGGTAAAAACTTTCAACATACCGGCGTTAACCGGCACTGCAAACTGTTAATGCTTACATACGCATTTGATGTATGGGGACTTGAACGCTGCGGCTTAAGAGCCGATGCCAGAAACGTAAAAAGCATCAAATCTATGAAAGCAATAGGCTGTGTGCAGGAGGGCATACAGAGAAGCCATATGCCCGCATTAACAGGCGGCAGAAGAGACAGTATAGTAATGAGCATACTGAAAAAAGAATGGGAACGGGGTAAAAAAGAAATGCTGGAAGGCATTACCCGGTAATCGTTCTTTTCTGAATTCTATCTTATTTTTCCCAAACCTTCCAGGCACGAAGCATCGCCCGGCTTTGACAACAACGCTTTATTGAAAAGTATTTTAGCGTCATTGCTGCGGCCCAGGTTCAGGTATGTCCAGCCAAGCATATGGTTACCATCGTAATCAAACGGATATAAGTTTATAACTTTCTCAAAGTATTTTGCCGCCTGCTCATACTTGCGGCGGTTATAGTAAATAACTCCTGCCCAGTATCCTGCAAAGGTATTTTGCGGGTCAATCTTCAGAATATCCTCATATAGTTGCAGTACTTTATCCCAACTTTCCAAACTGCTGAGTGGTTTCAATAAACCAAATTTAGCTTCCAAAGCATATGGCTTCAGATTAACCGCTTTTTGGTAGTATGTCTGCGATTGCGGATAATCTTTTCCAAGATAGTATAACCATCCAATCCGCAGGTTTAACTCATAACTTTTTTCATCGTAAACCGATTTAAGTGTTGCTACGGCAGCAGTGTACTGCTTATTTGCCTCCTGCGTATAACTTTCTTTAAAAGCAGCCTGAAGTTTTGCATCCTGCTGTGCGGTTGCAGAAAAGAAGAACAGGGTTGCAATAACGGCCAATGTAGTGTTTCTTAAAACTTCCATGATAAACCTCCGGTAATTGAATGTTGATTATAAGTATTTGCTGTACTAAAAAATTCCTTTTGCTCGAATGTGTACCCTAATTGTGCCATTGTTTTCCCAAACATAAAATAGCCTGATATCCCTGCTTTTATTTTATCAGGATCAACTGAGTTATACACATACAGCGCATCATTCTCTGCAAAATTTTGAAATTTGCCCATTGTAACATTGCCCTCAAGCCAGGTGTTTTTGTACACCTTTACCCCCAGCACCTGCCTGAAATTAAAAGCTGAACCATGCCGCTGTCTTACACTTGCCGTTGAAAAACTATAAAGATTCAAATTGCCAAACGGATAAAAGCCCAATTGAAAATTATACTGTTTTGTAGCTGTATCTGTAAGCCGGCCAATTATTGCATCAGCCTGAATATCGAAATAACCACCATAATATTTAACACCAGCCAGCAAAAGATGATTCTGATATGTGAAATTATTGAACGGTGTATAGAGATAATGATAGGCTGTCTTAAGCTGCCACCTCCGGTCAAGATTAATCATCATCCGGTTATAGTATTCAAACTGGCTGATGTTTATCTTATCACTGTTGCTAACTGCTGTAAACAAAGGTTCATTAAGTGTTTGCTGATAGGTTGCAAGAGACTGCTGCATATGAAAAGAATGGCTGAAGCGGTTTCCTATCCCGACCCTTGCGTAAAGTGGTTTTCCGCGGGAAGCACTGTCCGCCTTCTTAAAACTTACTTCTGCTTCCGCACCAGACAATGCAAATGGCTGATACTTGTTTTCAGGCAAAACACCCGGTGCTAATAATTTTACTTCCACCATTGCTATTTCCGGTTGATTCAAATTCATTCTGCTCCAGTAAATAAAAAAGTGTGCAGTGCTGTTATAAGAATCTTCTTTCAACACTGCATTATACTGTTTTATTGCTTCGCTGTAATTTTTAAGCATAAAAGCTGCATACCCCAAACGTAAGCGCAACAATAAAAAATCTTGCTGATTTGTAATCGCCTTTTTACCATAAAGCAGCAGCGATTTCCATTCCCCCCTTTCATATAATGAGTAAGACAAGCTATCAACCCTTGTAAATGAAAATTCATTTTGAGCAATAACAGGCAGTTCTGCAAAAAGCAAAACTATCCATCCTGTAATTATCAACTTCCGCATATAACTTCAATTTTCTTGTTTTTCATTATTGCAGTAAACGAAGCAATTCTCCCCCCGGCTATGGTTAATTCGGCGGCAAAGATTTCTTTCTCGTTTCTAAGAAACTTTTGTATTGCCCTGCTTTCTATCGTAATCTCAGTTCCACCCATAATATCACTGCCTTGTTTTACAGTGCTTCTGTATGAAACCCGCATAAAAACAGCAAAGGGAGAGATGATATCCTGCAGCCATTTCATAGGATGCCTGTTCAGGATGTTCTGAGGATATATATCACCTGTGGTAATTCTTTTATCGGATGTCAGCACAATTTTATACGCTGCCTTATAAAACAAGTATAACAGCGATTTGTTGCTGCCAAAATAATTGGTGAAATAAAAAACAGAACCATTATTCACAAAATAGGCATATGCCTTATACTCACTGCAATACAAGTATGTTTCGTTGTATGCGCTTACCATTACTTCCCATTCCTCATCCTTGTGGTCAGCAGCACTCACTTTCATACAATACCCTGGCTGAAATGTGAAAGCACTTACAAGCTGATTATTTAATGTCATGTTGCCGGCGGTCGTACCCTCTTCTGGCACTGAAAATGTTTCAACAGATGATTTGTTTTCAACTGTCTTAATATAATAAGCGAACGGATAGGCCAGTGTTCTCGAATCGAAATACGGTGTTGCCTGAACCTGGAAATGAAGGTGAGGTTCGGGAGACCTGCCCGAACTGCCACAGTTTGCAACAATATCTCCTTTTCTTACATAAGCTCCTTTGGAAACTTTAAATGAGCCTTTCTTTAAATGCGACAATTTAGTATAAAGCCCTTCCGCATGTTTTATCACAATTGTGTTTCCCCAGTTATGGTGTAAGTTATTTTTCCCTATTGGATTATCATCCACATAGTCAATCACCTCTTCTACAATTCCGTCTGCCGGGCTTACGACTGGTTTATTATAACAATAAAACTGTTCTGGTTCAGACCCATTACCATAAAATGTTTTTCCACCCTTATCCGTTATAACAAAATCCAGAGCCTTGCTCCACTCACCCTTGTGTGTTAAGCCGCCATTATACCCTTGACTTACCGTCC
Organism: uncultured Chitinophagaceae bacterium; assembly: GCA_937858715.1. Lineage (GTDB taxonomy): Bacteria > Bacteroidota > Bacteroidia > Chitinophagales > Chitinophagaceae > JJ008. The sequence goes on along the minus strand of CALLZY010000259.1, from coordinate 29,335 downwards.
ATTCTCCTAAAAAGGGAAGTGCCAGGTGATAATAATAGAAGTTGCTATATACCCTTTCTTTACTGTTGATGTAACGGTACAAATTTTCTTCAGGACTATAATACTGAATAGGTGTTAGCACCATTTTCCCGCCCGCCTTTCTTAATTGCAGAACATAAATAAAGAGTATTACAGTAAAACAAAAAGGCAAAGAGAAAACGGGAAGACCCCAGGTGTACGTAATTTTCCAAAATGCAATAACAAGGATATAGGATATAGGCACTGTAATCAGCGACCAAAAATAAGAACGGACAGAAGGGATGATATAAAAGCCCCCCAGAGCTACCGATACCAGCATGAAATTAGTTCCGAGATTATAATAGTTCACACTCCCAGAATAGCCATCCATCAGCTGAATGAAAAGAATGGCGATAGTATAACCGGCTATCATTAATGTCAGGGCTATTCTTGAAAAAAGAAAGAGGCCGATAGCAAGTACAATGCCTGCAGCAATATTGCTCTGAAAAAGAATAGCACTCAGCGAACGTAAAAAACCGGCAACAGATTCAGGCAATGGCAATTCTTCAAACCACTGCACAAGACGAATCAACCCGGTTCCTCCGGTAGCATACATCTCATTCAGCCAATAAATATTTCGTTCAGTCAGCCCGATTACCGCAAACTCCCTTGATGATAATATTACCAACCACAATGTAAAAATGAAAGCCAGCGACAATGCCGGTAAATTACTTTTAGCCAGTTTGGCAATCAGGGCTGCTGAAAGCATTACAGAAAAAATTGCAGCAAGAGCAAGCAATATCCAAAACCCCAAACTGAATTCATAAAATGTTCCCATCCCCAGCCCTGCTAAAAGACCACTGTAGGTATAAAGTCCTGTTCTTACCTGCTCCCTGCTAAACCCAATAAACCATGCAGCAAGTGCGGCTATTAAGGTGGCTACAAATCCGGCAAAACCAGTATAAGGATTGAAAAAAGAAACCAGCATTACAATCCCTGCAAAGAATTTGCGGTTACTGAAAAAGAGCATTGAATAACTGTTCAGCACCGTATTGAAGGTGTATTGGCCAAATGATATGATACTTCTGGTTTTCACTCTTGTCGGTATAGCTTTATAAACTTATCTTCTGTAAATGCTCCGGAACCTTTTCAAGGCTTTCAAGATAATGCAGACTCTCTGCTTCCCTGATTAAATGTGTTTCGCCATTTTCATCAACTAAAATCACATTGGGCCTCATTTGAATAAACTGCATCCATTGTGTCATATTGTAAGCACCTACTTTATGCACTACCACTTTATCGCCACGGTTGAGCAAAGGAAGATTTACACTTTGCCGCACCACATCGATATTCATGCACAAAGGACCATATAAAGCCATATCCTCTGTATGCTGTGTAAACTCTTGTGCCGGAGTAATTTTGTGATCATACCAAAAAGAAGTAAAGAGTATATTAACTCCTGCATCGAGAATGGTGGCCCTTCGTCCATCACTAAGTCTTTTGTTTGCCAAAACTGTTGAAAGCAGATACCCTGCATCATCTACCAGCACACGGCCGCTTTCAAGCATTAGCAACGGCAGCTCATTTGCAGAAAAACCAAGCAGAAGCAGTTGTGATGTGATGGCTTCTGCAAATTCATCAACCGTCGGAACATTATCTGTTCCCGGAAGGAATGAGCCACGAAGTGTATTGCTTGATGGAAAGCCACCACCAAGGTCAATATACAGTACGGGATTATTCAATTGTGTTTTACACCTCCATGCAAGGTCTCCCAGTTTCTTTACAGCGGTTGCATACGCATTCACAGAAAGCATGAATGTCCCGATATGACAGTGCAAACCCGTTAACTCCATTTTACCTGAGTTTACAATTTTTGTAATTGCACTCCATGCTTGGCCATTTTCATAGTTGAACCCGAAGCGGTCCCACAAAGGATAAACCCCGGTATCCATATTTACACGAATCGCCACTCTGGGTTTTCTTTTCAACGTATCACTGATTTCGATAAGCTGATATAACTCATCAAAATGGTCAATGTGAATTAGTGATCCGTTATCTGCGGCAATCTTTAATTCTTCATTTGTTTTCTCCGGACCATTAAAAATGATTTTATCTCCCGGGACACCATTTCCAAGAGCCTTCTGATACTCAAATCCGCTTACCACTTCTGCCCAGCTGCCTTCCTGATGAAATATTTTGCAGACAGCATTCAGGTAATTCGTTTTGTAACTCCATGCAAACTGTACTTTGGGGTAACGGGTTGTAAAGGCCCTTACGGCATTTTGATAGTTATTCCTGATGGTTCTTTCACTGATAACAAACAAGGGCGAGCCGTATTGCTCCATCATTGCATGCACTGATACTCCGTCAATGTGCTTCACTGGTTCATATTCAGTTCTCGTTCCAAACTTATTCATCAACCCGCCATTCATTTTCTGAATGGAAGGGCTTTCATACTTTAATTTCTTCATAGTATTCGTATTATAATTCTCCTTTCCCGCTTATCTGGTGAAACTCATTAATATCGGTTATATGATCCCACGAATAGCGAACAAATATTTTCCCGACAGCATATTCTTTATACAAAGGCTGATCTTCGTTTAATGCCATTCTTGCAAGTGAGGCGGGTTGATTTTGACCTGCAGCAGCTGTTAAGTAAATCCATGCCGGGAACCGGGGATTAATTTCCATAATGTACAGCTCTCCTTTGGCCGTCTTCATTATTTCCAGTTCACAGCCGCCTTTCCAGTTGGTGGCTTTTACAAAATCGCTGGCAACTTTTATTAATGCCTCGTCTTCAAGAGTAATTCCGGCCCAAGCTTTCCCCTTATCTGTTATATAGAGTTTCCGCATTGGAATAATACTCACGGCATTCCCTCGCCCATCACCTAATACTGCGATGTTGATTTCTGTTCCGCTTATAAACTTCTGAACGATGATGGGCAAGCCCCATTTAGCAGAAAGTTTATAAAAGGCCTTTTGCGCCTGTTCCATTGTATGAGCAATAATTGCATCATAAAACTTTCCTTTTATAACAAGTGGAAATCCAAAATCCTCTTCACATGAGCTTAACTCTAAAACAGAATTAATGATTCTATCCTGGGGAACTATTAGCCCATGTTTTTCACCAAACCTGTATAGGTTTACCTTATCTCTTGCTTCAAATTGCTCTGGAGTGGGAAGAAAAGTAGCAATACCCATACTTTTTAAAACAGGCGCCAGTCTGATGAAATTATACAACTCAGCATCAAAATTGGGAATGATAAGCTGTAAGTCCTCTTTACTGTGTATGTATTGAAGACGTTTAAGAAGTGTTTCTGAACCTGCAGCAGGATATGGCACCTGGTAAGTCTTGTCAACCACATCATGCATATAAATTCCGGGTTCAAGCGTCTCATAAGACAAACCAATTATCCGCACCGGTCTGTCAAGTCCATCCCGTAGTGCCCGGATTACGGCAACTCCCGGACCGGGACTATCAATGGCGTTAAGTCCGGTTACAGCAATCGTCAAAGGTTTAACGGATTCTTTCATAAAAAAATTTTAGTCTTCAACAAGGTTTGCTTCTTTTAATTGGCTCATAAAATCATCCCAGTCCTTCTCAAGACGCAGCGTATCTACTTCATACTGTTCCAGGATATGCTGCTTTACAGAAGAAGCTGGTGTCCCTTGCTTCAGCATTGAAATAATTTCCGCTGCGACGGGGTTTGCAGCATATGAATCGCCAGTAGAGGGATTGAAAATAAAACCAGATTCGCTGGTTGCGATGTTCTTCTTTAAATACATAACGGGCAGTTTTCAGAAATGTCAGATGTAAAAATTTTAACCTTAACCTCAGCACAAGATCAGTATGGCCGCAGTTTCACCCATATATAATCGTCCATCAGTTTTTCATTTTTAAAAACAGCTTTCCTTCGAACACCTTCCAGGTAATAGCCATTTTTTTCCAAAACTCTCATTGATGCCTTGTTACTCTCAAAAACTTCTGCATATAGCCTAACTAAATCAAAATAATAAAACACATATTCAGTCATTTGCCGTACAGCTTCAGTCGTAACCCCTTTACCCCAAAAAGACTCCCCAAGCCAATAACCTATTTCGGCAGACTTAATATAAACATCACCATTCAAAATCAACCCAATTCCACCTACAGCCTCGCCATCAACATCAATTGCCATATTTATTACTGGCTCCGGTTCCACTACCTTATCAAGCCATGCTCTTCCATTTTCTTCGGTGTAAGGGTGAGGAAAATAATTGCGGACATTATTCCACACATTAATGTTGTTTGCATGAAAAACCAGACTGCTTAAATCTTCATACTTCCATCTTCTTATTGTCACCTGCATAATCTGTAACTATTTTATATGGCTTAAAATAGCGAAATTTTTATTCCTGCAATTTGATTATCCTCACCCTGATTGGTTTAACCAGTAATCAAAAAATTATGAACGCCATCCACCGCCTCTGCGGCATTGCCCATTACCACGACCGAACCGATTGCCCATACCACAGCCATTGCCGCCACCGCCCCTGCGAAACTGCTGCCCCCTGCCCGCATAAGGCCTTGTGTTGTTTTCAAAATTGTCACACACATTGTTCTTGTTGGCATCAACATAAGCAGAACTGTTTTTGTTAGTGCCATTGTTCCTTGTTACAGGTTTTGTTGTTTGAGCAGACAATACGCTGCCCAGAGCAACCATTACGATTGCTGTCAGAATCATCTTTTTCATGTTTCAATATTTGTTGTTATGAATCTTTTTGAAACCCTCCCCTGTACCTGTGCCGGTAAGGAGGATGTGTTATGCCTTCAGTTTTAAATAAAGGTTGAAAAGTCTTTTCTAATTCTTTCGCCTGTTCGGGTGTGCAAATATTTTTCAGCCGCAAAAAGAAATTATATGTTTCATACTTTAACTGTCCGTGCATTTCACCGATGCTGGCAGACAGCTTTCTAAGCAAAACAGTATCCGGCGATGATTTTTGCATTTCACTGAACATATTTGTTTTTAAAGAATCAATCAAAATAGTAAGATCGTACACAGCGGGTCTGAACTGCTGATTAATCTCTCTGAATGAGGCTATTTGTTCAGCATCAAAGCCCAGCGTTTGCCTAAGATACCTTCCATTAATCATATTACTTCCGTCTGCACTGTTTATGGCAACATTTGTTTTTTCCTGACTTTCCTGGTAGTTGTGATAAAGGATTGTTCCTATCGTAACGGCGTTTGTTACAGCAAGAAAAACAACAGCCCATGTTAATATTTGTGTCTTGCGCATCATACTCCTTTATTCATTTTCTATGTCCTTATAAAATGCAAAATGCTCCATAGCATCGTCATTAACCAGTACCACCTCTGCTTTTTTATCCTCCGTATTATACAAATTACCTGCAGCAAAACCAACAAAGACTGCGGCCGCAAAACCAAATGAAACTATAGCGGCCCTCAGCACAGGCGACAGTCTTTTAACATTCTGTTGTTTCTTGTTGTCCAGCACAGCCATAACCCTTGTACTCAGAAAAGGATTATGTTCGATGGATTTTTCTTCCACAATAAACTGCTCTACAAGAAGATCAACATCATTTCTTTTATTCATAATTGTGCTGATTAAAATATTTGACAACTTTTCTTTTATAATCCTACGGTTCCCGGAATACTCCGGCTAATTTCTTTCTCAGATTGACCTTTGCCCTTACCACCAACTGTTCTACGGCTCCCTCTGTAATTTGCAATATTTCAGCCACTTGTCTTTGCGATAGCTCCTCATATTTGGTAAGAACAAACGCAAGCTTCTGTTTATCCGGCAAGCCATCTATTGCCTGGCGAACCAGGTGTTGACCACTTTTTTCTGTTAGTTCCGCCTCGGCACTTTTTTCTTTTGCCTGAATTTGAAAAAAACCGGTCAGTTCAACCCATAGCCCTCTTCTTTTCTTTTTCCTTAAGTAGCTGATACTTGCATTAATTGCTATCCGGTAGAGCCAGGTAGAAAAAGCCGACTTTCCGGAGAATGAAGAAAGCGACTGATAGGCCTTTATGAATACATCCTGTGTTATCTCTTCAGCATCTTCCTTATTGTGCAGTATGCCAATGACGGTACGGAACACATTGGTTTGATATTTTTTCACCAACTGTTCGTAGTCTTTCTGGTTTCCGGAAAGAACGTTTTGTATCAATTCTGCATCCTGCATCAGGTTATTGCAAATTAGACCCCTTCCTAAAAAAAATCTTATGGTCTGAAAGTAAATATATAAAGGACAATACTGACAATGTGTAACGAATGTTACACCGCCTTATGAGTTTGAGAAATGCAATTATGCCGATTAGACCGCTTCTGCCAAAACTGAGTCAATTCTTGACTTCAGGGCTTCATAATCTGTATAACCCTTTGCCAACAAATAGAACTTGTGCTCAGCAACCTGGATTAACACTTGCGGAAAACTGGTAGCCTGTAACTGCCTGCAAAGAGCAAATTCATACTTTGCTTTTTCAAGATATTCTTCACTATTCAGTTTTACATAAAAATCTTCTTCCTGAATATTATACTTGCTCAACAGGTGACGATAAGCTTCGTCATCGGTTAAATCCCTGCCTTCATAATGAAGGGCATATTGCAAATCGGCAGCAAAGGCAACCTGTTGACCGGGATATCTTTCTTTGAATATGCAAAGGGCTACAGCCGATTTTTCGGAATGCTGGAACCAGTCGCTCTGCTCCGGATTGAAAATATGCCATAGATAGTCGTCGCCAAATTTCACTCCGGTCATTTCTTCTACCTGCTTGTAGGCCCCTTGTATGTACGATGCAATGGAACTGATATGACGGGCATTTTCTTTCGGAATCATCCCGCCAGAAAGAACTTCAAAGCTTATTTTGCTCTTGTATTCTTCAGCAAGTTTTTTAATGACTGGGCTGAAGCCATAGCACCATCCACAGTAAGCGTCGTAACAATAATAAATAGTTGAGTGCATACGTTTCTTATATCTTAATGGGCTTCAAGCCAGTTTTTCCCTTCACCGCATTCTGCAATAACCGGCACATCCTGGGGAAGCGGTAAAGCAATCTGCATATTTTCAATTATCAAAGGTTTCAGTTCATTCACTTCGGCAGTCAGGGCATCAAACACAAGTTCATCATGTACCTGTAGAATCATTTTACTTTTCATTTTTTCTTTCTGCATAGCCGCATGTACTTTCTGCATGGCCAGTTTTATCATATCAGCGGCCGTTCCTTGTATTGGCGAGTTGATGGCATTTCTTTCTGCAAAACCACGAACAGTGAAGTTAGACGAGTTAATATCTCGTAGCCATCTTTTCCGCCCCATCAGCGTTTGTACATAGCCATGTTCTCTTGCAAAATTGATAGTATCATCCATATACTTCTGAATCCCTGGAAACTCTTTCTTATAGTTATCAATTATCTCTTTGGCCTCCGTTCTTGAAATGCCCAGATTATCTGCCAAACCAAATGCTCCCTGTCCATAAATGATTCCAAAGTTTACACTCTTTGCTTTGTAGCGCATTTCTTTGGTTACGTCAGACTCTGCCACATTATACACCCTTGCAGCTGTGGCGGTATGGATGTCCGTTCCTTCTTTGAATGCTTTGCACATATTTGCATCCCCACTGATAGCAGCAACTATTCTCAGCTCTATTTGCGAGTAATCTGCAGAAAGCAGAATATGGTTATCATCTCTTGGAATAAATGCCTTGCGGATTTCCTTTCCCCTTTCCGTACGAACCGGAATATTCTGCAGGTTAGGGTTGTTGCTGGCAAGCCTTCCTGTTACCGCCACAGCCTGGCCGTAAGTGGTATGCACCCTTCCGGTTTTTCTGTTTATCAATGCAGGCAAAGCATCCACATAAGTTGATTTCAGTTTGGTCAGTTCCCTGAAAGCAAGGATATCATCTACTATCTGATTTCCCTTTGCTGCCAGCTTCAGCAATACATCTTCACCGGTTTGGTATTGTCCGGTCTTGGTCTTTTTTGCTGACGGGTCAAGTTTCAGTTTATCAAAAAGTACTTCACCTAATTGCTTTGGTGAAGCGAGATTAAAACGAACACCGGCTTGCTTATATACACTTTCTTCTGCCCGTTTGGCGTCTTTCTCCAGTTCTTTTGAGTAATCGTTGAGAAAGTCCACATCAATTTTAATTCCTTCATACTCCATATCCACCAATACTTTCACCAGCGGATTCTCCACTTCACTGAACACCTTTTCAACTTCTCTTTCTTTCAATAATGGGGTAAAGATGTGCTTTAGCTGTAAAGTTATATCGGCATCCTCTCCGGCATATTCCTTTATCTTTTCAATCTCCACGTCCCGCATACTACCCTGGGTTTTCCCTTTCTTGCCAATCAGCTCCTCAATATGTACCGGTTCATATCCAAGATACTTTTCACTTAGGTCGTCCATACTCCTCTTGCCATCCGGCTCTATAACATAATGCGCCAGCATGGTATCGAAAATGTTTCCGGCCAGTTCAATGCCGTACCATTTCAGCACCAGCATATCGTACTTGGTGTTTTGTCCAATCCATGTTTTTGTCCGGTCAGAAAACAATTCTTTGAAGTGTGATAATATCTTTTTTGTTTTAACCTGCTCAGCCGGGCAGGGAACATACCAGGCTTCGCCGGATTTTACAGAAAAACTCAATCCCACTAACTCGGCATCATTTGCATCAATACCTGTTGTTTCTGTATCAAAACAAATTTCATGATGCTGATTCAGTTTACCCACCAGTAACTTGATTGATTCCTCATCCTCAACAGCAATATAATTGTGGGGTATATTATTTATGTTTCTTACGACCTCCGGAAAGCCCTCAGAAGAAGACACTTCTGTATCCTCTGATTTCTGACCTCTGACCTCCCCAATAGAGTGCTTGCGAACTGGTTTCTGTTCTTCAATAATATTCCCAAAAAGGTCTGTCTGTATCCCCTGCAGAATTTCTTTTTCAACAACCGATTTTGCCGGAACGGCAACTGAAAATTCTTCGCCAAGCAGTCTTTTTCCCAAAGTCCTGAACTCAAGTTCAGCAAACACATCCTGCAATTTTTCTTTGTTCCACTCCTTTAACCTGAAGTCTTCTTCATGAAACTCAACAGGAACATTTGTAATAATCGTTGCCAGTTTTTTTGAAAGCACTGCCAGTTCGGCTCCTTTTCTCACCTTTTCGCCCATCGCTCCTTTTATCTTATCTGCATTCGCCAGTGTGTTTTCCATTGAACCATATTCGGCCAAAAACTTTGCAGCAGTTTTTTCTCCCACTCCCGGTATGCCTGGAATATTATCCACTGCATCGCCCATCATACCCAGCATATCCACCACCTGGCTTACATCTTTAATATTCCACTTACTGCACACCTCTTCCGGGCCTAATATTTCGGCATCATTTCCCTGGTAGGCAGGTTTGTAAATTTTTATTTTTTCAGAAACAAGCTGGCCATAATCTTTGTCTGGTGTAACCATATACACCTCGTAACCGGCTTTTTCGCCTTGTTTGGACAAGGTGCCAATTACATCATCCGCCTCATAGCCATCTATCGCAATAATGGGAATATTGAAGCCTTCTATAATCCTTTTTATATCGGGAACTGCAGCCAGAATATCCTCAGGTGTTTCCTGGCGGTTGGCTTTATAATCGGCAAAATCGGTGTGACGTTCAGTGGGAGCAGAAGTATCAAAACAAACAGCCATATGTGATGGCTTTCGTTTATTTATCAATTCCACCAAGGCATTGGTGAAACCAAACTGTGCATTGGTATTTTTTCCTTTGGAAGTAAGCCGGGGATTGCGGATGAGGGCATAATAAGCCCGGAACACCAGGGCAAAGGCATCGAGGAGGAAAACTCTTTTATCCATGCCACTAAGATAGGTTTGTGGCAGGCCTTACCCAAAAAAGGGATGCGTTTTTATATAACAATCCCGCCCCGCACTATTACAGAAACGGGATTGTATATTATTACTATTAACGCTGCTTTTTTAGTTGATAGAGAGTTTCAACGGAGCTGTGTTCGCTGCAGTTACACTTCCAGAAGACTGGTCAGCAACAACCTGGGCTTCAGTTTTTGAAACTTCGGACTTACTATACGATGCAGGAGATTCCTGTGCTGAAACGCTACCGCTTACTGCGGGAGCCTGGTCTTTGTGAATGAAGTTCAGATACAAAGCGAAGAACAGCAGATTGAACGCAAAGAAGTTTGCGATTTTACGAACTCGTCTTTTCATAAATACTGGATTTACGGTTTTACAAATATTGGATTACTCTTGGTTTTCACTGCTAAAATAGTACTGGTTACTTCAGCCAAAAAGTATTTGCCCTTTTAATTAAGAAAACTGGGCACAAATACGCAGACACTAATCGTAGAACTACGAATCCTATTTTTTCATTGTATCCAACTGTTTCTGAAGCAGAAACATCTCATCTCTTAATCTCGCTGCTTCCATAAAATCGAGGTTGCGGGCAGCTTTTTCCATTTCCTTTTTAATTTTTGAAATGGCTTTTTCCATTTGAGGGATGGTCTTGTATTCAGCCTGTTCTTCAGCTGCTATGGTAACCAGATCTTCATCCGGGGCAATAGTGTACGGTTTGCCGGGTTCGTATCCTTTTATATCCAGAACTGATGTTTGAGCAAAAACATCTTTAGTGGATTTTGAAATTGTTCTTGGAGTGATGTTATGTTTAATATTGTAAGCCACCTGCTTTTCTCTGCGCCGGTTGGTTTCATCAATTGTTTTCTGCATACTCTCCGTCATCTTGTCTGCATAAAAAATTACCAGCCCGTCCACATTCCTGGCTGCCCGGCCGGCTGTTTGGGTGAGTGATTTTTCATTTCTTAAGAATCCCTCTTTGTCTGCATCAAGTATTGCCACCAGCGATACTTCCGGAATATCCAGTCCTTCCCTTAATAAATTCACTCCCACCAAAACATCAATTGTTCCAAGACGAAGTTCCCTCAATATTTCCACCCGTTCCAGTGTGTCCACCTCGCTATGGATATATTTTGATTTGATGTTGATTTTGTGCAGATACTTATCCATCTCCTCTGCCATTCGTTTGGTTAAAGTGGTAACGAGCACCCGGTCACCTTTTGTTACCCGCTTATCAATTTCATCCAGCAGATCATCAATCTGGTTTACCGAAGGCCTTATTTCAATTGGCGGATCCAATAGTCCGGTTGGTCTTACCACCTGCTCCACTACCACACCGCCGCATTTTTCCAATTCATAATCATCCGGTGTAGCAGAAACAAACACTACCTGGTTTTGCAATGCTTCAAACTCATGAAAATTAAGCGGCCTGTTATCTAATGCTGAAGGCAGGCGGAAACCAAAATCAACCAAAATCAGTTTCCGGCTTCTGTCGCCACCATACATACCGCTTACCTGCGGAATTGTTTGATGGCTTTCATCAATAATCATCAAGTAGTCTTTCGGAAAATAATCCAGCAAACAGAATGGTCTTGTGCCGGGCACCCTTCTGTCAAAGAAGCGGGAATAATTTTCAATTCCATTACAGTATCCCAGTTCTTTAATCATCTCCAAATCATAATTCACCCGTTCAGTTATACGTTGCGCTTCGATATATTTACCTTGTGTTTTAAAATATTCTGCTTGTGCTGACATTTCATCCTGTATCTCATACATCACTTGTTGCATAATGTCTTTAGGAGCTACATACAGGTTGGCAGGAAAAATGGCTGCATTTTCCATTCTCCCAATCCGCTTGCCAGTAATTACTTCAATGCTTTCTATCTCTTCAATTTCATCACCAAAGAAAGTGACACGGTAGCCATAATCTACATAAGGAAGATTGATATCAACCGTATCGCCTTTTACCCTGAATGTGCCGCGGTTAAAATCAACGGTCGTTCTGTTATACAAAGAATTTACAAGCGAATGAAGAAATGCTTGTCTCGAAATAACCTGGCCCTTATTTATCCTGATGATACCGTTCTCATAATCGGTGGGGTTGCCCATACCATAAATACAGCTTACCGAAGCCACAACAATAATATCCCGGCGACCGCTTAGCAAACTGGTTGTTGCCCTCAACCTGAGTTTGTCCAGTTCTTCATTAATACTCAGGTCTTTTTCAATATAAACGTCACTAACAGGCAGGTAAGCTTCTGGCTGATAGTAGTCGTAATAGGAAACAAAATACTCGACAGCATTATCAGGAAAAAATTGCCTGAACTCACCATACAACTGCGCCACAAGGGTTTTGTTATGTGTTAGCACTAGTGTTGGCCTCTGTGTATTCTGAATAACGTTTGCAACAGTAAAAGTTTTTCCGCTACCGGTTACACCCAGTAGTGTCTGATATTGCTCATTACCAAGTATCCCCTCTGTCAGTTGACGGATAGCTTCCGGCTGATCACCAGATGGCAGAAAAGGGGATTGTAGCTGAAACGGCATCTTAGATTAAACTGTTCAGGTTAATTATTTCTTCAGCAAACGGTTTGTGTATGTCTTGTATTCATCTATCAGCGAAACATATTCTTTATTCATGTACGGCGAAGAAAAGATGAAATCGGCAGTAGCCCTGTCACAGGCAACCGGAATATCCCATGTTGCTGCGACACGAAGCAATGCTTTTACATCTGGGTCATGTGGCTGCGCTTCCATAGGATCCCAGAAAAAAATCAGCATATCTATTTTACCTTCAGCGATGCCTGCACCAATTTGCTGGTCTCCACCAAGAGGGCCGCTTAAAAATTTCGTGACCGGCAGTTTTAGTTTTTTTTCTAGTATGGTTCCTGTTGTACCGGTTGCAAATAATTGGTGATTTTTAAGTACCGCTTTATTCCCTGCAGCCCATTTCAACAAGTCATCTTTCTTATTATCATGTGCCACCAGGGCAATCTTTTTTACGGCTGAAATAGTTCTTTTGAGCATAGGGCAAAGTAACAAAAAAACCCGGCTTTGCGCCGGGCTTCCTTATTATAACTCTCAACCAAATCTAAACTTAGAAATCTGCTGAAACAGTAATCTTTGGATCGGTGGCCACTTTACCTGCATCTATCGCCTGACCGCTGATTCCATAATCAGCCAGCTTTATAGAAAACGATGCCGAAGTATTTACCTTACCATTTGCCACTACAAATGTTGCCTCAGTTGTTACGGGCTTCGCAGTACCTTTTACAGTAAGTGTACCGGCAACAGTTGCCTTATATGTACCATCTTTTGTGAACTTAATTTTATTCAGCTTATCAATTTTGCCACTGAAAGTAAATTTTGGAAAAGCTGTAGAGTTAAGCCATTTTTCTCCATTGAAATGATCCTGGATCATTGCGTTGGTGAATGCAAAGTTGTTTACAGCTGCCTCAAATACAACAGCCCCGGTCGTCTTGTCTAAAGAACCAATAACAGTTTTGTTTTCGGCTTTAGGTAAAGCGTCTTTAGGTGTAGTGGCATCAAATGTTACAACAGCTGTTGTAGTAGTAGCTTTTTGCGCACTAACAGATGCCACAGAAAGTACAAGCGAAAGAATAAATACAGTCTTTTTCATTTTAATCCTGGTTTTGTTTTTATTTAGAAATAATTGTTGAACGTTTGAATGTAATAGATGTGGTTCCCAAAATCTCACTGAACATACCGCCACTACATATACCTTTTACTGTAGCTGCATCCCCTTTCTTAATCAGTTTTACTTTTTCCATTTGCCCCTTATCAATGGAGAAAATAGCATAAGAGCCGGTGCTGTCTGCAAAACTTACAGTGCCTGTTGAATCAGCAGCTACGGCCGATTCAGAAACAAACCCTGATACCACCAATACTTTTTCTGTGTACTTTTTATTAGCTGCCGTATCGTTAACCAGGAACTCCTTAATCAAATCATCGGCACTTAAAGTATAATCCTCTTTTATTGATTCGGTGGAAGCATGCGTTTCACCCATCATCTTATCTTCAGCCTGCTTGCTTACAATACCAAAACCAAACCAGGTACCTGCCGCTACCAATATGACAAAACCTGTGTTTATCAGCCGGTTTTTACTTCCGGCAGATATTATTAATACAACTGCGGAAAGAGCCTGTACGTAGAACCATGGTGACACAGATTTGCTTACCCCAAGTTCGGAGAGCTTTCCACTGAATAAATAATAAACAATTACTAACGAAAGAGACATCGCTCCTGCCATGAACGCAGGCAACATTGTTTTCTTTTTAGTCCCGAGCAGTACAATGACAACAATAGCCAGCATCGGAATCAGCCAGAATGCCCTGAAGGCAAATTCAAACTGGGGAAAAGGATTTCCCAATCCGAATTTTTCATCCGCAATACGGAAGAAATTTCCAAGTGCAATGTCGCCGCCGGTTATTGCATTTGTCTCCCAGGAAACCCATGGCAGAAAGAAAGAAACAGCCAGCACCAGGGCGGATGCCACTCCTGTCCATTTTCCGGTTTGTGAAATATTCATGCTTTTTGAGTTTTATCTATAACGTACATTTTAACCCTCAGGTTGTGATGCTGAAACAAAAATACAATGTTTAAACATTGATTTTATCTTTTACTTGCTAATTTTTTGTGAACAAGTAAAAACCCCCTGTTTTTAACACAGAGGGCTTTACTTACTAACCCCATCGAAAAAAGTAATTATTTGCTTGAAATTCAGGTATTAAGATGCCTGCATCTCCTTAATCTTTTCCCTGATTTTGGCCTCAATTTCTTTTGCCAGCTCAGGATTATCCACCAAAAGTTGTTTAACAGCATCACGGCCCTGACCCAGCTTATCGCTGTTATAACTGTACCAGCTTCCACTTTTCTGAACAATCCCCAGCTCAGTACCCATATCTATTATCTCACCTGTTTTGGAAATGCCCTCGCCGAAGATGATATCAAACTCCGCTGACCGGAAAGGCGGAGCCACTTTGTTTTTTACCACTTTAACCTTCACATGGTTACCAACAGCCTCGTCACCGTCTTTTATCTGCTGGGTGCGGCGGATATCAAGACGAACTGATGCGTAGAATTTAAGGGCATTACCACCAGTTGTTGTTTCGGGGTTGCCGAACATAACACCAATCTTTTCACGCAATTGGTTAATGAATATGCAAATGGTATTTGTTTTTGAAATTGTAGAAGTAAGCTTACGCAAAGCCTGGCTCATCAGGCGGGCATGTAAACCCATTTTGCTGTCGCCCATTTCTCCTTCCAGCTCACTTTTAGGAACAAGGGCTGCCACAGAGTCAATCACCACCACATCAAGGGCACCGGAGAGGATAAGCCTGTCGGCAATCTCAAGGGCCTGCTCGCCATAGTCTGGCTGGGAGATTAAAAGATTATCAACATCAACACCTAATTTTTGGGCATAGTTGCTGTCGAAAGCATGTTCTGCATCAATAAATGCACACATGCCGCCCTTTTTCTGCGCTTCGGCGATTACATGGGTGGCGATGGTTGTCTTACCTGAAGATTCAGGACCATATATTTCCACCACACGGCCACGGGGAAGACCACCAATACCAAGAGCCACATCCAATCCGATGGAACCGGTAGAGATTACCTCCTGTTGAACTTCTGCCCTTTCATTCATCATCATTACACTTCCCTTGCCGTAGTCTTTCTCAATCTTATCCATTGTAAGCTTGAGTGCTTTCAATTTTTCGCTGTTTGCTGACATATCTGTAGTTTTTTCTGATTTAGCCATGCTTCAAAATTATGTTTTACCGGTTACCTGTATAAAAAAGTAATTAACAGTCAAAGCTAATAGTTTTAGCAAAATAAAACTAATTATTTTGGAAATTTTTTGAAAAAAGCTCACCCGTTCACCCTTCTGTCCATTTCCTTAGCAAGATATGAGGCAACATTGTCAGCGTAGGAGTTCATGCCAAAACCAGCATCGTAGCCGAGTTCTTTTGCAAGTTCATGAGTAATACGAGGGCCCCCGCAAACGAGTACTACTTTATGCCGCAGGTTTTCGGCTTCAAGCAGCTCCACCAGTTGCACCATATTTTTTATATGCACATCTTTTTGTGTAACCGTTTGCGAAACAAGTAGTGCATCAGCATTGAGTTCTATGGCTTTTGCAATAAAATCTTCGTTGCTCACCTGGCTGCCAAGGTTATACGCCTCAAACATTTCGTACCGTTCCAGTCCATAATGTCCGGCATAGCCTTTCATGTTCATAATAGCATCAATGCCGACTGTATGTGCATCGGTGCCGGTGCTGGCACCAATTACAACCAATGGCCTGCCTATATGTGTACGGATGAAGGCATCTGTTTCTTCCATTGTCATTAATTCCGTCTGCACTTTGGGCACATGAATGGCAGTGTAGTCAACCGTGTGAGTGCTTTCGCCATAGCAGTTAAAGAAAGTGAAGCCTTGTGTAAGTTCTTTATAAAAAACAACCTGCGGATTCTCAAATCCCATCTTTCGCATCAGTTGCTTTGCAGCTTCAATCGCCTCATCGTTGCAGGGCACGGGCAGCGTAAAACTGAGCTGCACCCGGCCGTCATTCATGGTGTCGCCGTAAGGTTTCAGTTTTTTCAGGTTGAGTTGCTGGCTGCCTGATTTATTATTCATACTGTATAATCCGCTGCTCATAAAGTATCTCCTTTCATTAAATGAATAAACGGGTTGTGGTATGTTTTCGATTTTTTAAAAACACCATCAAGGCCTTTGCCGCCGTTTTTCGGCCGCTTTACATTTGCAAAAATTCCTTTTTCCAGGGCCGTAAATAATCCTTCATAATCAATCTTCTTCAATAACTCCAGTGTTTCATCAAGTACCTGCTTAGCCCGGTTGCGAATGAGGCCGTTTTCTTTAAACTCCATTTCATCGCCGATACTTTTCATGTTACTGAAAATATATTTCGCATTTTCGATTGCAAGGAACCGGTCGCTCATAAATGGAGTATGAATTGCTTCTGTCATCATGCCCAGCAGTTGTATGCCCTGACCTGTCCAGATGGCCACCTGATTGAACAGGGCATCCTGTAGTTGTCCCCGGAAAATATTGCCTGTCATAAATTTTGTCGGTGGCATATACTTTAGCGGTGCTTTTGGAAAAATTTCTCTCGTCATTTGTGCCTGTGCCAGTTCGTACAAAAATCCGTTTTCAAGTTGCGGGTCCATTTCAAATGCATGACCAAGACCCATCTGCTCCTCCGGAATGCCGGCTATAAGTGCAAGTTGTTCATTTATTAAATCGCTTGCCAGAACGGTGTGTGCTTCTTCAAATGCGTCAGCAGTAGTAAGGTAATTATCTTCACCAGTATTGATAATGACGCCGGCAAAACCATTGATGATACGGGAGAAGTACTGATCAATCATGGTACGCTGCATGTTGATATCCCTAAACAGAATACCATACAGTGCATCGTTGAGCATTACATCCAATCCCTCTAATGCTCCCATTGCAGCAATCTCAGGCATACACAATCCTGAACAGTAATTGCAAAGACGGATATAGCGTCCTTCCTGCTCTCCCACTTCATCAAGTGCCTTGCGCATGATTCGGAAATTTTCCTGTGTGGCAAAAGTGCCACCGAAACCTTCAGTAGTGGCCCCATAGGGAACATAATCAAGCAAGCTTTGGCCGGTGGAACGAATTACAGCTATGATGTCTGCCCCTTGCTTTGCAGCAGCCTGTGCCTGTACGACATCTTCATAAATATTTCCGGTAGCAACAATAACATAAATGTATGGTTTGTTCCCTTCGCCAATGTTAGCGATAAAGTCTTCCCGTTTTTTTCGGTTGGCTCTTATACGTTGTACCGCTTTATCAATATGCGGTTGCAGAGCAGCAAGGAAATTTTCGGATCTCTGAATTTCAATCGTAGTAATATCAAATGATTCGTTCGCTATTTTTTCAGCCAGCTGCTGTGGCGACAATCCTGTTGATGCCATTCCATGGCCAAGCCAAAATAATACGCCCTGTTCCAATACATTCTTTTCACGGAGATAATCTACAACAACATTAGGATAAGGAACATCATCAATATTTACTCCATCTATACCTAACAGACGGCAGAGTGTACGTTCTGATGCAACAGTGCTATAATCTTTGATGAAGTCCTGCACATTGGCCGCAATGCTGCGGGCAATCTTTTTGGCTTCGGCCACTTTTGTAAAATCTAATCCAAGCTTGCTCTTCATTTTCTATTAAAAGTTTTCCTTTATTCAAATTCAGATTTCCGCAAAGCTTCTTTTGCTTTACTTACTAATTCTTCGTCCACCCCCAGCATGGCTGCCACCTGGATGGCGTTTACCGGAGCCTTTCCGGTTGTATTTTCCTCAAGACTATAATCCATATAAGCTGTAATGTTCTCGGCCGTAATATTTGCACCACCCACAGGCACTTTCAATCCTTTTACATTCAGCCTGCGAAATACTCCCTTAATATTACTGTAATGTGTCGTTATCAGGCTGCGGATATTACTGTCCTTCAGTATTGAAGCAATAGCTGATACTATTGCAGCACCTTCAGCCGGATTGGTGGTTTGTGCCGGCTCGTCCAGCAGCACCAGCAACTTCGTATTGCTCTTTGCCTGTTGCAATATGCCGCTGATGCGGACAATTTCTGTTGCAAAAGACGATAAGCCGGATTTAGTGTTTGTAACTATTTCAAAGCTGCACAGCACTTTTTCTACTGGAACAATTGCCGCCTTTGCCGCAGGTACAAAAAAGCCAAACTGAAAAAGATATTGTGCCACAGCTACTGACTTCAGCAAAATTGTTTTACCACCCATATTGGCACCGGTGATAATACAGGGATCAGCGGTTAATGAAATATCAACCGGCTGGAACCCTTTACCTTTCTTTTGCAGCAAATCCTGTACCTCCATGTTGAAAAGGCCCGTATAAACAGTTTCACCTTTTGCAACCACCGGACAGCAGCAATGATGCTGAATGCAGAAAGCCGCTTTTGCCAGCAGAAAGTCCAGTTCTGCAAATGCCATGAATGACTGGTGCAGCGATGAATGATGTACCAGTAATTTTTCTGAAAGCAGCTGCCTTATACTGTCTTCAATTGCTGAACATTCGGTTTCCAGGATTGCTTTCTCTGCAGGAGGAGTGCTGAATTGTCTCAGCTTTTTTCTTAATGGCGCCAGCCTCACATCATACTCGTCATAAATAAAAAACCGTGGTATCCGTTTATGCTCCGGGTCAAGGACTTCTATCGTTTCTTCAACTTCTGCTAATTCAACAAGACTGGCAACTTCGGGCATTTCTATCAGCTCTGCCACCAGTAAAGCAAATTTTTTTATCTCAAACAATTCTATAT
This sequence comes from uncultured Chitinophagaceae bacterium, assembly GCA_937858715.1. Lineage (GTDB taxonomy): Bacteria > Bacteroidota > Bacteroidia > Chitinophagales > Chitinophagaceae > JJ008. The sequence goes on along the minus strand of CALLZY010000259.1, from coordinate 10,107 downwards.
CGTCCAGCACCATTCCTGCCTGCAGATTACGAAGTGTACCTTCAATATCCTGTGCCTGGTGCAACACCTGCATGATAGCACCGGCAGTTGTTTTATTCGCCGTATCAGACAAAAACGAAACCACAACAGCGGTTTTGTTTAGTTCTTTTTCAATTTCATTTTTAGCCAAAAGAAAGGGTTGATTTAACATCCTTCGCTTTCCAAGCGGAGAAGAAAAGGGTAACCCCTCTGCTACATAACGTAGTTCGCTGAAAGTGTTTAATATGTCACTAAACCTGTTCATAATACAGTTTGCATTATATCATATACAGGAATATTTACTCTTTGTTGCAGCTTCTCACAAAGCAGGTCTGTATTAAGTACATAGCCCTGCGGCGAAACCGGATTTATACATACAGCCAACAAATTAGTTTTCCGCAACACTTTTATTTTTCCCCCTTTTACCACGTAAGCATTATATGATTGTGGTGATGCGAATATTCTGGTGAAGTCCTGTAACACCAGGGTAATATCTGCAACATTTTTTTGCATTCGCAGCGTATCAAGCAACCGCCCAGTGACCGCCCCGCTTACATACACAAGTTTTCCGCCAATGAGAATCTCTTTGGTATTACCGGGCAATAATGCAGAACGGATACCCGTATCTGAAACAGAGTTTTCATCATCAATTGTATAAACTCCGCTCTCCAAAGCCAACAATTTGTCCTGTAACGGAGATTTAAACTCAGGCAGATTAATCAGTGCTACCGCATATGCTGTTTTGTTCATCAACTCTTCAATACTTGCTGAAACAGTTGCTCCGGTAGCTAATATCATAGCTTCTGCAACAGCAGGAGATGCTGTACTGATTCTGGAAAGTGCTCCATCTATCAAAGTTGTCTGCACTCCATAAAAAGCCATCCTGTCGATTATTTCTTTCAGCCAATTTGTATTGGATGGGCCCGAAAGAATAACCTTGCCAGTTGTCTTTGCTTCGGCAATCACCAGCCTGCCTGTCGCTGAATATTGTGAAGTAATATCCAATATTTCCGCCTGCAGTTTTGCCTGGCGAAAATGCTTTTCACTCGTAACAAATATCATCCCTTCGTGAAGTACAATATCCGGTTTGTGTGTGATAGTTAGCTGGTCTGTGCCTTCACCATCAAGCCCAACGGATGTGACTGCAATTTTATGTCCAGTGTCTTTTATTCTGTCAATAATATAATTCAGGCATTCCGTTTTGCCGGTGTTTTTTTCGAGCCCTGTTATAGCAAGGCTTTTATATTTCAATATGTCGGGAATGAAAGGCATTACTATTTATGGGCTCTGTTTTCTTTATTACACCTTTATTTTCTGCCTGAAATCTTCGGTACCATTTCAATGTCCTTTTCGGAAAGCAATGAATCAACCTTCTTTTGTTTTTTGCAATCCTCACAGTGACATTCGTTTTTGTAATCAACCGGCTGGGTATAAGTTGTTATCACCCCTTCAAAATTTCTGAGTAGTACTCGTTCCGGACTTTGTGAAATAAGGTAATCGGGCATTACCGGAATCTTGCCACCGCCCCCTGGAGCATCTACCACAAATGTGGGAACCGCATAACCCGAAGTGTGCCCTCTTAATCCTTCGATAATTTCAATACCCTTGGAAACAGGAGTACGGAAATGCTCCAGCCCCATTGACAAATCGCATTGATAAATATAATAGGGACGAACCCTGATTTTCACCAGGCCATGCACTAATCTTTTCATGATATGCACACAATCGTTTACTCCACGCAACAGCACTGACTGATTGCCCAACGGAATACCGGCATCAGCAAGCCTGGCGCAAGCTGCAGCCGATTCTGTTGTTATTTCGTTTGGATGATTAAAGTGAGTATTAAGCCAGATAGGATGGTATTTCTTCATCATATCCACCAATGCCGGTGTAATGCGCTGTGGACACACAACCGGAACCCTTGAACCGATGCGGATAATTTCAACATGTGGTATCTCCCGGAGGCGTTTGATAATGGATTCCAGGAAATGGTCACTTACCATTAATGCATCACCGCCCGACAACAGCACATCCCTGACCTCTGGTGTCCTGGCGATATAATCAATAGCTCCCTGTATGTGGTCGGATGAAGAATTATAATCCTGCTGGCCTGCAAATCTCCTGCGGGTGCAATGCCTGCAATACATAGAACACATATCGGTAATAAGAAACAACACCCTGTCTGGATAGCGGTGCGTTAATCCCGGAACGGGAGAGTCCACATCTTCATGCAATGGATCAACCAAATCGGCAGCAGCAATATGCGTTTCATATCCTGTTGGAATGGCCTGTTTACGAACAGGGTCATCCGGATTGTCAGGGTCAATCAAAGAAAGGTAATATGGCGTAATGGCCATCCGGAGGTTTTCCAGTGATTTTTTTACTCCCTGTTCTTCTTCCTCTGTAAGGTTGATTATTTTTTTCAGTTGCGCCAATGTTTCTACCCGGTGCTTTACCTGCCATTTCCAGTCGTTCCATTGTTCATCGGTTGCCTCTGGAAAAAGGATATGTCTTCTGCTGTTTATCACATCGTTTGTTTGTTTCGTCATTGCTACCATAGTTTCTTTTTTAAGCATAGAGTTCTTCAAATATGTTGCGGAGCTTATCGCTTTCCCGCAATAATTGCAGTGTTATTTCTGCGTGGCCTTTTGTATAACCGTTGCCCACAATCATGGTTACATCGCTGCCCACTCCTTCAGCACCCAGCGCAGCTTTGGTAAAACTGGTGGCCATAGAAAAGAAATAAACCAGTCCATCATTTTTTGTACAAAGAATGCTGGTCATTTCAGTATCGGTAATATTTACGTTGTTAATGGTGATGTCGGCCATTTGTCCGTTGGTCAGTTCTTCCATTTTCTGCATCACTTCCGCCGGCTTAGTGGCATCAGCAGCAAATACATAATCGCAAAAACCCAGATCCTGTAACCGCCTGGTGCTTTTTTCACTGTGTGTAAGACCAATTACTTTACCGGTAACCCCAGCCCTTTTCTTTGCTTCATAGCAACATAACATTCCTGATTTACCTCCGGCCCCGATAATGAAGACTGTATCGCCGGGTTTTACCAGTTTGGCTGTTTGTGCAGGTGCTCCGGCCACATCAAGGGCAGAGAGTACTAATTTCTCCGGCATATCGTCCGGAATTTTTGCATATACACCGCTTTCAAACAAAATGGCCTTACCGTCTATGTCCACCTGGTCCACCTCTTTTCTTATTTCTTTTATTTCGTCGATGCGAAGTGGTGTGAGGGAAAGAGAAACCAGTGTGGCGATTTTGTCGCCGGGTTTTAAGTCAATTTTACCTTCGAGTGCAGAGCCGATTTTTTCCACCACACCGAGCAGCATTCCGCCCGATCCTGTTACAGGATTGCGATGTTTGCCTTGCTTCTCCACAATACTGAGCATTATTTCAGCAATTTTATTTTCATCGCCACCGGCTTGTTCTTCGATTTGAGTAAAACTGGCAGAATCAATATTCAGTGTTTTTACATCTATCAGTATTTCGTTGTCGAATATCTCATCCATGTTATTGTCCAGTTTATTGGCCGGTTGTGGTAACACACCAGCCGGTTCGATAACACGATGAATTCCGAATTTATTTCCTTTCTTCATTTGTAGTTCATTTAATAATCATCCAAGTGGTTTCAAGCCTAATATCTTACGGGCTTCAGTCGGATTGGCAATTTCCCGGCCCAGTTCTTTTGCCATACGAACAACCTTTTCTACCAGTTCGCCGTTTGATTTTGCCAGCACTCCTTTTGAAACATAAGTATTGTCCTCAAGCCCAACTCTCACATGCCCGCCATCAATAATGGCAGCCATTGCTAATGGAAACTCGTACCGGCCAATACCAGCAACAGTATAAGTTGCTTCAGCCGGAAGGCTGTGACGCATAAACACAAAGTCACGCAGTTCACCGGCAATGCCTCCGTTTACACCCATCACCAGGTCAAAGTGCATCGGACTTTGTATAAAGCCCTTCTTATGCAGGCGAAGCGCCATATCAATCATGCTCTTGTCAAAAACTTCCAGCTCGGGTTTAATGCCAAGTTCAATCATGCGCTGGCCAAAATATTTGATAGTGTTTTCTGTATTGGTGAAAATATCATCTCCGCCAAAATTGAGTGTGCCACAGTCAAGCGTTGCCATTTCAGGCAGCAGCTCTGTGGGTTGCAGCCGTTCATCATTGCTCATGCCCACAGCTCCGCCGGTTGACGGCTGAATGATTGCATCGGGGATCACTTTTTTAATAGCACCAATCACCACACGGAAACGTTCTTTATCCTGTGTGGGTGTGCCATCATCATGCCGCACATGCAGGTGAATGATGCTGGCACCGGCATTGTAAGCTAGTGTGGCCTCCCTTACACATTCTTCAATTGTATAAGGAACAGCAGGGTTATGTTCTTTTGTTACTTCGGCTCCGCAAATGGCGGCGGTAATAATCAGCTTTTCCATAACATTTTATTATTGAGTTTTTGAAACATCAAGAGATTAAGGTTAGTTAAGCTGGTTCTGTCAATGCTCAATTTTCTTAATGCCTTAATGGTTGTATTTTTTTTATTTCGGTTTGCGTTGGCATGCAGCCGGTACCACACAGGTTCCTGTGGCTTTACATACCACAACAGGTGTTTCAAGATAATCAGCGGCTGAGTCAGATATATCAGGCCGGGGCACCACCACTTTTCTGGCCTCAAAAGCCATTTTACGGGAGGTGTTTCCTACATGAGTGATGTATCCTTCAGCTTCAATATAGTCGCCGGCATAAACCGGTGCTATAAATTCCACCATATCGTAAGCCTTAAATAAACCCTCATCGCCATCAAGGCGAATGAGCAGTTCGGTGGCCACATCACCAAAAAGTTGTAACATTTTAGCACCATCAACTAAGTTGCCGCCGTAGTGTGCATCATGCGAACCCATGCGTAAACGGATTAATACTTTATCCATATCAACAGAATTTAGTTAAGAAAAAAAAGATATTTTATAAGGCAGCAAGGCCTTTAACCCGGAGGGAAATACAAGGACATAAAAGAACAGGCAGAACGATAATATCTGCGTTTTGTTCTTTGAGTAGTATGAGAAAGACAGTACATGAAAAGGCTGTTTTTCTTTGTAATTACAAAGGTTAGCCAAAGAATCTTAAAAAAAGATGAGATACGTCAGTTGGGGGTGGTAAGACCATAGCAAAACAGCCTGTTTTCCATCATAGATAAAGAAAAAAGACCTGATTAATGTTAGACCGCCGGTTATTTGCCAATCAGCGGCAGGAGTTTCCGGATATCATCCAAACTGTAGGAAAGTTCAAACCTGGCAGGCGAAAAAAGGGAGCTTCATTATCATAAGCTGTTTTAGGGCTTTTAATTATTACAAACTAAACCCACTTCACTCATTGAAAAAGGAGAATAAAGACATTACGAAACCTGTTAGTCAGCGTAAGCTTTATTCTCCTGAGGACTTGTTTAATGGTTATTATAACTTGATAAACTCAACCCTCCGGTTCAGGGCTTTGTTTGAAGGTGTATCATTAGTGGCAACAGGCTGCGTTTCACCTTTACCATCAGTTTCCATCCTTGCTGCATCAATGCCAAATGTTTTAACTAATTCTTTTTTTACAGATGCTGCCCTGCGTTTTGATAAATCAAGGTTTGAGGCATCGCTTCCATCAGCATCGGTGTGCCCCACTATATTAATTTTTACATCAGGATTGTCGGTTAGTATTTTGGCTATTTCTTTCAGCGAAGCGTAAGACTGTGGTTTTACCACATCTTTGTTTACGTCGAAGTAAATTCCATAACTCACAATCTTCCCTTCCGTCATCAGCTTGTTACGCATATCAGGTGCGCCAACAGCAATGCGGATATTGCTGATCATTGCAGCATTTGCCTCAAATCTTAGCCTGTCCATTTTTAGGGTTGCATCGGGTAAAGCCCTTGGCACATCAAATATTTTATTCTCGTTCTGATAAACCCTAACCCTTGTTTTTTGTACCCACACCGAAATGTGGTACTTATTATCTTTTCGCTGGTAAATCTTTTCGTCATCGTTATTTCCTTTTTGGTCCCAGAACACACCATCTAAATTATTATTATAAGCCCTGTAAAAAGGTCGCCCAAAATATTCAACCCCAAAATGGAAGCCAGCTTTACCAGGCACAGCTCCGCCATCCCATGACTTTTCATTAATGCATTTCATCAGCCTGAAACTCCATCCTCCCATTCCTCCTTCATCGCCGGCAATTGCAATTACATCGAACTCCAATGTATAGTTATCGGGAAGAATTAGCAATTTGTCTGTCCATATAGATTGGTTCATAACATATTTAAGCCAGTTACCCGGAAAAAGATTGGTGTTAACCACTTCGCCAGAACCGTTGGTATTCCATAATGCCGGAAAATCGCCTACAGCATCCTGACTGAAGTCATCATAAAAAACCACTTTCTCGCCGGGCATAAAATCATACTTAGAGTAAGTTTGTAAACTGACTTGTTCCTGCCCCTGAGGGGCTGTGGTATCCGGTATATTGGTTTGTTGATTGTCTTTATTATCAGCAGGCTTATCCTGCGGTTCAGTTTCTGCAGGGTTTTTCTTCGCAGCATTTTCGATTGAATCAAGTCCCTGATCAATTGTTTTATCAACCTTCCTTTCGATACGCTGGTTGGCCTTATTTTTAATTTTTTTCAGTACATCTATTTGTGCCGAAATACCTGCGGAAACAAACAATGCTGCAATCAGCATTAAAACACTTCTTAAGGTCTTCATAACAGTGAGATTATTTTACAGAAGCCGTATTGAATTACACGACAAAGCTATCATGTGAGCTAAACCGTAATAACCCCCAAAAGGGGGTTTTTATAAAGCATTCAGTTAAAATAGATTTGCAGCGGACTTTGTCAGTAATTTTGATGCCGGTTTCTGCCAGCTGTTTGTACCTGACCGCCTTCATCAAAAGAATAGCACAAACCGATTAACGTGAAGAAATATTCACACCTCATTTATCTCTTTAATATTGTTTTGCTGACAGTATCAGGGTTTCTTTATGCAGAAGCACAACAGGCAGACTCTCTTTCTGAAAGTATTTTAACTTCAGAAAATGACAAACTGCAGACTTACAACAGCCTAGGAAGGGATTTGGTTACCACTGATTTTAATAAATCTAAAATTTATTCTTTCAAAGGAATTCGTATCGCAGAAAAGCAAAAAAACACAGTTATGCTGGCGAATCTGTACCGAACTCTTGGTGCCTGTTATACTGTGGAGGGAAAATATGATTCCGCATCATATAGTTTGAACAAAGCATTATCGTTTGCTATTAAAACAAAAAACGAGGCCCTTATTGCCTACATTAATCTCAGCGTTGCTACTCTTAATATCCGGAAAAACAATTTTCAGGAAGCCCTGAAACAATTCTTCGAGCTTCTTCCTGTTTTTGAAAAAAGTAACGATAAACCAAATATCCGGAAAACCCTTGGCAGCATTGCTGCATCGTATATGTACCTGGAAAACTTTAACCAGGCAGAAAAATACTATAACGAAGCAATACAGGTGGCAAGTGAAATAAAAGACTCCAGCGGACTGGGACAGGCCTACCAGGGGTTATGCAGAATTGCATCTGAAAGGCAGGAAACCGATAAGGCGCTGTCTTATGCGCTACAGTCAGCCGAAGCATTTCATGCCTGTGGAGAAAAAATTTTTGAATCCGTTGCAAAAAAAGAAGCGGCCCTGATTTACCTGAAGAAAAATGATGCAGTAAAAGCAGAAGAAATGGCCGGACAATCGCTGGCTCTTGCAAAAGCAATCGGGGGAACAAGGTACATCGCAAATGCCCTGAGTACTTTATCAAGCATTGCTCTTCACAAAAAAGAATATTCATCAGCCATTCAATATGCCAATGAAGCATTGAAGACAGATTCTGTTGATTCAGATACAAAAACAACAATGCTAGAACACCTGGTGATAGCCTGCATTTCGTTGGGCAAGGCAGAAGATGCCACCCGTTATTTTAACGAATATCGCAAGGTCATTGATTATCGCATCAACAAGAACTATCAAAAGTCACTTTCAGAAATGGAAGTAAAGTATGGAACAGAGAAGCAGCAGCTTAAAATTGATTCATTGGAAAAAACAAAAAGACTTACCCTTTTTACCTCTATAGCAGGAGCCCTTGTGTCTCTTCTTATTATTCTTCTCCTCATCTCAAGACAGCACAACATCAGCCATAAGAAACTGCTGGCTGAACAAAAAGTGGCACAACTGGAACAGGAGAAAAAGCTGATTGCCACCCAGGCTGTGCTGGACGGTGAAACTGCGGAAAGGGCACGGCTTGCCAGAGATCTTCATGACGGGCTTGGGGGTATGTTATCTGTTATTAAACTAAACCTCCACGACGTAAAAAAAGGAATAAACCTCGAAGGAGAAGATGTGTCCCGCTTTAACCAGGCTCTCGATATGCTTGAAACCTCTACCAAAGAATTACGCCGTGTGGCTCATAATATGATGCCGGAGTCGCTGTCCCGCTACGGACTGAAAGCCTCACTGCAGGATTTCCTGAGCAATATTCCTAACGCCAGGCTTCACCATTTTGGAGAAGATAGCAGGATAGATCCAAAACTTGAAATTATCCTTTACAGAATCGCCTACGAACTGGTGAATAATGCCCTTCGCCATGCTGATGCTAAAAATATCAATGTGCAGATTGTCCAGCATCCTGATCTTATTTCACTAACCGTTCAGGACGATGGAAAAGGGTTTGATCCGGAGTCTGTTACCGATGGGCATGGGTTGCAAAATGCGAAAAGCCGTATAGCTTCACTAAACGGCAACATGAATGTTCTTTCTGCTGCCGGACAAGGCACAGAAATTATTGTTGAATTCAAAACTGCGAACCAGTCATGATAAGTGTTCTGATTACAGATGACCATATTCTGCTGGCTGAAGGCCTTAAAAAAATAATCAACGATTCGGGTAAGGCAAGAGTTATTGCCACAGCGCATTCAGGAAATGATTGCCGACAACTTTTGAAAGAAGCACTGCCTGATGTTTTGTTACTGGACATTAACCTGCCCGATACTGATGGAATTACACTTTGCGCCGAATTGAAATCACTTTATCCATCATTAAAAGTTCTTGCTCTTACCAGCTACGGAGAATATACTATGGTGCGCCGCATGATGGAAAGTGGCGCTTCAGGTTATATTTTGAAAAATGCCATGGCCGAAGAAATGTTAGAAGGAATTGAGGTGGTGGCATCAGGCGAAACTTTTCTTTGCCACGAAGTGGATCTGCTGATGAAAAAGCAAGCCAACAATGCGATATGGCTCACACCCCGTGAACGGCAGTTATTGCAACTGATAGCCGAAGGAAATACCAACCAGGAGATTGCAGAAAAAATTTTCCTTGGTGTAGAAACGGTGAACAGCTACCGGAAAAACCTTTTGTTTAAACTTAGTGCCCGCAATACTGCCGTATTAGTGAAAATGGCTTTTGAACAGAAACTAATCTGAGGCTTTTTTTAATCTCCAAAATGAATTTTTCGCTTTTCCTCTAAAAATACAGGAGATAAATTCTCATACACCAATGTTGGAGAAGCTACTGCATAAGCGCCGCATACTGCGCCGTATTGCAGACACTTTCTTAACGGCTGATTATTAAAAAAGCCATATAAAAACCCTGAGAAGAAACTGTCGCCGGCGCCATTGCTATCAACTATTTCAATACCATTAACAATGGGTTGTTCAATCCATTCGCCCTGCTTTGTAAGCAGCGAAGCCCCGTCTTTGCCATGTGTGCAAATCACCATCTCTTTGCCATCTTTAATAAACTGCTCCATTACCAGTTTATAATCTGGCAGATTATCTGAGCTTAAATGAATAAACTGTGAGGCATCAATAAAATCCTGGTGATAGCTATTTGAACCGTCATAATCATGTAAATCAGTCCACACCGGTTTATTGTATTTCTTAATCAGCGGTATTAAACCTCTGCAATATGAAATAATATTCAGAACTATAATAGTTGATTCTTCGAGCAGTTTTTCAATTGCCGGAATATTATATGCGATATTTTCAGACGACTGCGTTGCAAAAATAGAAA
>CALLZY010000258.1 GCA_937858715.1 uncultured Chitinophagaceae bacterium | reverse complement strand
TAAGTTAAGAGATAATCTCTAACTTCAAGTGGTCAACTTTTGGGGAAGCTCACACCAACAATTGCTTTTCCTTATCAAAAGGCCTACTTAAAAGCTGCAAATACACTGGCGAGAAGTCACTATGGTAAGAATTCAATTAGTTATGACATTGTCAAAAGATGGTATGAAAAAAATCCATTTGCATTAACGATTCTTACTGATTCACACAACAAGTTCGTGGGATACTTTGATATACTTCCTTTGGAGCCTGATTTTGGTAAAGACCTAATGAACGGAACAGTCAAAGAAAGGGATATTCGGCATTATGATATATTACCAACTGACCAAATGCGAAATGCGGAATATATTTATTTTGCTGGAGTGTCGGTCAAAGACCAATTAACCCAAACCGGAAAAAAGCACGGTGCGATATTGATTTATGCTGCCATGATTTACATTGAAACATTTTATGACTTAACAAAGCCTAAAAAAATTTACGCTATCGCTGCATCAGCTTGTGGAAAAAACATTTTGGAAAAATTGGACTTTCAAATTGAAACAGACGAAACAAATAGAAAAGATAAATTGGATTTGTACTCAAGAACAATATCAAAAAACGATATAGATGGTTATAGAAAACAGTTTGCATTTTGTGAGGATAAGTTTGATTATTTAGCTTATAAGAAAGCAGCGTCGGAACTATTGCCAGCTTAAAATCGGCAATTCATTTTGCGTACACAACATTCATTGACAATATGACGGGGCATTTAAAGAAATTACTCTATTTAACTATTGATCTTCCGATTACCAGTTCCAGTTTAAAAGTGTTTTGTTTGTTTGCCACCTTGTAGTAATTGAGGTTCACATCCGGGGCATTTTTTATTTCTTTAAAAAAAGGCACAGGTTTGAATTCAATATTGACATGTTCTTCCTCATTTGTAATCTGGTAGCAGTAGCCGGGGGGCATGGCCGTTTTTATTTTGATGGCCAGGCTGTCACCCGACCGCATAAATTTTTCTTCTTCGGTGTTGTAGATCCTCGTCAGCGTAGCGGAGAGATAGGCTTTCTTTGCATTCGCCGCTTCCCGTATCACAGCAGTAAATCCTTTCAGGTTCAGTTTGCTGTTATAATAGTTCGCATCTTTTTGCACCCTTTTGTTTGTCTTGATGCTATTGAGCCAGGGGTCTTTGCCAAATGCTATTTGGGAAATAATCTGTTTTACCCCTGCATCCTCCAGTTTTTCACCGGCTGAAGTATAATAGCTGACAGTACTTCCCGGTCTGATCAGCAGCAGCACTTCAAAACTGTCTTTGCGGGCAACATTTTTATTTTTATCCTCCTCTTCTTCGTCATCATCGTCGTACTGGTTATCATTATTGCTTTTTGAAAAACTGATATTGCTGCCCTCACAGGTGAACATAGTGGAGTCGGAAAAATAGAATGTCTCATAATGGGGATCGCCGGGGACGACCTGGCTGTACTTAACCGTTGCCTTGTAATATGAAGCTGCATAAGCCAGCCCTTCTTTCATTTCTTTATAAAAGCCAAGCATCTTCAGGCTATCGGAACCACGGTAAAGGGCTCCGTAAATCATGTTGTCACTTATATAGGACTCTGCGGATCCCGGCATCTTAACAGTCGTTCCGTAGGTGTTCTCCCAATCCTTTGCCTTCAGGGAATCAAACCCTGTTGACCGCTGTTCGAATACCTTAATAAAGGCAGTTGCAAAAGTCTGCTTATCTGTTATGCCCTGGGCAGGCAGGTTATTGCTTAGTATGAAAACTGCAATGAAGGTGATGGCAAGTGGTTTCATTTGTTGGCTTATTCAGGTGTTTCTGTTGTTAAATATAGCCATTCCCGGCCGGGGATGATCATCCTGAGCAAACGGGGCGACTTGAGTTCTTCTCCCGTCTGCAACATTCTCCCTGCTTCACATTCACCACATCCACCCAACAAAAACCCCCCGATTGAAATCGGGGGGAACAACTAAAAAACACCAGCTTTTAATGCTCAGTGGTTTCATTGGAACGAACTTTCTTCGGCTGCGCCTCAGAATGACAAGGCGCAGCAATAGTGTATCATATTAGTCGGGCTTCTTCCCGTCTAAGAATGTGTTAATCGTACTTATCTGAATCTGATTGTTACCGTCGGACTTGACCTCGTAACTGCTGTAGAAAGTTTCAACATTGGAATTGGTGTTGTACAATTCCATATTGCGGCGGATATAAGCCGGCACAGTCTCAAACTCATTATTGGGGTCAGCAGCGTTAATATTGAACGATAAGTTTCTCAACTTATGCAGACGTTCGGCTGCCCTACGTTTTTGTTCTTCGGTTTCGTTCTGCAGCGCAGAGTCCTCAACCTCGGTGGACAAAGGTGACTGAGCCTGATGGGCCAACGGCATATCCGCCGCAGGAATGTCATTCTTTTCAACGAGCTGCATTTGCAAATCGAGGAGTTCTTCCTCTTCATCGCTGGCAGCCATCTTGTGTGAAAGAACCGGCTCTTCGGCAGAAGTGATTGAGGCATTGGCCTCTGCTTTTGCTTCTGCATAGATATTGGACGGTCTGGCCAGATAACCCCCTGATGCTGCAGACACCGGGGCCGTACTACTAGCAGTACTATCTTCCTTAATGCTGAGGATTAATTCAGCATCTGTTTCTATAATGTTTGGGGTAACGGAACCGATCGCTATCGGTTGAGAGGCCGAATGTATACTATCGGTTTTTACTGTTACCGGGCTTTTATCAACAGTAGTTATACCATTGCTTTGATTGGTAATATTACTAAGTGTTTTTTCCTGCACCGGTTCAGCAGCAAAGGGCAGGTTCATGTCGAGCTCCCAATGCACCACCAGCGGTTCTTCGTCCTTAATGTCTGTAAGGTCTATTACAGGGGCACTCATAACAGGGAACTCTTCCACCAGTTTTGGCATCAGGTAATCGTCTGCCGGTTTTATTTCGGCTTCCATCACCTGCATTTCCCTTTCAATGGCAGCAGGCGGTATCACCGCAACAGCAGGAGCCGGCATCACTTCTTCCGTTTTCTGCACATCGGGCTGCCCCAGCACCATTACAATCTTTTCTTCTTTCTTCGGTTCTTCTTTCTTTACCACCGGTTTCTGGAAAGGATCTTTATGCTCGAAACCTGTGGCAATTAAAGTGATGCCGATTTTATCGCCAAGCGTATTATCATAACCCATACCGAGGATAACATCGGTATCATCACCAGCCTGGGTGAGCAGGTAGTTTTGTATCACTTCCACCTCATCCATGGTAAACTCGTATTCACCATGTGCTGAGTTGATATTGATGAGTATCCACTTGGCACCTTTGATATCGTTATCGTTGAGCAGTGGTGAGTTGAGGGCTTCTTCGATGGCCCGCTGTGCCCGGTTGTCGCCGGCAGCTTCGGCATTGCCCAGGATAGCCACACCGCCATTGCGCATTACGGTGCATACATCGGCAAAGTCAACATTGATTTGCCCGGTGCTGTTGATAACATCGGTAATACACTTGGCCGCAGTAGCCAGCACATTGTCGGCCTTCTCGAATGCTTCACGCATTTTAAGGTTGCCAAACTGGTGGCGCAGCTTATCGTTGCTGATGACGAGCAGCGTATCGACATACTGCTTCAGGTTTTTAATGCCTTCTTCGGCCTGCAGTTGTCTTTTCTTTCCTTCGTAAGCAAAGGGAGTGGTAACGATACCAACGGTGAGGATGCCCAGGTCACGGCAGATTTTTGCAATAATGGGCGCACCACCTGTGCCTGTGCCACCGCCCATACCGGCAGTGATGAAGGCCATCTTGGTATTTACTTCAAGTATTCTCCTGATCTCTTCAAGAGACTCTTCGGTTGCCTGTCTTCCGATGTCGGGATTGGCACCGGCACCCAGCCCTTGTGTAAGATGGGGGCCTAACTGTATTTTATTGGGGATATCGCAAAAAGCCAGTGCCTGTGCATCGGTATTGCATATCATAAAGTTTACACCATCAATCTGCTGGCTGAACATGTGGTTGACAGCATTGCCGCCACCACCACCTACACCAATTACCTTGAGTATTGATGATTTATCTTTTGGCAAATCGAAATGAATCATAGTCTTAAGTTTTTGCTTCATGGAGTACGATGCTGAAATCTCACATGATGAAGCGTTGAAAAAATGGGTTAGTTAGTATGCTCTGAAAAATTTTGATTCAGAAATGGTTGCTTATAATGCCTTGTCTTCCTCTTCTTTGAACAAATCAATAATTCCATCCTTGAACTTGCTCCAGAAGCCGGTAAGATTTTTACGCTTTGCCATTTTCATTTCGGCAATGCTTGTTTCTTCTTCCGGTGTGGCTGCTTCTTCCTGTGTCTTCTTCAGGTTCTGCGGCACTTCCACATTGCGGAAATCTTTATTAAACTGCTTGCGGTTGTGCTCATAGTCGTCATATCCTTTCAGTATTAAACCAATACAGGTTGAATAGGTGGGCCTTGCCAGTTCTTCGATATGGCCGGCGGCCAGGTGCTCGTTGGGGAAACCAATCCGTGCAGGCAGGCCTGTTACATATTCTGTTAACTGGATGAGGTGTTTCAACTGCGAACCGCCACCTGTAAGTATGATGCCGCCATTGAGCATACGGTTTTCCAAACCTACCTGCTTGAGGTGATAGGTTACAAAATCCATAATCTCCTGCATCCGTGCCTGGATGATGTTGGCAAGATTCTTTACACTGATTTCCTTGGCGGGCATTCCCCTTAACCCGGGAATGGTGATGTAGGCATTTGCTTTTGCTTCGTTTGCCAATGCACTGCCGAACTGCACCTTCATGGCTTCGGCCTGTGTTTTCAATACACCCAAACCGGTTTTGATATCGTTGGTAATATTCTCACCGGCGAAAGGAATAACAGCGGTGTGCTTGAGTATTCCCTCGTAGAAAACGGCGAGGTCAGTAGTGCCACCACCAATATCAACAATGGCAACACCGGCTTCCAAATCTTCCTGGCCCATAACGGCTGAAGAAGAAGCAAGCGGCTGCAGCACCAGGTCTTTTGTGTACAAGCCTGATTTCTCCACACTGCGGTTGATGTTGCGGATGGCATTTTTATCGCCGGTGATGATGTGGAAGTTGGCGCCAATCTTAACACCACCAAAACCTATCGGGTTGGGGATGTTCTGGAAATTGTCAACAGTAAACTCCTGCGGGATCACATCAATGATCTGGTCACCAGCGGGAATATATGTTTTATACTGGTCAGCAATCAGCTGGTCAATTTCTTTGTGTGTTATTTCATCATCAGTGGTTTGCCTGACAATGTCGCCACGGGTTTGCAAACTTTTAATGTGATGCCCGGCAATACCGACATAGACTTCTTTTACTTCCAGGTCGGGATTAGACTGAAAGCAGTTGTCGAGTGCCGTCCGGATGGCTTTGATAGTTTCATCAATATTAAGCACCTGGCCATGCTTAACGCCGTTGGAATTGGCTTTTCCAAAACCAAGAATTTCCAGTTTACCAAACTCGTTCTTTCGTCCGGCAATTACTGCGATCTTGGTTGTCCCAATGTCCAGACCTACAATAATGGGTTGTTCGTTGTTCATAATTGGTCGTTTTTAGTTGTTGTTTTTTCGTTGTTTTAATTATATCCCCTGTTTGCATCTTCAACAGGTTGTTTAGGCGGCATTACCGCCTTTGGTACTTTCGCAGGAACTGGTTTGTTATTATTGTTTTGCACAGGTTTGTCATTTTTAACCGGCGGTTTGTTCTCTGTTTCTTTTGGCAAATCAGGCGTAACCGCATCGGCTGAGTCGGCTGCCAGCTTCACCAACGGCTGAAGGCGCATCATTGTATCCCGGCCTGCATCTCCTGACTGGCGCAACAGCATTTCCACATTCTTTCTTAACTGCACTGAGTCAATGGCATTGCCTCCAGAAGTTTTTGAAACCACCACCTGGCCTTTATACCGCACATCTATCAGCCTGTATTTATTAAACCCGGCCTGGCTTAACACCTGCTTGTAAAAAACCATCAGGCGGTTGAACTTCTTTGCCACATTATCACCATTACCAAACTTTATGATGTGGTTACCCACCAGCGGAATCATTTCAAACTCACCATCGCTGTTGATGTCCACCTGTGCCACCTGCGCCATCCAGAAATCATCGTTGTAAATGAAGTTGGCCACACTCTTCACTTCTTTCATCAGGGCACTGTCAGCCGCATTCCATTTCTTCTTGTCAGGAAATCCGGTAAACACAGGAACATTGGCCGTAAGTTTTTCAGACAATGGCATTTTACTTCCGGCACTGTCTATATAAAAAGAACTGTTTGCTGTTGTAAACACTCTTGCCACCGGTTCTTTCTCCCAAACAGTTACATGCAGCACTTCTTTATTGTTAACATACACTTCGGCTTCTTCGACCCAAGCATTTTTTTCAAGTGCCTGTTCCATGCTTTGCAGGTTCAGCGAAGACACCAACTGCCCTTTGATTTTTCCGCCGGCTGTTTTCTCCAGTATCTGCTGAACATCATTCTTGTCCACAAAAAGATTTTCTTTCGCCCCTTCGATATTTATCTGCACATCATCACACAAGCCTTTGCGCTGTTTGTTGATGGCTGCCAGCAACAAAGTGAACATACCAGCGCCTACGCAGAGCCATACTGCGACAAAAAGCACTTTCCGTATCGTTATCTTTTTACTCACTTCGTTAACATATCTTTTACCGGCTCCACCAGCATATCAATATCTCCGGCACCTGCAGTTACCAATACTTCGCCAAATTCATTGTCAATATTCACTGCGTATTTTTCTTTTATCCAGTTCAGCAATTCATCCTTACTCATCACCCGGCTGCTTTCATTGCTCATCTTTTTTATAATCATCTCGCTGTTTACCCCTTCAACCGGCAACTCCCTTGCGGGATAGATTGGCAGGAGTATCACATCATCCGCCATATCGAGCACTTCTGCAAATTCTTTTGCCAGGTCTCTTGTCCGGCTGTACAAGTGCGGCTGAAATATCACAGTGCACTTCTTTTGCCTGAACAATGTTTTAACCCCGGTAATAAGAGCTTTCAGTTCCTCCGGATGGTGAGCATAATCATCTACAAACACAATCCTGTCGTTCCTGATGATATACTCAAACCGTCTCTTTACCCCTTTGAAACTTTCAACACCGGCTTTTATTCTTTCTGCATCTATTCCCAAACTATCTGCCACGGCGATTGCCACGACTGCATTCTCCACATTGTGCATGCCACCCATGTTCAGTTTAACATCTGAAAGCATTTTATCTTTCAGCATCACATCAAACTCATACCCGCCATCAGCCAGCCTGATATTTGCGGCATACACATCTGCACTCTCATTCTGCAAACTGTATGACAGAACATTATCTGCTTTTAATTCCTTTCCCTTTTTCAAGCCAAACTTCTTCAGCAACAAACCACCTTCCTGCACTTTTGCAGCAAACTCTATAAAGGCATCTTCCATTGCTTCTGTTGTGCCGTAGATGTCGAGATGGTCGGCATCCATTGCCGTAATCACTGCCACATCGGGATTCAATTTCAAAAAACTTCTGTCATATTCGTCGGCTTCCACCACACATACATTTCTTTTGCTACTCAAAAAGTTTGTCGCATAGTTGGCTGATATGCCACCCAAAAATGCATTGCAGCCAAAACCGCTGTTTGTCAGCAAATGAGCCACCATTGTAGTCGTGGTTGTTTTGCCATGTGTGCCGGCAATACATATATTGAAAGAACTTTCAGTAATGAGTTGCAGCACATCGCTTCTCTTTACCACCTTGTATCCATTCTCACGGTAGAAGACAAGTTCAGCATGTTCAGCCGGGATGGCCGGTGTGTAAACCACCAGGTCCGCTTTCTTTGGAATCAGCTCCGGGTTTTCTTCATAATGCACTGCAATGCCTGAAGCTTCCAGTTCTTTGGTTAAGGCCGTTGCCGTTTTGTCGTACCCACTGACTTTTAAACCAGCTTTGTGAAAGAACTTTGCAATGGCACTCATTCCGATTCCGCCAATGCCAATAAAATAGACCACACCTTCCTGCCCCTGTACAAAAGGAAACACAAACTCTTTTTCTATTTTATTCTTGTCAACCATTTTTTCATTCCCCCCAAAGGGGGTATTCATAAGGACAGTATTACCTCCAACCCCTAAAGGGGAGAAAGGGATTCGTTTACATCAAATACTTTTTCCGTTCAATATTTCAAGTATTATATCAGCCACTTTACTGTCAGCATCCGTCACTGCCAGTTTGCTGATATTGCTTTTCAACTCTTGCTGCTGTTGTTCGTTACCTGCCAGATCAACTGTCATCTTCACCAGCTTCTGCATGGCCTCAGCATCTTTCACCAGCAGGGCGGCCTGCTTGTTCACCAGTTGCATTGCATTCACCGTCTGATGATCTTCTGCAGCAAACGGATAAGGAACAAAAATGACCGGCTTCTTGGCCACACACAACTCAGCTACTGTCATCGCTCCTGCCCTGGCCACCACCATATCTGCAGCCGCATAAGCATACTCCATCTTTGTAATGAACTCATTTGCCCAAACACCTTTCTTTCCTTCACATCTTTGCCTAGCAGTTTCAGCATACGGTTTGCCGGTTTGCCAAATCAACTGGAGACCTGCTGCAATCAATTCATCAAGTCCTTTATCAACAGCTTCGTTAATTGTTCTGGCACCCAGGCTGCCACCCACAACCAGTAGTGTTTTCTTATTCTCTTGCAACCCAAAAAACTGAACTCCTTCAGCCCTGCTTACTGATGCATTCGCTATTGCCAGACGGACAGGGTTTCCGGTAACTACAATTTTTTCAGCGGGGAAAAATTTTTCCATCCCGTCAGAACCGGTAAACACTTTCGTTGCTTTCCGGCCAAGCATCATATTCGATTTTCCGGCAAAAGAATTTGACTCATGAATGAAAGTCTTTATCCCTTTTGCCTGTGCAAAACGTAAGACTGGAAAACTTGAATAGCCGCCCACACCAATTACCGCATCAGGCCTGAAGCTTTTGAAAATTCTTCTTACCTGCAGAAAGCTTTTTACCAGTTTAAATGGCAAGCCAATGTTTTTAATCAAAGAACTGCGGTTGAACCCTGCAATGTCTAACCCTTCAATTTTGTACCCGGCCTGCGGTACTTTTTCCATCTCCATCTTTCCTTTCGCCCCAACGAACAGTATTTCTATATCTCCTTCTTTATTTTTTAAAGCATTAGCTATCGCAATGGCCGGAAAAATATGCCCCCCCGTTCCTCCTCCCGCTATAATTATTTTTTTGCTCATTGCTTTTACTTTACTGTTTCGGCCACTGCTTTGCCTTCCTGTATCTCAACATTTCTTGCCACACTCAGTATAATTCCAATTGCAAGGCAGGTAAAGATGAAACTGGTTCCGCCCATACTTACCAGCGGCAAGGTTACTCCCGTTACCGGGAAAAGATTCACCGTTACTGCCATATTTGCAACTGCCTGTATAGCCAGTGTAAAGCTTAATCCCAATGCGAGAAATGCGCCAAATGCAAACGGGCATTTCTTAAATAGCCTTATACACCGGTATAAAAAAACCAGATACACAAACATGATAAAGGCACCACCAACAAGGCCATACTCTTCAATGATGATGGCATAAATAAAATCATTGTATGCCTGCGGCAGATAATCCCTTGTTGTACTGTTGCCGGGCCCCACGCCAAAGACTCCGCCTTTTGATATGGCGATTTTAGCCTGGCTTACCTGGTAATCATCATTGTCCACATCCTTGCTTCCGTAAATAAAACTTTCAATCCTGTTAATCCAGGTATCAACCCGAACTAAGATGCCAGATGATGCTTTAGCCGGTGCCGAAATTTCATCCCCGGTATTTTTATGACGGATAACAGCTGCAGCAACAAGAAACACAACCGGAATTAATGCCGCACCGATGACCATCAGAATATGTTTCGTACTTGCCCGGCCTATAAACAGGAGCAATAAGCAACTTGCACCGAGCAGCAATGCTGTTGACAAGTTTGCCGGAGCAATTAACGCACAGGTAACAAGAACAGGTGCAATTACCGGGATGAATCCTTTTTTGAAATCTTTAATTACATCCTGTTTCTTGCTAAGCAACCTTGCAAGGTACATGAAGAGTGCCAGCCTGGCCAGGTCAGATGTCTGCATCGTCATGTTAATGAGCGGCAACCTTATCCACCGGCTTCCTTCATTCATTTTTACTCCAAAGAAGAGAGTGTATATCAACAGCGGAATGGAAATAAGAAATGCAATTTTTGCAACCTTTGAATAGAAAGTATAGTTAACAAGGTGGGCAAAATAAATAACCATGATTCCGGCAAGAATGAAGGCCACCTGCTTAAACAGATAAATTTCTGTATTGCCTTTGTAGTTTTTATATGCCAAAGAACCGGTTGCACTGTACACAGCCAGCAATGAAACAAGTGTGAGTAATACCACCAATGCCCAAATCACTTTGTCCCCTTTTGTTTTATTCAGAAGATGATTGGCATTGAAGGTATTCTTCAATTCAGTAAACCTTATTTCACGGGCAGTACTCATGTATCTTATAATTCTTTTACCGCTTTTTTAAATTGTTGTCCCCTGTCTTCGTAATTCTTAAATAAATCGAAACTGGCGCAAGCCGGGCTCAACAGAACCACATCGCCTTTTTCAGCTATCTGGTAAGCAGTCATTACTGCCTCTGCCGCACCGGCAGTATCAACAATCTTATCTGTAATACTTCCAAACGCTTCATGCAGCCTTGCGTTATCCACACCAAGGCAAACAATAGCTTTAACTTTTTCTTTTACCAGGTCCTCAATCAGTGTATAATCATTGCCCTTATCCACACCACCAAGGATGAGCACTGTTGGTTTTGTCATGCTTTCCAGTGCATACCATGTTGAATTCACATTGGTTGCCTTGCTGTCATTAATAAACTCGACACCACGAACCGTTGCCACAGGTTCCATGCGATGCTCCAGGTTCTGAAAATTCTGAACGGCATCCCTGATTTTGTCCTTCCTGATGTCCAGCGTAGTGGCGGCCACACAAGCTGCCATCGTATTGTACTGATTATGCTTTCCTTTCAGAGCAAAATCATATACACTCATGCTGGTGAACTCCTGTCCTGTTCTTAAATACATATCCCCGTCTTTAATAAATGCACCGTTTGGTAATTCTTTTTTCATACTGATTGGCAGTTGGTTTGAGTGAATATTGAATAAGTCCTTGTATTTTATTGTTATCTCATCATCAGCACAGTAAATGAAATAATCTCCCTGTTGCTGATTCATTGCTATCCTGAATTTGCTTTTTATATAGTTTTCAAACTTGTAATCGTAACGGTCGAGATGGTCTTCCGTGATATTAGTCAGCACAGCCACGTCCGGTCTGAAAGTCTTTATATCATCTAACTGAAAACTGCTGACTTCGACCACATAAATGGGTTTGGGATCTGTCGCCACTTGTTTTGCAAATGACTCACCAATATTCCCCACCAATGCACAATCCAACCCGGCCTGTTTGCAGATGTGATAAATAAGTGAAGTGGTAGTTGTTTTTCCGTTGCTTCCTGTAATCGCCACAATAATGCTTTCGCCTTTGAAGCGATACGCCAGTTCTATCTCACTTATCACCGGTATGTCTTTTTTTCTAATCTTCTTTACTATTTCTGCCTTGTCAGGAATGCCCGGGCTTTTCATCACTTCATCCGCATTCAAAATTTTTTCTTCTGAATGAAGTCCTTCTTCAAAAGCAATACCGGCGGCAACCAGTTCATTACGATACTCGTTTTTCAAAGAGCCCCCGTCTGACAAAAACACATCATACCCCTGATGTTTGGCCAGCAATGCTGCACCAACCCCGCTTTCGGCCCCGCCCAGTATGACAAATCGTTTGCCCATGACATTAGTTCATTGTACGGAGTACGGTTCTTCGTAAGTATTGGATTCAATTACAACTGCACCACAATTCTGTTAATCAGGTCTCAACTTATTTTCTCAGGATCCGGTGGTTTTTCAAAACTGTCTTCTGATATTATTTCCAGTCTATCTTAGTTTTAATGTCACTATACTTAATACCACCAGCAGCACTGTTACAATCCAGAACCTTGTAACAATCTTCACCTCATGATACCCTTTCATCTGGTAGTGATGATGCAATGGTGATTTCAGAAATATCCTTCTGCCCTCGCCATATTTCTTTTTTGTGTATTTAAAATAGCTCACCTGCAGCATCACACTTACTGTTTCAGCAAAGAACACTCCACAGAAAATGGGTATCAGTAATTCCTTGTGTACAATAATGGCCAATGCTGCTATAATTCCACCGAGGGTTAAACTTCCCGTATCGCCCATGAATATCTGAGCGGGGAATGAGTTGTACCAAAGAAAACCCACACAGGCTCCAATCATGGCGGCAATAAAAATGGACAGCTCATCTAATCCCGGTATGTACATGATATTTAAGTAGTCAGCAAATACAAGGTTACCACTGGCATAGGCGAATATGCCAAGCAGTACCCCGATGATGGCCGAGGTTCCTGTCGCCAGTCCATCCAATCCATCTGTAAGATTTGAACCATTTGAAACAGCCGTGATAATGAATATCACGATGAGTATGTAGAGCACCCAGGTATAATCTCTCCAAGACGCAGGCAAAAGTTTTGAATAATTAAACTCATGGTTTTTTACAAACGGAATGGTTGTAATGGGGGTTTTTGTTTCTGTGAAATATTTTGCTTTGCCATTAATAGTTTTTTCAAAAGCTATTGTAGAATCTGCCGGAGGAACATGGCCTACATACTCCCTCCAGATTTTTACATCACCATTGAAATACAGTGTGGCCCCAACCAGTAAACCAAGACCTACCTGTCCAAGAATTTTAAACCAGCCGGCGAGTCCATCTTTATCTTTCTTTTTGTACTCATGACCTTTTTGTTGTGCCAGCCTTTTGCTTCTCAGTTTCAGATAATCATCAATAAACCCGATTGCACCCATCCACACAGTGCAGATTAACATCAGTTGCACATAAACTTTTGTCAGGTTGGCAAGCAATAATGTTGGGATGATGATGGCTGCAATAATAATAATGCCTCCCATGGTTGGAGTTCCCTGTTTTTTCTCCTCACCCGGCAATCCTTCTTCACGGATACTTTCCCCAATTTGTTTTTTCTGCAGGAACTTAATCAGCCGCTTTCCGTAAACTGTTGTAATGAATAAAGACAACAATACAGCCAGCAATACCCGGAAAGTAATAAAACCGAATAGTTTATTACCGGGGAAATTGAACCCTTCGCTGTTAAGCCAGTCAAAAAAATGATATAACATGCTGGTCCTGGTTAGTTGTTATTATTATTGTTTACTTTTCTAATTCTTCAAACATTTCGTTCACCACTTCTTTATCATCAAAGTGATTTCTCACTCCATTAATCTCCTGGTATTTCTCATGTCCTTTACCTGCTACTAACACGATATCCTCTTTTCCTGCTAGGCTGATAGCAGTTTTTATCGCCTGCTTTCTGTCAACAATCGAGATATACTTCCGTTTATAAGCGGCCGCCAGACCTTCTTCCATATCCGCAATAATCTGCTGCGGGTCTTCGGTCCTTGGATTGTCGCTGGTGAATATTACCCTGTCACTATGTTCACAGGCTACTGTTGCCATAACCGGCCGCTTGGTTTTGTCCCTGTCGCCACCACAACCCACTACTGTAATCACATTTTCAAAACCTTTACGTAATTTCTTAATCGTTGCAAGCACATTCAGTAGTGCATCCGGAGTATGAGCATAATCAACTATCGCAATCACCTTCTCTTTGGCTGAAACGATATAATCAAACCTTCCTTCAGCACCGGACAGTTCACTTAATGCGGTCAACACCTCTTGTTTTTCCTGGCCCAAGCAAACCGCAGCACCAAACACAGCAAGCAGATTATAAGCATTGAATTCACCTATCAGCCGGAAATGCACTTCCACATCGTTAATCATCATCATCAAACCACTAAGGCTGTTATCAAGTACTTTCCCTTTGAAATCAGCCACAGTTTTCAGGCTGTAGTAGTATTTCTTCGCTTTTGTATTCTGCAGCATTACATCACCTCTTTTGTCATCTGCATTGCTTATGGCAAAAGCTGATGACCGCAACCCGTCGAAGAATGCTTTCTTCACCCTGATGTATTCATCAAAAGTTTTGTGATAATCAAGGTGGTCATGTGTGATGTTGCTGAAAATTCCTCCGGCATACTGTAAACCTGCAATTCTGTGCTGATGCACGGCATGAGAACTGGTTTCCATAAACACATAAGCACATCCATTATCAGCCATCTGCTTTAACAAGGCATTCAGGCTGATTGCATCAGGTGTTGTATGTGTAGCAGCAAGCACTTCTTCTCCAATCCTGTTTTCCACAGTACTTATCAGCCCGCATGTATATCCCAATCTTGTAAAGAGCTTGTACAACAATGTTGCTATCGTTGTTTTACCGTTTGTTCCTGTTACTCCTACCAGCTTCAGCTTTTGAGAAGGCCTTTCAAAAAAGTTTGAAGCTATATACCCTGATGCTGCCGCACTGTTCTCAACCTGTACATACACCACATCTTCATTTTTCGGAAATGGCATTTCTTCACAAACCACTGCAACCGCACCTTTTTCAACTGCCTTGTTTATATAGTCATGGCCGTCTGCACCTGAACCCCTGACTGCTATAAACAATGAACCGGTTTTTATCTTTCTTGAGTCAATCTGCACATCTGTTATGTCCACTGCAGTATTTCCCTGCACCATCCTTATAGCAACCTTGTACAAAACATCCTGAAGTATCACAACAGTTATTTTAAATTGTCAGCTTAACTCAATTAAAACAGCAGTTCCCTTTCCCAGAGGGCGGCCCGCTTCAACAGATTGTACCACCACTTTTCCTTTTCCCTTCACCTGCACTTTTACCCCCAAATTTTCCAGTAAGAAAACCGCATCCTTCAATCCCATGCCTTTTACGTTCGGCATTACCTGCTGCCTCACTGTTGCTGTTCTCACTACCGGACTATAATTATTTGCATATACAGTTGCCCATGTGGCTGTTTTAGCCGAATCGGTAAAGGGCATACTCATTGACTGAAAAACTTTTTTTATATCAACCGCATTACCCGCATAGAAAAATGCAGAACTATCTTTTGCCGTGAAAAACTGAGAAGGTGTTTTCTTTTCCACATACATAGCATACAGCTTGGTGGCAATCTCCCTGAATACAGGTGCTGCAACTGTACCGCCATAATGCGATGCGGCATGCGGCTTAGTTCTTATAACTATGATACAGGTAAACTGTGGCTTATCAGCCGGGAAATAACCGGCGAATGTGGCCTGGTAAACACCGTGAGCATATTTTATCGGGCCATCAGATACATGGGCTGTACCCGTTTTGCCAGCCACAGCAAAAGTCATTCCTTTAAAAACTCTTGTTGCTGTTCCATCTGTTACGGTTGCTTCCATTGCAGACCTTGCAGCATTTATAACTTCGGGCTTACACAATTGCTGCTCCATAATAGCTGGCTCAAACTGTTTAACCACCACCCCGTTATTACGGATGCTGTTTACCAAATATGGTTTCATCATCTTTCCATTATTGGCAATAGCGTTGTACAAAGCCAACGTATGCAAAGCACTAACCTGCAGGCCATATCCAAAACTCATCCAAAGCATATTTCCTTCTGCACTTCCTTTTTGGTTGAGCGGAGCCATGGTTGGCTTGGGCACATTCGTTAAATCAATCGGAGAACGGACATCTAAATGAAACTTGTGTAAATAGTCTTTCAGCTCGGCTGGCTTTTGAGCAAACGCTTTGTAAGCAAGCTTGCTCATTCCCACATTTGAACTATGGGCAAAACACTCTCTGACGGTTAACACTGCCCGTGGAGACCTTTCAGCATCAACAACTATTTTCTTTCCAACCTGCAAGCGACCGGCACCTCCTACTTCCACTTTGTCATCAATGCTGCTTGAGCCCTTTTCTAATACAGATAAAAGTGTTGCCAGTTTTATTGTTGAACCAGGCTCAGTTGCCCTTAATGCATAGTTGTCATCTTCCCAGTAAGTGCCATCGGGGCGACGGCCCAGATTTGCCAATGCCTTAATTTTTCCCGTAGTGGTTTCCATTACGATCGCCGTACCATAAGGGCCTTCGCATTGCATCATCATCCGCATTAATGCGGTTTCTGCTATATCCTGAATGTTTACATCTATCGTAGTATAAACATCTTTTCCGTTAATTGGGTCTGTTTGCGAACCTTCAATCGGGATGGCCGTACCACCAGCTATATACCTAACTAATTTTTGCCCATCTGTTCCACTTAAAACAGAATCATAACTCATTTCCAAACCCACATTCTGTTTTTTTGTTTTCTTATCAGCACCTACAAATTCTCTTGACAAACCAATTGTCCGGTTGGCCAGCAAACCGAAAGGTGTTTCTCTTTTGCTGTTAACTTCTACAATTACCCCGCTTTTGTTACGACCTAACCTCACCAGTGGAAAATCCCGAAACACCTTATACTGCTCAAAATTTAATTTCTTCTTCAGCAGGAAATAGCGGTCTTTCAATTTGTAAGCCTGCTGTAGTTCTCTTTTGTACTGAGATTGAGTTTTATCCTGAAAATAATTGGCCAGTGATAAGGATAAAGAGTCCAGATTTTCAATAAAGCGTTTCCCTTTTTTCTCTCTCAGACCTTCTGCATTAAAGTCAACATAAATATCAAAAGTGGGGATAGAAGTGCTCAGCATCTGGCCGTCTTCGCTGTAGATGGTACCCCTTTCAGCATCCAGTGTAATGTACCGCTGGTGAAGACTGTCGCTCATATTGCGCCAGTAGCTTCCCTGGAACCGCTGGATGTAGAAGGCTCTTCCAAGCACCATCAGGCTTAGCACCATGATACCGAGAAAGCTGACATATACACGCCATAATATGTCCTTTTTTACTTCCACTGCTTTAAATAACCAATACGCCTGCTGGCAGGGTTTTGGTTTGTTTTTAGTTGTTGTTCGTTAGTTGTGTTCGTTCACCTCTCCTTAGTTCGTTTCGGAAAGGTTTTTATTTACCTATTTCTTCAGCACAGAATCTTTCAGCACTACCGGCGATTCCACAAGCTCTTTCAGCCCCAGTGGCTCCACCGCTTTAATCAGTTCGCTTTGCTTGCTCTGAAACATCACTTTGCTTTTCACTGCTATGTATTCATACTTAAGCTCTTTAACCTCTCTGGCAGTTTTGTTTATCCTTCTAATAGTCTTATCGGCATAGTGACCATTGTAGATATACAGTACAGCCAGCACAGCAAGGAACAAAATGAAGGGCAGTTGCTTAACAACAGACTGATAATTTAGCCAGCGTTTCCAGCCGGCCTGTTTTGCTGCTTTCTCATCTTGTAATTGCTTTTCCTCCATAGCTTTTACAGAACTTCTGTTTGTGGTTTTTATCAACCCTGCCTGCGGATCTGCCGGCAAGCAGGGTTGATTTCAAGGGATATAGACTTTCCAAAAATTTATGCTCAGGGTTTATCTTCTTACTCTTCAATTATTTTCTCCACCACTCTCAGCTTGGCACTTCTGCTCCTGGGATTTCTTTTCATCTCGTCATCAGTTGGCACAATAGGCTTCTTAGTAATTACCATTAATTCACTTTTTTTCTTTGTAACCGCAAAAGGGTTTTCATCCGGCTTTTCATCAAGTGAGCCATTACGGAAAAAATTTTTCACCAACCTGTCTTCTAATGAATGAAACGTAATGATAGCTGCACGGCCACCAGGTTTTAATAAGGATGGAATTTGCTGAAGCATTTCTTTTAACGCACCTAATTCATCATTTACCTCAATTCTCAATGCCTGAAAAACCTGGGCGAAGTACTTGTTGGGATTTCCTTTTACAATTTCACGGAGTGCATTTTTAAAACCTTCAGTGGTTTTGAGAGAAGCAACTTTTCTGACGTCAACAATTTTCCTGGCAAGAGTTTTTGAATTTGTCACCTCTCCATACCGCTCAAATATCTTATGCAGTTGCTGTTCGGAATAACTGTTCAGCACATCGAAGGCTGTTTGTGCCTGTCGTCTGTCCATCCGCATATCCATTTCTGCATCAAAGCGAATAGAAAACCCCCTGTCTGCTTCATCAAACTGATGACTGCTAACCCCGAGATCTGCCATGATGCCATCCACAGCCATTATCCCCTCCAACCTCAAAAAACGCTGCAGGTGACGAAAATTTTGTGAAACAAAGACTAATCTTTCGTCATCAGGCAAATTGTTTTTAGCTGCTGCATCCTGGTCAAACGCCACTAACTGTCCATCTTTTCCAAGATGCGACAGAATAGCTTTGGAATGTCCGCCACCACCAAATGTGCAATCAACATAAGTGCCGCCGGGTTTAATCGCCAGTGCAGCTATTGTTTCTGCAAGCAGTACTGGTATGTGGTAGCCCGTTTCCACAATTACTTATTCTTTAGGCCCGCCACCCAGCACCTGACTGCCCAGGTCGCTTAATGCATCCGAAGAAATTGAATCAAAGAACTGTTTGTACTTATTACTATCCCAGATTTCTATTTTATCGCCTGTTGCCATCAGCACAATGTCTTTCGTCATTTCCGCATAAGCCTTCAGGCTGGGCGGCAACAGGATTCGGCCAGCTGTATCCGGTTCCACATAAGTGGCCCCGTTCAGAAAAGCCCTTCTGAATTCCCTCTGTTTCGGGTCAAACTCGTTCAGGCCTGCAATTTTTGCAAAGAGCGGCTCCCAGGTTTTCATCGGGTAAAGGGTAAGGCATTTTTCAAATCCCCTGTTGATAACAAACTTTTCAGCCTCACCTTCGGGCAATTGCTTCTTGAAGCCCGAAGGAAGGAGAAATCTTCCCTTGGCGTCCAGTGTAGCCTCATATTCACCCAGAAAGCCAGTCATTATCAATAATTTGAGAGGATTTGTATTAAATTGACACAAAATAACACTTTTTCCCACTTCTTAACCAAATTTTTCTGATTTTCTTTTTTCCACAGCACTTATTGCCCCGAAATATCCTACCAGAGAAGGTTTCGAAGAATAGGACAAAATGTGAATCGATTTTACCGTGAATTGAGTGTGAATTGCAGTGGATAAGCTGTGGATTAGGCAAATTTTTGAGATTTCCGCACCTTTGCAACTCACCAAATGCAACAGTTAGTTGTGTTATGACAGACCCGAAATTTATTTCCATCAACGAATACACTTATTCGCTCCCCGAAGACAGGATTGCCAGTTTTCCATTGCAAGAAAGAGATGCATCGAAATTGCTGATTTGCAAAGAAGGCAACATTACTGAAGACATTTACAGAAACATTGCATCACATATTCCCGATAACTCATTGCTTGTTTTCAATAATACCAAAGTGGTGGAAGCAAGATTACTGTTTACCAAAGAAACCGGCGGTATAATCGAAATCTTTTGTCTTGAGCCGCACGAAAAGTATCCTGACGTATCTACCGCCATGTTGCAAAAAGGGAAAGTGTGGTGGCATTGCTTAGTAGGCGGCGCTTCAAAATGGAAACCGGGGCAACTGCTGAACAAAATGGTAACTGCCGGTGACACAAATATTAATTTGCAGGCAAAATATATTGAGAAAAGAAGCGGTTCCTTTATTATTGAACTGTCATGGTCACAAACTGATTTTAGCTTTGCTGAAATTCTCCACTTTGCCGGAGCAATTCCACTGCCACCATACATTAAAAGATCTGTTGAGGAATCTGATACTGAACGTTACCAGACAGTATATGCACAACATGATGGCTCAGTGGCAGCACCAACTGCAGGTTTGCATTTCACCGATAAAATTTTATCAGAAATAAGGAATAAGAATATTTCCACTGATTTTGTTACACTACATGTGGGAGCAGGCACATTTAAACCTGTGAAAACTGAAACGATGCAGGAACATGAAATGCATGCCGAATGGATTGATGTTTCCAGGTCAACAATAGAAATTCTTCTTGATAACCTTGATAACGATATCATTGCGGTTGGCACTACTTCTTTACGGACATTGGAAAGCCTTTATTGGATGGGAGTAAAGAAAACAACAGGCAATACTAAGCAATCAACGACCGAAGACAATACTGTTTTACTTTCGCAATGGGAAGCTTATGAACTGGAAGACAGAAATTTATCAGTGGCTGAAGCGTTAGGCGCTTTATTACATTGGATGGATAAAAACAATCTTGAAAGATTAGTCACCAAAACACAAATATTGATAGCCCCGGGCTATAATTTCAAAATTGTAAAAGGGTTAGTCACCAATTTTCATCAGCCACAATCAACTTTACTTTTACTTGTTGCAGCACTTATTGGAAATAAATGGAAAGAAGTATATCAGTATGCGATGGATAGCAATTTCAGGTTTCTGAGTTATGGAGACGGAAGCCTGTTGTGGAAACAATAACAGGTCATTTGTTATTCAGCCTTTAATGGAAATTCAAGAATAAAAGTACTTCCCTTGCCCAATGTACTTTCTGCCTTGATGGTTGCGCCGTGTGCATCAACCATTGTTTTAACATAGCTAAGCCCCAGGCCAAAACCTTTTACATTATGTACATTACCTGTGTGGGCCCTGTAAAATTTTTCAAAAATTCGTTTAAGCGTATCACGGCTCATACCAATACCGTTATCTTCAATACGAATGACAAAATTTTTGCTGTTCGACTGAGTTGAAATTTTTATATCCGGCGGAATATTCTCCTTGGCGTATTTTACAGCATTGTCAACCAGGTTGTTCACAAGATTTGTAAAATGTACTTCGTCAGCGTTTATCAAATCATTATCCGCCGTCATCAACAGATCAACCTTGCCATTTTTTTCCTGCAATTGAAGGGTGAAATTATCCACCACATCACCAATTATGGCATGTGCATTTACTGGTTTCAGGTTCAGCTCAACTTCCTGCTTTTCTAATTGGGAAGCCCTGAGAATAGTTTCTACCTGCCGGTTCATCCGCTGGTTTTCTTCTTTTATTATCCCGCTGAAATAACTAAGTTTTTCCTTGTCATTAATGACTTTCTCGTTCTTCATAGCATCCACAGCCAGCGATATGGTGGCAATAGGTGTTTTGAACTCATGCGTCATGTTATTAATGAAATCATTCTTTATCTCGCCCAGTTTCTTTTGACGCAGCATGGTGCGGACCGTAAGGTAAAAAGCAGCAAGTATCACCAATGTAAATATGAATGAAACAGCAATACGCCACCGGAGAGATTTTACAGCCACACCTTCTATATCCGGCACCACTACAAATAAAGCTTCCGTTACTGTAAGGTTTTCACCAGCAGTGCCACTTAATGCTTCCAGTTGTTCATTTGATGAGTGGTTATGAACTGAATCGTCAAGAGCCTGGATAAAATTGGGAGTCATCTTCTCAACCCTGAAATTTCCATTCGCTTCAAATGAGGCTATACCAAACTCAAAAGGAATATTCTTCAGTTTGTTCTTCAAAAAAGCAACCTGAATTTTGTCTTTGATTTCATTCGCATCAAATGTCTGCCCAATTGTAACAGGTTTAAAAATATCAAAACCGAAGGGATCAGCTAGCATATTTTTCTTATGCATGCCTGAAGCGTAACTGCCTTTATGCTGCGCCAGTTCTGTCGCCACCATCCTGGTACTTTCATCCACACTATGCCTGATCTGTTCGATGCGTAAAGAAATCATATTCTTAATCCAGGATACCTGAATAAGGATGATGCCTGCCAGCGACAGGGTTATAAGAATCGTAATGATGGTAAAAATGCGTTTCACAACAGTAAACAGGCCGCCTAAGATAATCATATACAGGCAGCATGCAAAAATACAGCCTGTATATGGCTGCACATCATTCCGGCACTTTAAAAAAGCATTTTTAACGGCCTTTTACAAAAAAGACAGGTATCATCTTTTTTGCTAAATTAGATTATGATTGAACCCGGACCTGGTATATTGCTGATTGCAGACCCTTTTCTCAAAGACCCAAATTTTCTGCGTACTGTAGTATTTCTGTGCGAACATAAAGAGGAAGGCAGTTTTGGTTTTGTGTTAAACCGGATGTTTGAAAATACTCTTGATGAACTGGTTCCTGAACTGGAGGGCTACAAAATTCCTGTTTATTACGGCGGCCCTGTTCAGTTAAATTCCGTGCATTTTCTGCACCAGTACCCGGAATTAATTCCCGGCGGACAGGAAGTCCTGAAAGGTATATTTTGGGGCGGAGATTTTGACTTAGTAATTGAATTGATAAAAGAAAGAAGTATTGACCTGAAAAAAATCAGGTTTTACATTGGCTATTCTGGCTGGGGAGAAGGACAATTAAGTGCCGAGATAAAAGAAAAGACATGGCTGACAGTTAAAGCCACGAAACGGCTTATTTTCCATCCACGGCATAAAGAGACCTGGAAGGATTCGCTGCTGCAACTGGGTGGTGAGTATGAGCAAATCATTAATTACCCGATTGACCCGCAACTGAATTGATAATTATTAAATGAGTTAAGATGAGAAAATTATTAACCTTATCGCTGGTTACAATATGGATCAGCTTTTCAGGTTGCAGCGTTTTAAAAAAAGCGGAGCTTATCCCTTCAGAACTTGAGATGGCGATGGGCCTGAAAGATGCACTTTCGCAAGGATTATTTAAAAGCCTTGATGCATTTGCAAATCCTGATGGCAACCCGCTGGTAAGGTTCGCCTTTCCAGGCGAAGCCGAAAAAATTGAAAAAACTCTCCGTGACCTTGGCTTCGATAAAGCCGT
>CALLZY010000257.1 GCA_937858715.1 uncultured Chitinophagaceae bacterium | reverse complement strand
GCGGGCAAAAACAGAATGTCTTTACGGAAACCGATATCGCTTTTTCGCCTGCTGTTACGGGCAGCATAATACTAAACCTGAAGCCTGAAAAGAATACTGAAGTCAGCCTTACGGGAAAATATGTAAGCAGGCAGTTTCTTGATAATACTACCAATAAAAGCAGATCATTAAATCCTTATTATACACAGGATTTGCGGACATCGTATAAACTCAGTTACAAGTCGCTGAAAGAAATGAATATCATTCTGCAAGTAAATAATTTATTCAATATGAAATATGAGCCTAATGGCTATACCTATAGTTATTTCTACGGTGGCGAAACCACGACAGAGAACTTTTATTTTCCAATGGCTGGTATAAACTTTTTGGCAGGAGTAAATTTCAGGTTCTGACAAAAAAAAGCCAGGTGCCGCAATGATTCTGCAGCACCTGGCTTTAATCTATTAATTGGTATCCGTTATTTCTGTCCACCAAACTTCGCCTGCCAGTCCAGCATTCCGCCCACTACGTTCTTGGTATTTTTAAACCCAAGGGCATCAAGCATCAGACAAGCCTGTCCGCTGCGGTTACCACTACGGCAATGAATAATCACTTCTTCATCCTTCAATCCCATAATATCATCAAGCTGCATATGCTGAAACATACCCATGGGCATCAATTTGGCACCAATATTAAACTCGGCATATTCATGCGGTTCCCTGCAATCAATCAGGTTCAGTTTTTCGCCGGCTTCCATCCGGGCTTTTAGTTCTTCTACAGTGATGTTTTGCATATAGTTTGGTTTATGGTAACTGAAATAAATTTGCATCCTTGCTTTCCGAAGAGCCAACACTATCTTTAGCTGGTTTATCAGCCTGCAGTTTCACATCCATCAATTGTCCCGAACGGATACGAAGCAATCTCTTTTCATCATCAAACCGTGGAGGATTCTGCCAATAAATATAAGCATTGATTGTATCGCTTACATTTTCATCAGTCACTACTGCACCAATTCCAAGTCCCGCCTCTTCAAGCATGGCTTTAGCGTTGCCAAATTTCATGCCTACGATAACCGGAACTGCGAACTCCCTGTTACCAACTCCATCACCCAAAACGAATGAAATCAGGCTACCCTTTCTTATCTGTGTTCCCGGTTTTATCTCGGCACCATTGTATAGCTGTTCCAACACCGCATTTTTGGCAAAGTCGGGCCGGAAAGTGGTGTCACCCAATTTCAGGTCCAGGTTTTTCAGGATCATTGTCGCATTTCGAAGGCTGTAACCTTTCAGGTTAGGCATTTCAACAAAAGGAGGAACAGCCCTGCTTACAATCAAATAAACAGTGCGGTTTGTCTTAACCACTTCATCAGCCTCAGGTATTTGTTTCATTACCATCATTGGCTTTAAAGTATCGGCATAGATGGAGTCCTGTATTTCCACATCAAATCCTGCCTTACGTAGAATCTTATTTGCTTCCTCATAGCTCTTGCCATTGACCGAAGGTACTGAGGCAGATTTGCCATGACCTGTTATCCAGTCAAGCGAGAGAAGAAAGAAAAAGAAAAAAGCCAGGGCCAATACAAGTCCTGCGATAATGTTGACCCATAATGGCCGGTGTGTGATAAACTTAAACATTTGTGTCTATTGATAATTTAATTTCTCTTTTTAGAAACACTCCATTACCAGCTTGGTGTAAAACTCATCCAGGCTCCAGCCCAATGCTCTTACTTGCTGGGGTACTACACTTGCCTCACTTTGTCCTGGCACAGTGTTTATTTCCAGCATAAACGGTTTCCCGGCCTCTTCATTGTATATGAAATCAATCCTCACCACACCACGGCAATTAAAAACAGCGTAGATTTTTTTTGCAACATCCCTCACTTTGTCGGCGATTACTTCATCCACTTCAGCAGGTGTTACTTCAGTTGATTTGCCCTCGTATTTTGCCACAAAATCAAAAAAAGGCACATCATCATGAGCAATCACTTCAGTAATGGGCAGTACTATGATATTCCCTTTCGACCTGAATACGCCAACAGTAAACTCACGGCCACTTACCATCTCTTCAACCAAAACCTGGTTATCTTCCTTAAAAGCTTTTTCAATAGCAGTGTCCAGTTCTTCAGGAGTATTCACTTTCGACATGCCGATGCTTGATCCTCCATTATTTGGCTTTACAAAAACAGGAAACTTCAGACCGTATCGTATTTCATCAGTGTTTTCAAAAACACCCTTAATGAGCAAAACAGATTTCGATACTGCTATTCCCGAGTTGCCGGCTACAGAAACTGCATACCTCTTATTAAACGTTAAGGCTGATGTTGCAGCATCGCAGCCTGTATATGGAATGCCCAGCGTATCGAAATAGCCCTGCAGTTTTCCATCCTCACCGGGAGTGCCGTGCATGCCAATAAAAACAGCATCGAATGTTACTTTCTGGCCACCGGCAGTTATTGAGAAGTCATTTTTATCAACGGCAGTTTTATCACCTTCTTTATCAGTATAAAACCAGCCATCCTTGTTAATATCAATGGTATAAACATCAAAAAGGTTCCTGTCTAAATGGCTGTCAATAGTCCTGGCGCTTCTGTACGAGATTACGGCTTCGCCGGAAAAGCCCCCGGTTACCAGGGCAATGTTCTTCTTCATTAAAATTCAGTGTGTTTTATTATACAAATATTGCAGAAAAAAACAAGATACCCAACCCCTTACTGATATTAAAGAAAGACTTAACAAAAAGGTGGTTCCGGAAAATAAGAAAGGTGAAGAACTTTCATCCTTCACCTTTTTACACGGGAAATATCACCCGTTTATCAAGTAAGCCGCAATGCGACTGTGCTAATGTTACATCTAAGATAATCACATTTCAAATTAGCCTGAAATTTTCCAGGATAATTTTATGCACATCACTTTCCCGGTTTATTAACCGTGCAGTTTAGCTTTTTTAGCTGCGAGGGCTTCAACTGCTTCTTCGTACGCCTCGTCAGAAACGCAGCAATCAACCGGACATACAGCGGCACACTGAGGCTCTTCATGGAAGCCCTGGCATTCTGTACACTTGTTGGGTACAATGTAATAAGTGTCTGTTGAAAGGGGTGCATTCTTCTGGTCAGCATCCATTTCAGACCCATCCATTAACACGAAAGAACCTTTGGCTGATGTGCCATCAGAGATAGCCCACTCCACACCACCTTCATAAATTGCATTGTTTGGACATTCCGGCTCGCAGGCGCCGCAATTGATACATTCTTCTGTAATCTTGATTGCCATAGTTATTAGTTTTGAATTGTTGAGAGTTACATTTGTAATTAGCAAAAATATACCACCTGAATGAAATTACCATACAGAATTAATTTATTATCAGGACTTGGCAATTATATGCTTTCCGGGGAACCCGGCTGGCAGGAAGCCAAATCGAAAGCCAGCCGGGAAAATGGCTGGTTTACACCGGAATTTATTGATATAGCCGTACAAAATATTGTCAGCCGCTTTCTGCAAAAAAATATTCTGGAAGAGTGGACCAGCCTGTTACCAGATGATCTGCCGGAGGAAAAAGTAAAAACAGTGGGCATTGTCATGGCTGGAAACATTCCGCTTGTTGGCTTCCACGACTTCCTATCGGTATTTGTCAGTGGACATAAAGCCATTATAAAGCTTTCTGCCAGGGATAAGGAGCTGATAAAACACCTTGTTGAAAAAATGATTGAATGGGAGCCGCTGCTTGAAGGCTATATCCGGTTTGAAGAAATGCTGAAAGGCTGCGATGCCTACATCGCCACCGGCAGCAACAACTCTTCCCGCTATTTTGACTATTATTTTGGAAAATATCCGCATATCATCAGGAAAAACAGGACTTCAGTTGCCATTCTGACCGGTAATGAAACGGCAGAGGAACTGGATTTACTATCCGACGATGTATTTCAGTATTTTGGACTTGGCTGCCGCAACGTAACCAAACTTTATGTGCCGGAAGCCTACGATTTTATTCCGCTGCTTGAGGCATTTAAAAAGTATAACCACCTGGCAGACCATCATAAGTTTAAGAACAACTACGACTACAACCTGGCATTACATATCCTTAATAAGAAGTTTTACATGACAAATGGTTCCATATTGCTGGTAGAGTCGCCGTCTGTCTTCTCACCCATCAGCCAGTTGAATTATGAGTATTATAAAAATGCAGATGATTTAATGAAAGCATTGGCAGATTCCGAGGAAATCCAGTGTATCACCGGAAAAGGGCACATCCCTTTTGGCTCCGCACAATGTCCGGCTATAACCGACTATGCAGATGGTGCAGACACCCTTGCCTTTCTGAAGAATTTGTAAAAAAGATTAATTTCACAATGGCCAACTACGAAGACCTTAGTAAAGAATTGTTAAACTAACCGGACGGTAAACCAAACAGGCCTGACAATTTGTTACTTTGTGCGGAAAGGGCACTGAATTTGAACCGCCCCAAATGGTAAAAACAAAAACCCCAAAAAGTATATTCGCTATGAAACTGAAACAAATTCTTTTGATTGTAGCTATCAGCGCCGTTTCGGCTGTTAGCAGTGTATGGATTTATGGAAAACTGGCCCGCAAAAATGGCACATTTGTGCAGGGAAGCTCTGGTAAAGCTCCCGTAAACTATGCAGGCTTCTTTGACGGAGCTTCTGGTGCTGGTGAACCAGTTGATTTTACCAAAGCCTCTGCAGCTGCAGTTCAGGCTGTGGTGCATATCAAAACAAAAATCCCAGCCAAGAAAATAAGTAATGGTCTGCCGGGCAACCGTATGAATGGCATGGACGACCTTTTTGAACGCTTCTTTAGCGACCAGTTTGGTGATGGCTTCTTTGGCCCGCAAATACAGCCTGAGCAAAGGGCTTCCGGAAGTGGTGTCATCATCAGCGAAGACGGTTATATCATTACCAACAACCACGTAATTTCTGACGGCGGCGAAGGCGTGGCCGACGAAATAACAGTTACCCTTCACAACAAAAAAACGTATAAAGCAAAGCTGATTGGAAAAGACGCCAGCAGCGACATTGCGGTTCTGAAAATTGACGGCACCGGACTTCCTTATATGCTTTATGGCAATTCTGATGAGGTAAAACTGGGGCAATGGGTACTTGCTATCGGCTATCCTTTTACACTGGAAACTACCGTTACGGCAGGTATCGTAAGTGCCAAAGGCCGTTCGATTGGTATCAACAGTAAACAGAGCAATACGCCTGTTGAATCATTTATTCAAACTGATGCCGCTGTAAACCAGGGTAACAGCGGTGGCGCATTAGTTAATACTACCGGACAATTAATAGGCATTAACTCTGCTATCTATGCTCCAAATAACGTATACGCAGGATATTCCTTTGCCATTCCTGTTAACCTGGTTAAGAAAATTGTAAACGACCTGATTGAGTATGGTGATGTAAAGAGAGGTTTCCTGGGAATTACCTATCAGCCTGATGAAAATGTGAACGAAAAAATGGTGAAGCAATATGGCCTGCCTGATGTTCAGGGTGTTTATGTTACCGCCGTTCCAACTGATGGTGCTGCCGCCAAAGCTGGCATTAGGAAAGGTGATATTATTACCAAAGTAAACGGCAACCCGGTTTCATCAGGTGCAGAAATGAGTGCACAAGTGGCAAGCTTTAAACCCGGTGATAAAATTCCTATTACCTTTTTAAGAGAGAAAAAGGAAAACACAATCAATATTACCCTGAAAGATAACGCAGGCAGTATAGACCTTGCCAACGTTAATGTGCTGAATGAAATGCTGGGGGCTGAACTTGAAAACATTGACAAAAAAACTGCTGATAATAACAATGTGGATGGTGGTGTGCGGGTAAAATCAATCCTTAAAGACGGGCCGCTTAGCAGAACCAGGATGGAAAAGGGATTTATTATCACCAGCGTAAATGGCAAAACCATTAAAAGCCTCCAGGAAATGAGTAAAGTGGTTGCGGCAACCGATGGCAACAGCCTTACACTTGATGGATTCTACGAAGGCTACGAAGGAATTTACAGATACCCTGTAAACCTTGCCGCAAAAGACGAATAAGCTAATCAGCAAATTCAACATAAATACATCAGCCGCCTGTGTTTTCGCAGGCGGCTTTTTATTACTATTTTTAGTTTACATTAACCATTGATGACGCCACCACTTCCACAGGACTATCATGACGATAACAGGCAAACCCTGCTGGAGACTTTCTTGTTTCCTGTAAGAAATATTAATAAAGGAAAACTAAGCACAGCCCTTGCGGGCAAAACAATTTTAATTACTGGTGCCAGCTATGGCATAGGTGCGATGATTGCTGAAATCATCAGTCATTCCCCGGCAAAACTTATACTTGTTGGCCGTACAACCGAAAAGCTTGAAGCTTTACAACAACAGTTTGCCGGAAGGCCTTGTACTGCCATCATATTCAGCACTGACATCCGCAACGAACAACAGGTAAACAATTTGCTTGCTGAATTAAACAAACAGCAATTATTTCCCGACATATTCATTAACAATGCCGGCAAGTCCATTAACCGTGGATTAAAAGGAACGCTGAGCCGTTTTCATGATGTGCAGCGATGCTCTGCAACGAATTTCACTGGTCCTGTGCAATTACTGCTGGGCATCCTGCCAGAACTTATCGAAAAGAAGGGACACATCCTGAATGTTTCCACTGTAACAGTTATGCTGCCGCATACAGCAGGCTGGTCGGCTTATCATGCCTCTAAGGCCGCCTTTGACGACTGGCTGAAATGTATGGAACCCGAATTAAGAAAACAACAGGTAATGGTAAGCAGTGTTTATCTGCCGTTAGTCCGCACCCAAATGAGCATGGTCAATGAAAAGAATCATACAAAGCCGGCGATGAGTAAAAAGAAAGCAGCCAATGCTGTTTTAAACTGCTTCATCTATAAGAAAAGAAAATACCGGCCTTGGTGGATTGGTGTTCCGCTGTTTTTCAATGCACTGTTCCCTAATCTGTGGTACCGCATTCAGCTACATTTAATTAAACAAAGCAAATAGAATGCGGTTTATTTACCAGCTCATATTGCTCCGGTTTGTTTCCCCTAAAACGCTTTTCTTGTTTTTCAGGGCAAAGAGAATTCATGGCAATAATCTTTCCTTTTTGTTGAAACTTGCTGCTGACCGTTTTGGTATTAAAATAGCAATCGCTGATGAGCAGCGACGGCTCAGCTTTGCTGAACTGCATAAAAAGGTTGCTGAAATCAGTTCCTGGTTAAAAAAGAACATCATCGCAGAAGATAACGCAACCATTATACTAGCCTGCAGCAATTCAGTCAGCCATATCGCTTTCCTTCACGCCATTCAAAACCTGGGGCTAAAAGTGATATTAGTGAACCACAAAGCACACACAGCCGAAATAAACAGGATTGCCGGCAGTATTTCTGCACCATACTATTTCTTTTCATCTGATACAGACCACCTGTTGCTCCCAAATGCCCACAATATTGATGATGTTTTTTCTGATTCGAATACAGCAGACAGCGATTTCATTCCTTCAAAGAAACATGCACCTGTCATCTTTCCTACTTCCGGCACAACAGGAAACGCAAAACTGATTGAAAAGAGAACCGGGGCCTTTTACTGGCTGCGTTCCTTCGCACACCTGTCCACTAATACGGGTATTTACAAAAGAAAGGCAGTTTATATTTCCATCCCTGTTTCGCATGGTTTTGGTTATACAGCGTTGATGTTTGCACTGGTGCTGGGCAAGAAAGCAATAATCACACCCAATAAAAACCAGCAGTTGGTGACTGAACTTTTGCTGAACGAAAAGACCGATCTTATTGCAGGTGTCCCATCTTCGCTTTTCCAGGTAGCCGAAAATCTTAAAGGCAAGCAACATTTTGTTACCCTCATCATCAGCGGCGGGGCTCCGCTGAATGAAGTTGCTTTTAAATCCATAACAGAAAATCTTACCACAAATATTTACAGCATGTATGGCAGCACTGAGGCCAGCACTTCTTTTATTGCTGATTACGCCATGCTAAAACAGAATATTCATGCACTGGGCAAGCCACTGAAAGGGGTTAATTACAAACTCGGAGCATTTACTGATGGCAGCAAAGAATTGCTGATACAATCGCCTTTAGCCAATCTATCAACTGATGAATGGTTGCATTCAGGCGACCTTGCAGATGTGGACAGCAACGGCATCCTTTTCTGGTGCGGACGTAAAGACAATATGATTCTCAAAAATGGGGTGAATATTTACCCGGCCGAAATTGAAAAAGCGATGCACCTGCTTGACGGCATTGAAGATGTTCATATAGCAGGCGAAGAAGATGCTTTAAAAGGTGAAATCATCATTGCCTATATCATAACAAAAGCCGGCTTCCTGTTTAATGAAGAACAAACAAGAAGCCAGCTTGCAAAATCTTTACCTGCTATTAAAATACCTGATAAGATTGTCAGGGTACAGGAGTTCAATTATACCAGCACCGGTAAAAAAGTGAACCCCGTTCTGTAATACTTTTTTTATTTCTCATACACCAAATACTCCCACGGCTGCATTTCAAAACTTTTTTCCGATGTAAAATCATTTGCTGCACCGGAAAAAACATTCTTAAATACTCCCTTAAGGTTTTC
This sequence comes from uncultured Chitinophagaceae bacterium, assembly GCA_937858715.1. Classification (GTDB taxonomy): domain Bacteria; phylum Bacteroidota; class Bacteroidia; order Chitinophagales; family Chitinophagaceae; genus JJ008. The sequence continues at coordinate 1,781 of CALLZY010000257.1, read as the reverse complement.
ATCGGCAATATCAAACCGCAGGTTCTTATTAGCCGACATATTCAGCACCACCAGCACTTCCCTGTTTCCGTTTTTGCGCAGGAATGCGAAAATATTTTTGGGGTCTGATGTTTTCAGTTTATAAGTTATCACCGCCTTGTCGCCGCCGTTCAATGCGGGATTACTGCTTTTCAGTTTCAGCAGGGCAGTATAAAATGCTGTCATTTCAGCCGCCTTGTCAGTAGCAACAATCGGGTCTTTCTCAAAAAACGCTAACCGCTTGTTATTGCCGAGTTCCTGTCCTGAGTATAACAGCGGCACACCATTCCAGGTGGCGCTGAACACAGCCAGTGCTTTTGCCATATCGCCATACTTTTCATACTCCGTTCCGTTCCAGCTGTTCTCGTCGTGGTTGGTGGTAAACCATGCCCGCATGGTGCTGTCGCCAAGGTCATCATACTTTTTAAGTACAGTCATCAGCGAATCAAATCCAATCTTTCCTTCGTAAAACTCTTTTGTGCGGTGCATCCATGTCCAGGAGTAGCTGGCATCAAAAGCTTCTCCATATTCAGGCTTATCTGTTTCATCAAATTCACCCAGCCAGAAAAGTGGTTTAATCGCATCCAGTTCCGGTCTTGCTTCTTTCCAGAAATCCAGCTCCACCCAAAAAGCAAGGTCGCAGCGGAAGCCATCAATATCACATTCTGTTACCCAGAACTTCATCGCATCTTTCATGGCTTTGCGCAGTGCCGGGTTGCCGAAGTTAAGTTCGATTATATCATCCATGCCCGATGCAATCTGAAAATCGTTGGTGGCAGAATCCTTCAGGTAATAATCCGGGTGCTCCTTCGTCCACACATGGTCCCAGCCGGTATGGTTGGCCACCCAGTCAATAATCACTTTCATCCCCATGTCGTGGGCTTTCTTCACTAAATTTTTAAAATCCTCCAATGTCCCGAACTCCGGGTTGATGGAAGTATAATCAGAGCATGCATAATAGCTGCCCAGCGAACCTTTCTTGTTTTTTTGTGCGATAGGCGTTACGGGCATAAACCACAATGTCTCCACACCCATCTCTTTCAGCCGCTGCAGGTGACCGGCAAATGCATTAAAAGTGCCCTCTGGTGTGTATTGGCGCACATTCACTTCATAGATATTCGTGGTGTGTGCCCAATCCACTGGCTGAAAACGGTTAGTCATTGTCTTGTTTGTTTTTGATTTTTCTTTTTCGTCTTTCTTCGGCATCAGCTTGCAGGAACTTAACAACACTGCAATAGCTGTTACATATAATAAGGAACGCATAAAAAATTTTTGTGAAATTAGTAAACTCCCGGCCAATTATATGACAAATAATGTTCTACTTTTAATACAACTATAATCATTCACAATCTTATTCTATGACAGAGAATGAACTTTCAACAATAGTAATTGGATTAGCTATTGATGTCCACAATGTACTTGGCCCTGGTTTACTTGAAAGTGCTTACAAAGAGTGTTTGTATTACAAATTGATCAAGACCGGGTTGTTTGCTGAAAAAGAAAAACCAATGCCCTTAGTGTTTGAAGAAGTAAAACTTGAATGTGGCTACAGGATTGATTTATTAGTTAACAACAAACTTGTTATTGAGATAAAAAGTGTAGAGGCTTTGAACGATATACATCTTGCACAAACTCTTACTTACATGAAGTTGGGAAACTATAAGCTGGGCTTGTTACTTAACTTTAACGTAGTGCGGTTAAAAGACGGAATCAAAAGAGTAGTTAACGGGTTGTAGCTTTTTTAACCGCAGAGAACGCCAAGT
>CALLZY010000256.1 GCA_937858715.1 uncultured Chitinophagaceae bacterium | reverse complement strand
GAAAAGCCAATAATTGAAAACGAAACTGTGGCAAGCAGTAAGAAAAATATTCTCATAGCATAAGTTTGAATGTAAAATACAATCTATACGTTTTTTGGCCAAAAAAATGCTCAAAAAACTATTATTCCCCACCGCTAAACAGCACAACACCAAACCCTACCTTTGCCGCATGAAAATACTTGATGGGAAAAAAGCCTCACAGGCCATTAAAGACGAATTGAAAATTGATGTGGCGCAACTATCTGCCGAAGGTAAAAAGATACCACATCTGGCAGCGATACTGGTTGGTGCCAATGGCGCCAGTGAAACTTATATTGCCGCAAAAGTGAAAGCCTGTGAAGAAGTGGGTTTTATTTCCACACTTATCCGTTTTGAGGAAACTATCAGTGAAGCAAAATTACTTGCCAAAATAAAAGAGCTTAACAATGATCCGGATGTGGATGGTATATTAGTCCAGCTTCCTTTACCCAAACATATCTCGGATGAAGAAGTAATAAACTCCATCGATCCGGACAAAGATGTTGACGGCTTTCACCCGGTAAATATTGGCAGACTGATGCAGGGACTGCCTACTTATATTCCCGCCACTCCATACGGCATTATGCTGTTACTTGAGCATTTCAAAATTGAAACATCGGGGAAACATGCTGTTGTTATTGGAAGAAGCAATATTGTAGGAAGACCAATGAGTGTATTGCTAAGCAGCAACACTTATCCCGGAAACTGTACGGTCACCATATGTCACTCCAAAACAAAAAACCTGAATGACTATTGTCTCCAGGCAGATATTATCATCGCAGCATTAGGCAAACCTGAATTTGTAACTGCTGACATGGTAAAAGAAGGAGCCGTGGTGGTGGATGTGGGCATTACAAGAGTGGAAGACAGTACAAGAAAAAGCGGTTTCAAACTAAAAGGAGATGTGGCATTTGACGAAGTTGCCCCCAAGTGCTCCTGGATTACACCTGTGCCTGGCGGTGTTGGCCCCATGACTATTGCCGCATTGATGAAAAACACTTACCACTCCTGCATTACCAAAAATTAAAAGCCTGCATATAGCTAATGACCGGTAATAATACCAGTACAATTTTTTTACCAGTAATGGAGCATTTCTATACCCTGCAGGGTGAAGGGATGCACCAGGGGAAAGCAGCTTATTTCATCAGGCTGGCCGGATGCGATGTGGGCTGTGTGTGGTGCGATGTAAAGGAAAGCTGGGATGCTGGAAAACACCCTTTACTTTCAATTGAAAGCCTGGTTAAAGAAGTTAAAGCCACCCCGGCAAAAATTGTTGTACTAACCGGCGGCGAACCTTTGATGCATAATCTTAACCTGCTAACAATTGAACTGCAAAATGCTGGCCTAAAAACAAATATTGAAACCTCCGGTTCGCATCCGTTAACAGGCAAATGGGATTGGATATGCCTTTCTCCAAAAAAATTCAAAGCTCCGCTGCCAGAAATTCTCCCCTATGCTAATGAACTGAAGGTTGTCATCTTCAATAAATCTGATTTTGAGTGGGCCGAAGAATTTGCCGGGAAAGTTTCGCCAGCATGTAAGTTGTACTTGCAGCCGGAGTGGGATAAAGCCAATCAGGTTACTCCCTTAATAGTTGATTACATCAAAGCCAATCCCAAATGGCAGCTATCCTTACAAATACACAAGTACATTAATGTTCCTTAATGTTCTCCTTTTAACAATTTCAGCTACAGGAACGAATAATTTTCACTTAGCTTCGTTATTGATGTATGATCGGTATGAAGCAACTTCTTTTAAGCATAGTATATTTTATCTCCACTGTGGCTATTGCACAGCCGTACAACCCGGAAAAGGTTAATAAAAAAGCTGTCTCTCTTTTTAACCTTGCCCGTCAAAGAGCCGAAGATGGCAGCCTGATGAACGCAGCCGGCCTTTTAGTTCAGGCTATTGCCATTGACAATAAATACGCAGATGCCTACCTTGCCCTTGCAAGCATCCAGGGCAAACTAAAGAACTATCCCGCCAGTATCACAAGCTATGAAAAAGCATTTCTGCTTGATTCAAATTACACACTCGATTATAAGCCACTTTATGCTTCACGCCTTGCTGGAATCGGCAGTTTTGAAAAGTCACTTGATGCGATAAATGAGTATCTCGCAAAAAAAAATCCGGCGAACCAGGCCGCTGCCGATAAAATTCAGAAGCTAAAGAAGAATTACGAGTTTGCAGTCAGCTACGCAAAAGAACATCCTGATACCAATTATGTTTTTGTTCCTAAAAACATGGGAGCAAATGTTAACTCAGCAATGCCTGAATACCTCCCATCACTTACTATTGATGGCAACGAACTGGTTTTTACAAGGAGAGTAAATAACAGCAACGAAGACTTTTATTTCAGCAAAAAAAATAAGACAGTATGGGAAATTGCCCATGCCGCCACCGGTGCAATTAACACACCACAAAGCGAAGCGGCGCAAACACTTTCTGCAGACGGCGAATGGATGATTTATTCTGCGCAGGGAAGAAAAGACAGCTATGGTAATTACGACCTGTACATGGCACAATTAACTCCTAAAGGATGGGAGGACACATATCATTTTGGCGGCAAAATAAATACTGACCAGTGGGAGTCTCAACCCTGCCTTTCACCCGGAAATAAAGATCTTTATTTCGCAAGCCGCAGACCCGGCGGTTTTGGCGGCATTGACATCTACGTAAGCCGTCTACAGGCAAACGGATACTACAGTGAACCGGAAAATCTTGGCCCGAATATTAATACAGCCGGCGACGATCAGTGTCCTTTTATACATGCCGATAATCAAACATTGTATTTCACTTCAAATTACTGGCCGGGATATGGTGATGACGATTTATTTGTTTCCCGAAAACAACCGGATGGCCAGTGGGGAAAACCACAAAATCTGGGCTACCCGATAAACACTGTTGAAAAAGAAGGGACTTTATTTGTAGCCGCAGATGGTAAAACCGCCTATTACGCCAGCGACCGGGCTGACAGTAAAGGCAATTTGGACATTTACACTTTTGATCTTCCTGAAAGGTC
>CALLZY010000255.1 GCA_937858715.1 uncultured Chitinophagaceae bacterium | reverse complement strand
CTAAAAAACAAAAAACTCTATTTTTGAGTGGCACTAAAAATGGGGAAGTTTACACCCTGACTGCCGTCAGGCAGGCACAGGGGGCACAGATTGTGGCACAGAGGAAAGGCAGGATTAAAAGCCGGTAGTGTTACCAGCTTTTACAAAACTGATGCTTCTTTGCAAACGAAGCATAACTGTTGATGATTTAGAGAACAATACAGAGAACGGGGGATAGGCTTTTCAGACAGATAATTCCTGCTACTGCCTGATTCGTCGCCGCTTCAAAACCCAAGATGGCTAATTTACCAACTGTAGCCCCATCAAGAGCAACCAATATTGTACCAGCAGGAAACAATTTGGCATTTGAATTATCTAATGCACCCTCCGTAGTAGTTTCCCCTGACGTAGCAATTGTGTTATAATCCAATTCGCCAGATTTTATCCAAGGAATTTTTGCCTTTATGGTATTGGACACTTGTTCTGTCAGGAGTTCCGCCACTACTAATTATGCAAACCTTGCCCAATGTCGTTCTATCCCAACTTTAGGTAATGTATAAGGTAATTCATCTTTCATTTTATATTCTTTCCAGTAGTTCTTTCTTTATAAATTCATAAGCCTTGTTATTATCATATTCAATTCCGGGGCGCAGTATCATCTGTATATCGCCCGTAAATTCTTTATCCTTCATTTTTTCTTCCATATTTAATATAAATTCTTTTTGCGTGGGCAGCTTATCAACTACAAACTTCATGTATTCTTTATAACAGGTTAATAATTTTTGAGTATCCATTTTATGATGTGTATATGCCCAATAAATGTCAAATAAATCCCTGCTTTTTCGGCGCTGATATAATGCTCTTAGCTTAGTGCCAAACAATTCTTCCAATTCATAAGTAGTCAATTTACAGTTGCCCTTAAACCAAGAATTCTTTACTTCAAAATCTACCTTTTTATATCCGAGAATATTAAAATGCTCTCTTGTATTAATTTCAATTTTTAACCTCATATTTATTACCGGTGCTATTTCAGACGAAAAGCGATAGGTAATGGTATTATTATGTTTGCTTTGCTCTATTTTGGGCTTGCCTTCTAAAAATGCCATGCATTGTCTTAGTCGGTCGAGTATAGGGCCGATGGTCTCACCTTTTATCTGCACCAGGTCAATATCTTCAGAATATCTTGCCTGCGGTTTAAGAAATAGTTTATGAAAGGCCGTTCCCCCTCTAAATGCTAAATGTGAACTCAACAACTCATCAGAGAATATTTCTATTAAAGCCCTCTCTATTATCAAGTCCTGCTCAACCTGGGCATTGTCTGGCCAGGGTGCTTTTTCTTTCCATTCTTCAATGTATCTCCTCGCTATCATATATCACTTTCTATATTTATATTCCGCATTACTTTCCATTTATCATCAATCTTACCATCTTTTGACTTCTGACTCGCCAAGGATACAGGAAAGGTTTTCCTCTCCTTTAAAGCCTTGAGTAATGCAGCAGATAACTTTTCATTCCCCAGTTCTATGTCCAACAAATACCCTAATCGCTGTATAGCTGCTGTTTGTGGATAACGCTTAGCTGTATTGATTAATTCGCCAGCTTTTATTTCAGTGGAAAGTTCTTTTAAAATAGTAACTATATTGCTAATGCCGATACTATCAGTATAATACAGCAGATCAAGTGCTGTAAGCTCTGGTGTACTTACATTGATATTCCCCGCATCTGTTTTCTTTTTTATAATATCTTCAGCATCCCAGTTTTTCTTGACATAAAAACTCAACTTTAGCTTCCTGTTATTTATTTTTCGTAGTGCAGGTTTCTCAGTTATAACAAAAAACTCCATCGGTTGCTGGTGTGCCGCCCCATGCAATGCTGCAGCAGATAGTAATCCAACATAATACTTTTTGTTCAATGATTGCATCAAATCATCAATAAACAAAGCAGCCGGAACCATGCCCTGGTTAGAATATTCCGGGGAGATAATCGCATAAAACCCTTTCCGTATCTGAGCAATTTGTTTTTTTGTTTTAAGCCGATAAAGGCTCTGGTTAATTGCCTTATCTGAGATTTTGAATTTCTCTTTTACTTCCGCCAACGAAAAAGAATACATGCCAAGCGACCGAATCTTTTTTATAAAATCTTCCAGATAGTTGTATTGTATGGCAGGCTTTGACATCTTTATTTTGTTTGCTATTTACTACACAGTCCGTAGTGTATTGCGAATATAACCTTTTGATGCAAAAAAGCAAAAGGCTCAATATGATTAAGATCAAGGATATACCATTGGCAAAGCAAGTATTTCACTTACGCCATCTCATTGCCCTAACTAATCCTTGCCATCGAACGCCTTTACTTGCTGAGACACTTCAACCACTATACCTCATCATGCAGATACTCAAAACTATTAAAATAACGAAAAGCAAAAAGAGGGAACGATTGAGTCTATTCAAGACTGATTGCTCCGGACGACTGAACTTGAAGAAACTCAGAACATCTATGTAGTTAGGTGAAAAAGGGGGATTTGGGCGGCTTTTTGGCAGGAAATGTGGTTGCAAGGACAACATAAGTGAATAACCACAGATTGAGGCACAGAT
>CALLZY010000254.1 GCA_937858715.1 uncultured Chitinophagaceae bacterium | reverse complement strand
GCCTGGGCTTTGATGCAAAAGTGGCGCATGATTTTGCACAGCAGCCTACGAGAGGTTTAGCCACTTATATAAAGCAGGTGGTGAAGAATTTCTTTTCGGCCAAAGTGCACCATTTCGGTATTGAGCTGCCGCAAACTTCTTTTACAGCCGAGGCTTACTTCATAAGCATAGCGAACAGCAACCAGTTTGGCAACAACTTTACCATTGCCCCAAGAGCTAGCCTTAGTGACGGCCTGCTGGATATTGTAATGGTGACGAAGCAAAACAAACTGAGTGTGTTGCTGCAAACATTGCGGCAGATTACGGGCAATATAAAACTGCAACCGGCAACTGCTGTTAATAATAAAAAAGGGGTGGTGTATTTTCAAACGAGCCGGATAAAGATTGATAATGCCGGTCTTGCCCCGCTGCATATTGATGGCGACCCTGCAGAAACAGCGGCGGAGATAAGGATAGCGGTGAAGGAGAGATGTTTCCGGCTGATACAGCCATGATTACGGAACACTGATTATACAGATGAAACCGATTAGTGCGGATTTTTCTTTTGCCACGAATGTCACAGATTGCACAAAAATAATTAAGGGCAAATTGATGCTGCTGACGCAGCTTTGATTACGGAACACTGATTATACGGATGAAACTGATTAGTGCGGATTTTTCTTTTGCAATCACTTCAGCATAGTTGCTATTTTTTTGTAGCCCGCGGTGTTCTCTTCGTTCATTACAGAGAGACGGATATTGTTCAGTTCCCGTTTGGTTAAGTGAAAGTTCAGGGCAGCTTTATCTTCCTGGTTGCCGGTGGCATACTGGAATACAATCTTGTGCACCGGGAATACACTGCTGCGGCTGTAATAATGCAGCATATCGTTCTGGTTATACTCCATCATCTTAAACCAGTTGTGCTGCAACAGCAGAAAGGGCTTTGTAACATGGCTGCCTATATCTTCCGACACATAGGGCATCTCCCAACCTCCGGCACCACGGTCCCGTATCTGCACAATCAGCACACCGGCTGTGTTGTCTTTTATCCATGTTTCAAAAGAAGTGAGGAACCGCAATGTTGTTTCCATGCCAAAGTTATCCCGCAGGCCGGCATCCATTACATCTATCACCGGCTCGGAGGGCAGCCATACATTGGGCAGCACCACCGGGAAGGTTGCATTCATCCGAAGTGCAGTGAGCATACGGGTGCTGTACGGATCCTGCTTTGTAAAGAAGGAAACATAATCCACCACATCCGGGTCGGGCATAGGAATATCGGTAGTATCCTGCGGGGCCTGCATCATAAACCTGACGGGCTGTGTGCTGATGAGCATCTTGCGGCTGTCTCTTGTGATAACCGAGTTGAAAAACATGAGCGGTATGCGGGCTGCTTTTTCGTCGGCCACATAATCTTTCAGTTGTTTGTTCAGGTAGCCCCTTGAGTTGTCGTTCAGTTTTTGTTCAAATGCATAGGCCCTGTCTTTTACATAGCGGTAAGGGCCTACGGAAAATTTTTGTGCAGGTGCAGTCAGGTCTCTTGCAAAGAAAGAAGTGAAAAGAGGGTTGAGCAGATCGCCGGCAACATCGTTGGTGTACTGAATATCCTGCAGGTGAATTTTATGACCCTGCTGTTTCCGCAGGTACAGTTCCCTGAAATAAGCAGCGCCAATCATACCTCCGGATGCACCGTTAATCAGGAACGTATTTTTCATCATGTCGCCATTGGTGATACTGTCCAACTGTTGCAGCACACTCATGGTAAAGGAGGCGCTGCGATGGCCACCACCACTTGTGTTGATAATGACCAGCAGGGGTTTCTCTTTGCCCTGTTTTTGTTTCCAGGCATCGAGGATGGTGAGCATATTTTTTTTGTCGGCAGCCACACTGTCTTTGTTGCAAAGTTTCAGCAGGCCATCACGGGTATAAGCAGGTCGTTCACTTTTGTTCCAGTAGTTAATACCGTAGGCTTTGTTGCGGGGGTCAATCCATTCTAATTTGTAAAACAGGTTGAGCAGCAGGAAGAAGATAACAAGGTAAGGAATGCTCCATGTCTGCAGAAAATAGCTGATGGCACCGGCGACACCCATCAGGATAGAAAACAGGATGGTAATGCTGGCAGCGGCAGGCAACTGGAAGATGGGATAGTCGAGCAGGAAACCAATACCCAGCAAAAACAGAAAGGCGACAAACACAGAAATAATAGCTGCAAAGTGGTGCCGCTTGAAAACAGACTCTACAAACTCTTCGGTGTAATGCGATACATTCCTGACCGGCTTAACAGAAACCGGCGAATCGAAATAGCTTTCCACTTCAATAAGTGATGAACCGAAATGCACTTCCTTAACCGGCTGCAGGTGGGTGATATAGGACCGGGGGTCGTTATACACCGGCATCATCTTGCGGAAGATAGACCTGTCGGCCCGGAAGAAATAAATAAACGAAGCCGACAACATAAAAACCAGCCCGGCGATAAAGCCGCCAAACAGGAACAGTATTTCTGTATTGCTGATTAACTGTTTGAAGTGTGCATACTGATATGCTTTAAAAAAGAAAAAGAGAATAAATGCCAGCGGGATGATGGCGTTGTTGATACAATACTTCAAAAAAGGATTTGTGGTGGCTGCCAGGAAACGGAACTGCTTGCAGAAAAGAATGAAAGTGGCAATATTCCAACTCATGATAAACATGCCCACCGCAATGCCCACTATCGCCATGCTGAAGGAGTTGACATTGCCAAGATACTCAGGAGCCAGGTAAAGCGAATCGGCACCGAATGTTTTCATGAATGTGCCATTCACTGTGCTGAACAGGACAAACCAGAATATCAGCAGCGCCTGGTACTTTCTAAAATGCAGAAACACCAGTTGCACAGCAAAAGAGTGATAAATACCGGAGAGACGGGCTTTCATGAAAATGGTGAATGGTTACGGATAAAATTAGTGATTAATGAGCACCATTTCAATACAACGGCTTGTTCTGACAGATTCTTAACAGAATTACCTCCTCTTCAGCACATACAATACCCAGACCAGCGAAAGCAGCAGCAGCATGGCTACAAGCTGGTGCAGTTGCGCCAGCCATTCAAATGGTCCCCATTGATTAGGCACTATCTTCAAACTGCTGAGTACGGCCAAAACACCCAGTAACAACTGCATGCTTACGAATAGCAGCGGCAACCATCTTGTTTTGTTAAACAAGGAAGACCCATTTGTTTTATACAACTTAACTGAAAGCACTATCACTAACACAAAGAGTAAGTATGCCAGCCCACGGTGAATAAAATGAATAGTGGTAAAGTTTTCAAACAGGTTCACCCAGCCGCCATCCATCCGCATCATTCCCGATGGAATCAAAGCACCATTAATATCGGGCCAGGTAGGTGCAGCCGTGGCGGCTTTATATCCGGCCATCAATGCACCATATACTAACTGCACACCCAGCAGGACAATAATATAAAGGGATAATTTTTTTGCTGATGCCTGAAGCACTTTCTTTTCTTCGGGCACTAATAATTTTAAAGCGAACCAAAAGGTATAACACAGCAGCCCCAGTGCAAATACAAAATGCAGGGCCAGTCTTGCCGGCTTTACATAAATAGCATCGCCAGTAAGGCCGCTGGCCACCATAATCCATCCGATGATGCCCTGCAGAAATCCGAGGAAGAACAATATCAGCATAGGCTGCACCATTGAAGGCTTAAACCTTTTTTGCACCAGGAATATGGCAAACGGAATTAAAAACACCACCCCAATAAGCCTTGCCCACAGGCGGTGAAACCACTCCCAGAAGAAAATGAATTTAAAATCCGCTAACGTAAAGTCGGTATTCAGCAGGTTGAATTGTGGCGTTTGACGGTATTTGTCAAACTCAGCTATCCATTGCTGTTCATTAAGCGGAGGCAACGTGCCGGTAACCACATTCCATTCGGTAATAGACAGTCCCGAACCGGTGAGTCTTGTAATACCGCCCAGAACAATCTGTACGATAATCATACCCACACCCACCAGCAGCCAGATGGCAACAGGTTTATCAGAACGTTGTGAAAGGTTTTGTTTCATTTCGGGCAAAGGTAACAGCAGAAGCATTTTTATACATATACAATTTTTACATGATAAAAATCATTTTTTTAATAACAAGTTTCTTATATTTTTATATCTGCATTCTGAATGTTAAAAAAGATTCGATAAAGCATTTTGCTTTTACGAGCCTGGCAATAGAAATCGGGAAATTTCAAAGCTGCCCAGGCAGGAAAACAGCAAAATGCCCATGTGTAACAGCGTGGGCATCTGTTTTACCTGGTAGCTGGGCTTTCCCGAGCCTCTATTGCCGGTATTTGCAGACCCACGCTGTGGCATTTCCGGAGATACTTAGTATTGGGTCTGTGGCGGAATTATTCCTGACACAGCGCCTTATCTGGAGGTAGGGAATTATTTATTAAATACTCCAATATGAAAAGGTTAATAGGTTTAGCTTTTATTATTCTTGGTTTTATATCATGCCAAAAACACTCAACTGAGGTAAATATCAAGAAAGATATCAAAACAACTTCAGAAACATTTGGAAAGTTACATAATCAGATGTTGTCTTATGTAAATAAGAACTGGTCAACCGACCCAGAACAAAATAACAAAACAGAAGACGATGATATCGCTTTGCTTACTGAGGAGGAAGCAACATTGTTTAATAGTTTTATTCATTCATTAGCGCCGGGAACAATTGACACAACTGGCTTGTCTTTTTCTACAATTTACCCGATTGCCTATAATATTAATAGCGACTATAAAACATTTTGCGAACAGAATTATCCTTCAGGAACATCTGCATATGATGTAGCCCCGTTTTTGTATGAGTATAAGAGACAACAAATACAAAATGACATATTAATAAAAACAAAACCAAATGGGCTGCCTTTGTTTTCTGTGAAAGAAAAAAACTTTATTGATTCAATGTTAATTAGAATTGGAAGAGTAGAGACCGTAAGAGATTATGGCACATTCCCTGCTGTATTTGACGGACTTGATGTATTATACTCGGCTCAAAATTTTGACACCGAAACAGGAGATGGGTATATTTCATCGATATGCCTTGAAATAGGGAAGAACTCTTATCAGTATTGGTCAGTTACAAACGTTTTGGACAATCCCAACGGTACATACGAAAGTGTTACTGCACTTCCTTTATGGGTTGGACTCGATGCTCTTGGGGCAGTAGCTGGTGGTGTTTCGTCTTTGGTGAGTGGAGGTTCTTTGGGTCAGGCAGGTAGTCAAGCCCTTATTTGGGGAGGTGCCGGTTCTGTCCCTGCAACCAGATGGTTTAGACGATTATTTTTTTAAAACACGAAATATGATGATACTTTGGTTAATCTTATATTTCAGTGGTCTTTACTTAATAATTATTGGGTATAGCTATATCAAGTCGCATAAGATAAGAAGAATCAACGTTTACACTATTAATTTACTGATAATTATCCCGTCCTCAAATTTTTTAGCAGGCTATATACAAGATTTCTTGGAAGCTAAAGGCTATTTATGGAAAGGACTAATAATGTTGTTATTAGTATTGATAAACTTATTTCTTGCAGGCCTAGCAGTCCATAGAATAAAAAGACTTGGCTGAAAAGACACAAGAAAAAAATGGATTTTTAAAAACAAATAGTTGATTCTAAGATGTGGGCTGTACTATAATATGGGCTGAAACTAAAATTTCAGCCCATATTTTTGAAGTAATTTAATAGTTTTTTCATTGTTTGCACTGGGTATAATTAAGTTTTGTTAAGCCTGTATTGTTCTTAATCTTGCAGCAGAATTACAAATGCTGAGCCCCTACTTTGATGAGTCATTACTTGAAGCTGGTTGCGATGAAGCTGGCCGGGGCTGCTACGCCGGGCCTGTGGTGGCGGCAGCGGTTATTTTGCCAAAAGATTTTTATCACCCTTTGCTCAACGACTCCAAACAAGTAACAGAAAAACACCGGGAAGAACTGCGGCCAATTATTGAAGCCGCTGCCATTTCATATGGCGTTGCCTTTGTAGATAACGAGGAGATTGACCAGATTAATATCCTGAAAGCTTCTTTTAAAGCCATGCACCTCGCATTGGATATGCTGAAAAAGAAACCACAACTGCTGCTTATAGATGGTAACAGGTTTATTCCCTATAAAAAAGTACCGCACCAGTGCTTTGTAAAAGGCGACGGACGATTTGCTTCGATTGCTGCAGCCAGCATACTGGCAAAAACCTGGCGGGACGAATACATGCACCGGCTGCATGAAGAGTTTCCGCAGTATAACTGGAAAAAGAATAAAGGGTATGGTACTGCCGAACACCGCAAGGCAATAGAGCAGGGTGGCCTTTGTAAATACCATCGCAAAAGTTTCCGGTTGCTGCCGGTGCAGTCAGAACTGTTTTAACAAATCCTTTCTCCAGGACATTAAACTTTCAATACTTTTTTTCTTCTTACTACCATTAAGCTGCTTCCGGAAAGCAGGTAACCATTTAAAAGATTAAAAAGTATAGTTATGAAAAAGATATTATTCGCTACCCTCGCATTGCTTGTTTTATCAGTAACCGTATCTGCCCAGGGCGGACTTCGCAGGGGTGTTTGCCGCAATGGCGATTCAAGAATAACCCGTGTGGAAAGAATGCAGCTGAGAAAAGATGTGGTTCGCCAGGGTGTGGCCAGAAGAGTTGCAACCAGAGACGACATAGTAACACCTATGGAAAGGAGAAGACTGAATGCCCTGAAAAGAGATACCCGAAGAGATGCCTTCCGTTACAGGCACAACGGCCGCAACCGGATTATCTGAGTACTATCAGCAAACCAATATATATCCTGAAGAATTGTGTGTACGGGAAAGCACTGCAGTTGGCGGTGCTTTCTTTTTTATTTCCATTCTCCTAATCCTTCCCTTATAACTTCTGGTTCTTCGCCGGTGCAGTCAACTATAGTTGAAGGTATCATTCCGCCGATGCCGCCGTCAATTACATAATCAACTTCGTTTTTAAAGTTTTCATACATCACTTCCGGGTCGGTGTATTCTTCCACCATTTCGCCGGGCATCGACGCACTGAGTACCGGCCTTCCTAATTCTTTAATAATCGCCATTGCAATGTTGTTATCCGGAATGCGGAGACCGATAGTGTCTTTCTTGCTTTGCAGAATCTTTGGTGTCAGCTTACTGGCCTTCAAAATAAAAGTATAAGGGCCAGGCAGGTATTCTTTTAATAAGCGATACACCGGGTTCGATAAAGGTTTGGCATATTCACTCAGGTGCGACAGATCGCTGCACACAAAAGAAAGCTGTACTTTTTTTGGATCCACTTTCTTAATGCGGCAAATCCTTTCAATAGCTTTTGGCTGCATTATATCACAACCCAGCCCATATACAGTGTCGGTAGGATAAATGATAATGCCTCCATCCCGCAGGCAGTCGGCCACCTGCTTTATCAGCCTTGGCTGAGGATTATCGGGATGTATGTGCAGCAGCATATTGAAAAATGAAGTTTTTAAAAGTACTGCGAATTAAGTAATTGCCGTATGACAAACTTCATACCACCATAAACAACAAAGCCTCCAATGCGGAGGCTTTGTAAAAACAATCCATACATTTTTAATTGATAGTCCACACTTCGCCACCACGGAGAATGCGGTCTAAGTCGGCAGGTTTCTTAGCTTTCGCCGTTTCAATCTGCATACCCATCATGTCCTCGTAGCAAGGGCGGTTGTTTTCGTAGAACACACCAAACGGTCTTGGCAGGTGTCCTTCTTTGCGTGGGTTATCAAAAATGCGGGTTAATATCTGTGCTTTGTAAATGTCCTTTTCGTCATGTACCCAGCAGTCATCAGCGCTATAGCCGTTGTTCAGGTCAATAACCACCGGCTGGAAGCCTTCAAGTTTCAGACCCTTGTCGTTATTAGCTCCAAAGATCAATGGCTTGCCCTGCTCAAGGAATAATGTTTCATCAGCCTTGGTTGCTTTTTCTGTAAATATTTCAAAAGTACCATCGTTGAAGATGGGGCAGTTCTGGTATATTTCTACAAAAGAAGTACCCTTATGCTGATGCGCCCTTGTAAGAATGGTTTGCATATGCTTGGGGTCACGGTCCATCGTACGAGCTACAAAACTTCCATCGGCACCCAATGCAAGTGCGGCAGGATTAAACGGATGGTCGATAGTTCCCATCGGGCTGCTCTTCGTTATTTTGTTTTCTTCCGATGTGGGAGAATATTGTCCTTTTGTCAACCCATAAATCTGGTTATTAAACATCAGTACATTGATGTCAAAATTTCTGCGGAGCAAATGAATAGTATGGTTACCACCAATACTCAGACAGTCTCCGTCGCCGGTTACCACCCACACACTCAGTTCTGGTCTTGCTGCTTTTAAGCCTGAGGCAATAGCAGTGGCACGGCCGTGAATCGAGTGCATGCCATACGTATTCATGTAGTAAGGGAAGCGGCTGCTGCAGCCAATTCCTGAAATTATGGCAATATTCTCTTTTGGAACACCCAGCGAGGGCATCACTTTTTGAACCTGTGCCAGGATAGAATAGTCTCCACAACCGGGACACCACCTTACTTCCTGGTCTGTTGCAAAATCTTTAGCGGTCAGGGCCGGGGCAATTACTTGTTCGCTCATAATCTGATTCTGAATTAATCATGCAAATTTAATGCTTATCGCCTTCGCTTTTTGCGACGAAAAGCATGATTTTTAGCAGGGAGGCTTATTTGGCCAGTTCTTCCCAATATTCGGCTGCACGGCGGGTGTGAGGTATCACAATCGTTCCGCCCACAATATTGGCCACGGCAAAAACCTCGTACATTTCTTCGGTGGAAACACCCAATTCATGGCTTTTGCCGAGGTGATATTTGATACAGTCGTCGCAGCGGAGCACCATACTGGCCACCAGCCCAAGCAGTTCTTTTGTTTTTACATCCAAAGCGCCGGCGGCGTAGGTGTTTGTATCCAGGTTCCAGAGACGCTTAATAACCAGGTTGTCTTTACTTAATATCACCTCGTTCATCCGGGTGCGGTAATCGTTGAATTCTTTCACTAATGGACTCATGCTGTTCTATTTTTGGGGTCAAAAGTAGAGGAAATACAGTAGTAACAAATATTTGGGTAATAAGGTTCCAATTCTGGTAATCCTGTAAAAAACAAGCTACAGTTTTTAGTAAATTTGACAAATGACAGTTAAAGAAAAATACAAGGCGGTTTTTAAAAAAGAGCTTGATCGGTTTACCGGCAAGTTGGAAAAGTATGTTGCCACTGATAATGGGGACTGGTCTGTAAAAGGGTTCATTGATATTTACAAAAACATTTATACCATCTCTTCTGACACAAAAATTGTTTCAAAAATCCTTGAAATACACATATTTCCGCAAATACTTCAGTTTGCCGAAGAAATCGGGTATCAAATTTTGCTTACAGAACATCAGAATTATTACCCCGACCTTACTTTTATTAACAAAGAAAACGAAGAGATCAAGTTTGCTGTTGATTTGAAAACAACCTATCGGAAGCAAAGTGGAATTTCAAGTTTCACTTTGGGAAGCCACGGAAGTTATTTCAAGGATAGGGACAAAAAGAAAAACATCCAGTTCCCTTACAATCAATACTTGGGTCACTATTGTTTAGGAATAATTTATACTCGGACAGATATGTCTGATGACATTTCTGAAACGGAAATCTACCAAGTTCAGGAGTTACAGGAGGAATATGAAACTCCAAACAAGAAGGTTGGAGAAAGGAAAGTAACAACAGTAAAGAATTTAAAATCTATTACATCTGTAATCAGAGATTTTGAGTTTTTTGCCGCCGAAAAGTGGAAAATTGCAAGCGATAAACAAGGTTCTGGTAATACGGCAAACATTGGCTCTACGTTAAGTATTGAAGACCTGAGGAATGAAAATGGAATATTCAGCCGTTTAGGTGAGGAATGGTTTGATGAGTATTGGATAAATTTCGGTTCAGCAACCATGGTAAAAGATGCAAAGACTATCAAAATAACCAACCTTAAAGATTTCTTAGAGTTTAAAGGCAGGACAGATTTATGGAAAAAAATTGTAACGAAACCTGCTAAAAAATAAACTATGAAGGTCATCGTCCCCCCCATAAAAAGTCAGGGCATCAAAACCAAACTCGTTCCATGGATTAAAGATTTGGCAGCTATTGCCAATCAAAAAGGCAAATGGATAGAGCCCTTTTTAGGCACAGGTGTGGTGGCTTTTAATTCCGGCTATAAAAAAGCAATATTAAACGACACCAACCCGCATATAATTGGTTTTTATAAAGGTCTCCAGGATAAAACCATCTCTGCACCGCTGATGAAACAATACCTGGAAAAAGAAGGAGCAGTACTAAGTAAGGCGGCAAACAACGGATATGAGCATTATTTAACTGTCCGCTCCCGTTTTAACAGCGGAGAGTTTTCACCTTACGATTTTATTTTTCTTTCAAGGGCTGGCTTTAACGGAATGATGCGCTTCGGAAGCAAAGGGAACTGGAATATTCCGTTCTGTAAGAAACCCGACCGTTTTGCCCAGGCTTACATCACAAAAATCACCAATCAGGTTGCTGTAGTTTCGCAAATAATTCAGCCAGCACCAAACTGGGTTTTTCACAACAAGCCCTTTGCCGATATTATTCCTCTTGCAACTAAAGATGATATTATTTATTGTGACCCGCCCTATTATGGCAGGCATGTTGATTATTACAACGGCTGGACAGAAAAAGACGAAGAACTCCTGTTCAAGTTACTTGTAAAAACAAAAGCTAAATTCATACTTTCAACCTGGCATCATAATGACTGGAGGGAGAATGAAATGATTGGCCGGTTTTGGGATAAATTCAATATCGTTACCAAAGACCATTTTTATCACAATGGTGGAAATATTGAAAACCGGCGTACCGTTGTGGAAGCGTTAGTCTGCAACTTTGATACAGATCAAATGGCTCAACACAACCACGGACGAAAAGCTAAGAAAGAAAAACAACAGTTAGAGTTGGTGTTAGCATAAAAGGATATGTTCAAAAACAAAACCACATTAATCATATTGGCCTGTGCGGCTTTTGTTGCGCTGGGTGTTGCGGCTGTAAAAGCTCCCGGCCAGAAACCCCGGAACCTGAAAGTGCTGCCGCAAGATATCAGTGATGCAAAACTGGACAGCATAATGAAATCTTACAATAAAGCTCTTGGGGTAAGCTGTTCTTTTTGCCATGTGAAAACAAAATCATTTACAGATAGTCTTGACTTTGTTTCGGATGCAGAGCCTATGAAGGAAAATGGCCGTGAAATGATGCGAATGACGATTGAAATCAACAAAAATCACTTCTATTTTGATAAAAAGGAAAGACCGGAATATCTGACCACAATAACCTGCAAAACCTGTCATCGGGGCGAGCCTTTTCCGCCTGAAGACTAATCAGTCTCCCGGCAGGCCTTCAACCAGTCTTTTATACCCGCTGTAATTTTTTCGGCCACATCTTTCCGGAATTCCGGGTCGAGTATTCGTTTTTCATCCTCCGGATTGCTGAGAAATGCCACTTCCACCAAGCAGTTGGGATACTCAGTCGGGCCGCTGAGTGAAAAGTTAAAACCTCCCACATTGCCAAAATCGCCCAGCCCAAGGTCAAGCATATTTTGCTGCACATACTGTGTCAATGGCCTGAAACCTATATAACGGTAATATGTGCTTACACCATTTACACTGTCTTTGGATGAAGAGTTGAGGTGGATACTGATAAGAAAATCCGGTTCGGCCTGCTTTATCATGTCCAGCCTTTCGGCCATGCTGAGTGTGGTGTCTTTAGTGCGGGTCATAAATACAA
>CALLZY010000253.1 GCA_937858715.1 uncultured Chitinophagaceae bacterium | reverse complement strand
ATTCGCCGTCACACATTTACCATTCATCCTCATTTTAGCTGAAAATTAACCCCTGTCCGAAGGTTGAACTTCTTCTTTACGTCTATTTTCGTACACATATATAATACTGGTTATGAAGAAACTATTTACCTTATCTGTTATGTTGTTGATGGTTTTTCTTTCGGCTGAGGCACAAAAGGCCGATGGTATCATTAAAGGGAAACTGGTGGACACCGTCGCAAACACTGGCATAACAGAAGCTACCATTTCGGTTATTAACAGTTCGGATTCTTCGCTGGCTTCCTATTCCATCTCCGACAAAAAGGGGCAGTTTGAAATACAGGGACTTGTTGCTGGTAGCTATAATCTCGTTATTACCCATCTAACTATTGAAACAATAAAAAAACAAATTACCATTTCCGGGATTAATAAAACTATTGATCTGGGAACCATTATCGTTCAGAAACAGATTAAAACACTGGGCGAAGTAGTGGTTACTAATGATGCACCGGTTATTATAAAAAACGATACTGTTCAGTTTAAAGCGGAATCTTTCAAAACAAAGCCCAATGCAACTGTAGAGGACCTGCTGAAAAAAATACCCGGTATGACCGTTGAAAAAGACGGATCAGTTTCTTCTCAGGGAGAAACAGTACAAAAAGTATATGTGGATGGTAAAGAGTTTTTTGGAACCGACCCCAAGCTGGCTACGAAAAACCTTACCGCCGATATGGTGGAAAGTGTGCAGGTATTTGATGATATGAGCGACCAGGCCAAGTTTACCAAAATAGATGACGGAAGCCGCACCCGGTCGCTGAATATTAAACTTAAAAAGGACAAAAACAAAGGTGTGTTTGGCCGGGCACAGGCAGGTATTGGCGACCAGGGCCGGTACGAAGGCAACTTGTCTTTCAATGCCTTTAAAGGCGACAGAAGAGTGTCTCTTTTGTTCAATGGAAATAATATTAATAAGCAAGGCTTTTCATTTTCTGATATCATTAGTTCTATGGGTGGCTTTAGTGGGTTCAGTGGCGGCGGAGGTGGTGGCGGTGGCCGCGGAGGTGGTGGCGGCGGTTTTGGAGGTTTACAGTTAACCACATCAAACCGGGGTATAACCAAGTCGCTGTCAACCGGCTTAAACTATACCGACCTATGGGCCAAAAAAGTAAAAGTAAGCGGCAGCTATTTTATTTCAAATTCAAAACCGCAGCAGGAAGAAAGCAGCTATTCCCGCTATACGTTTACGCAAAAAAATACAGGATCGGATTCTCTTCAATACAGAACCAACGAATCAAGATACAATAGCGTTAATGAAAACCACCGGTTTAACCTCAGGTTTGAGTATGAGATAGACTCGTCAAACTCAATTATGTACATACCTTCTCTTACGTTGCAGCATTCTGAGAATTACAATGTTGACACTAACTCTACATTTGTTGAAATTCCACCGGCCGCAAAGTATTTGTACATAACCGGAAAATCATCCAACATTAACGAACGTAATGGACTTACATTCGGCAACAACCTTTTGTACCGGCACAAGTTTGGCAAAGTGGGCAGGACTGTTACATTAGGCTGGAACAGTTCTATTGGCAATAGCGAAAGCGAATCGTTTACTCTTTCAAACAATGACTATTTCCGTTCAGACGGCTCGTTTGACTATTCCATCAAACAAAACAGACAAAGCAATCAGAAAACAACAACCAATAATAATGTGTGGAGTGCCTCCTACACCGAACCTGTTGGCCTTAACAAGTTGTTTGAGTTCAATTATGCTTATACAAGAAATAAAAACACATCGGATAAGAAGACGTATGACTATAACAGCTCTTCAGATAAGTTTGACAGCCCTAACCTGAGGTTAACTAATGAATTTGAAAACCTTTTTACGGCCCATCGTTTCGGTACCAACTTCAGGGTGCAGAAGACAAAATATAATTATCAGCTGGGCTTGGCCGTGCAGCAGTCAGAACTTGAAAGCTACAGCTACCAGGCAGATAAAAACAAAGACACTACAATAAGTGGTAAATACGTCAACTATTTTCCTACAGCCAATTTCAATTATACTCCTGTAAAGAATAAGAATCTGCGTTTCCGCTATAGCGGAAGAACCAATCAGCCATCTGTTTCACAGTTGCAGAACGTAATGGATGTATCAGACCCGCTTAACCTGAAGATAGGTAATCCGAACCTGAAGCAGGAGTTCACCCACAACCTGAATGCGGGCTACAATACATTTAATATTATGAACTTTAAGTTCTTTGCTGCAAACATCAGTTACTCTGCCACAAGCAATAAGATTGTGAACAGCATCGATACAATTATGAACATGATTGATTCGGTGGCCAGAAAAGTTCAGGTTACTAAACCTGAGAACGTAAACGGCTATTCCTCCATTTCTTCTTTTATTACTGTGGGCCTGCCGTTTAAAAGTGTGAAGATGAAAGGTTCCAGTCTCAATTTCAGCAACAACGTCAGATATACAAAGAATGTAAGTCTTTTGTATAAAGAAAGAAATATTGGCAAGACTTTCAACATCAGCCAGACAGCAGGTTTCAACTATAATAAAGAAAAACTTGACTTTGGCGTAAAAGCCACGGTTGGCTATACCGACATAAAATACTCGGTAAACAAACAACTGAATGAAGATTATTACACTCAAACATACTCTGCCGACTTTTCTTATACTTTCAAAAAAGACTTCATTCTGTCAACCGATTTTGATTACTATATCAACAGCGGTCTTACTGATGGCTACAACCAGAACATCCCGTTGTGGAGTGCAAGCTTCAGCAAGCAGTTCCTGAAAAACAAAAACGCTGAAATAAAATTCTCTGTAAATGATATTTTGAATCAGAACCAGAGCATCAGCCGTAATACCGGCGATAACTATGTGCAGGATACAAGAAGTATGGTGTTGAAAAGATATTTTATGCTCACTTTTCTTTTCAAGCTAAACAGAATGGGCGGCAACCAGCAGCAGCAAATGCAAATGCCCCCTGGTGCACCAAGATTTATAGAAAGAGAAATGAGGGGAATGAGAATGAACTGATATTATTGAACAGAAACAATTACGGCCTGCTATTCGCAGGCCGTTTTATTTATGGAATAGAAAAACAGTCTATTTTCTCCTGTGCCTGACCACAATCCTGTCTGACGGTGTATAGATAAACGCAGCGAAAAGGCTTTTAATTAAACGGATCAGGTTGAAAGAAGGCTTGTAATAGCTGCTGTAAATTTTTGTTGTTTCGTAGTAATGAACAAACTGCTTGTTTTTCATAAAAGGATATTTTCTTTTTGGTTAACGACTGCCGGAACTGAAAAAGTATATAATAAATTCAATTTGTAATAATATTGGGCAAATTTTTAACCAGGCAAATCCAAACCAAATGAGAAAACTCGTAAAAATCCTTGCGTTCTTTACTTCATTTACACTTGTTTCAACTGTAGTCCTGCCTCAGCTTAAACTGCCAGCTGCAAACGGAACAGGTTCTGATATTAAGAAAGTGCTTGCCGACTATCCTAACGGCTTTCAAAACATTATCGGCGATGTAATTGCTGTAAACAGCCAGTCAACCAAGTATGAATGCCGCATTGCTGTAAGCGGAGCGGAAGAAACTTCTGTTACCCGGTTCTCAGGGGAAAAGAATACTATGAGCTGGGAGGCCACCATGCTTTCAACTGAAAGTTTTAATAAGGCAAAGCAGAGATTCAGGGCTTTGTTTGGTCAGCTTAACAATCTGCCAATAACCCTTTCGGGACAAACATACAGGCTGAGTGGAGATTATGCTGTTCCGTCCGAAGAAGCAAAGTTTACCAGTGTTGTATTCTTTGTTGAACCGGCAAAAGAAGCTGTAAAAAAATTAAGAGCAGAACTGATAATTGAGTTTTATGCACCAATTGAGTGGAAAGTAAAACTGCTGGTATATGACCGGGAAAAGGATGATGATGAAAGTGGTGAAAGGAATGAAAATGGAAACTGACATACGAAATTAACCTTCATTAACAATAAACAAAGTGCATTTAACCCTGGTTTGCAGGCTAACAGGATATTTTCGTACAGAAATCAAATGACATGGGAAAAATATCACTGACTTTGTTTGTTATATTCTGTTTTGGCACTATCGCACAGGCTCAGAAAAATGGAAGTATAAAAGGATTCACTTTTGATACTGCTGCAAAACAACCTGTTGCGGCTGCCACCATCAGTGTACTGGATATTGCAGACTCTTCTTTGGTCTCATTTACTATGACAGGCAGTAATGGAAAATTTGAAATCAGCGGTATTCCTCTTGGCAGATACCGGCTGTTGGTAACTCATGTAAACTATCATAACAGTTATAAAAGTTTTACCCTCTCTGATACTTCTAAGTCAGCCGACTTGGGTACAGTTGTAATGCATGATAAAGCGAAAACGCTGGAGGAGGTAGTGGTAACCAACGAGGCTCCGCCAATAACACTGATAAACGATACGATACAATATAATGCCGGATCATTTAAAACACAGCCCAACGCAAATGTGGAGCAGCTGCTGAAAAAGCTGCCCGGAGTTAAGGTAGAAAAAGATGGCACTATTAAGGCACAGGGTGAAAAAGTAAACCGGGTACTGGTGGATGGTAAAGAATTTTTTGGCAATGACCCAAAAATTGCGACAAAGAACCTGCCTGCTGATGCAGTTGACAAAGTGCAGGTATATGACCGTCAAAGCGAACAGGCTCAACTCACCGGCTTTGAAGATGGCAACTATGAAAAAACGATAAACCTGAAACTGAAGCAGGATAAAAAGAAAGGCAAATTTGGAAAAGTGATGGCCGGGGCTGGCAGTAAAGAAAGACATGAGGGGAAATTTAATGTAAACTCTTTTAAGGGAGCAAGGCAATTTTCTGCAATTGGAATGGGAAACAACACCAATGCCGAAGGTTTTTCTTTTATGGATATTTTAAACTTTACAGGCGAGTTGGCCCGTATGCAACGTGGTGGCGGCGGAAACATCAGTATCAATCTTTCGGGTGAAGATGCAGCCGCAATGGGTATAAACCCGGGCGGACGAAACAGTGGCATCAATACTGCATGGGGCGGAGGATTAAACTACAATAACATTATCGGAACAAAGCTTGATCTGCAGAGCAATTATTTCTACAACAGATTCAATCCTGAAAACGAAAGTCATGTTCAGCGGGAATATTTCTATCCGCAAACAAACTTTTACAACCAGGACACCTATTCAGATAACCTGAGCAATAATCATCGTCTGAACATGAACCTGCTTTACCAGCTGGATTCAATGAACTCTCTAAGAATTATACCATCGCTGAGTTTTCAAAAAACAAACAATAAGAGCCAGTCAAATTATCAAACCCTGTCTGCCGGCCATTCGCTGCTAAACGAGGGCTATAGTAACAGTAATAATAAAAGCAACGGATATAATTTTAGGAATGAAGTGATCTGGAGAAAAAAGTTTTCCCGGAAAGGCAGGACTTTTTCACTGTCATTGCAAACGAGCCTTAACGAAAGCGAAGGAAATGGCAGCCTGATGTCAATAAACAAGTTTTATGATGGCGGCAGCATTACCAGAAGGGATACGTTGAATCAGGTGAGCAACAGCAATGGCAGCCTGAAAAGCTATAACGCCAGAGCCGTTTACACCGAACCGGTTGGAAAACGGTCTTTATTGGAGCTTAGTGCCGGCAGAAGCAACAGCAGAAGTACTTCTGAAAAGGAAACCTATGATTATTATAATGGTAAGTATGATCAGCTAAACGAATTGCAAAGCAATGATTTTGAAAATACGTATGGTTATACCAATGCAGGTCTTCGCTGGCGCACACAAAAGAAAAAATTCAGCCTTGCCTTAGGGGCCAGTTGGCAGCGGGCAGAACTGGAAGGAAAAATAATCAGCGGAATAAAAGATTCGGTAATTGGCAAGCCTTTTACTAACATCTTACCAAATGCAAGGTTTCAATACAATTTTACCCGTTTTAAAACATTTACCTTCTCTTATAGCACAGCTACCAATCAGCCCACAATGCAGCAATTGCAACCGGTTCCCGACATGAGCATTCCGCTGAATATTAAATATGGCAACCCGGACCTGAAGCAAGAATACAGTCATAATCTTCAGGCGAACCTTACACTGGTAAGCCCATACAGGAACAGAAACCTGTTTTTCTTTCTGACTATGCGGGCAACCAATAACAAAATTGTTAACTACGATTCGCTAAACCTTGCAACTGGTGAGAGAACGATAAAACCTATGAATGTAAGTGGTGTGTATAACCTGAACGGTAATTTCAGTTATAGCATGCCTGTGAAATTCTTAAAAGGAACAGTTGAACTTAGCAATAATACCACCTTCAACAGAACAAAGCAGTTTGTTAATGATGTAACGGGAAAAGTGAACGAAAATACTATCAGCACCTGGACGTGGGGGCCGGACATCCGGCTTGATATTAACCCGACGCAAAAAATCGGGTTCAGTTTTGGGGCGGGACTGGCTTATAACAAAACCAATTATTCAATACAAAAAACAGCAGTTGCTGATTATTTATTACAGGAATACAGCAGCACAGTTGACTGGGAGTTGCCAAAAGGATTTTATTTGTCAACTGATTTCTCTTACTCAGTAAACAGCCAGAGAGCCTCAGGATTTAATACCAGGATACCTTTATGGAATGCTTCCCTCAGTAAGCAGGTACTGAAGTTTAACAGGGGCGAACTTAAACTTAGTGCCACTGACCTGCTGAACAAAAATGTGGGCATCAGCCGCAACACCAATAATAACTATATTGAAGACAGCCGTGTGCTTACCTTGCGCAGATTTGTTATGCTGAGTTTTACTTATAGCCTAAGTAAAACCGGGTTAAACAATGCTGGCGGCGGCGGTATGATTCGTATGATACGGCATTAACAGAAGGCAGAAGGGCGGTGCCAGAGGTTGCGGTTTCCTTTTTTCTTTTCCATCCTTACCTTTGCGCCCAACCTGTTATGCAGCACTCCGACAATAAAATAATTATTATAGCCGCTCCCTCTGGTTCGGGAAAAACATCGGTGACCCGCCATTTACTAAAAGCTTTTAATGGTAAACTGGCTTTTTCTGTATCCTGTGCCACAAGGCAGCCACGCAACCATGAAAAAAACGGAGTTGATTATTACTTTATCAGTCCCGAAGAGTTTAAACAGCGTATTGCCAACCACGAATTTGCCGAATGGGAAATGGTGTACGAAGGAAAATACTACGGTACGCTAAAAAGCGAATTACAACGAATGTGGGACAATGGGCAAACTCCTTTACTGGATGTGGATGTAAAAGGCGGTATAAATGTGCAGCAGCAATATCCCACTCAGTCGCTTTCCCTGTTTATTGAACCTCCATCAATTGACGAACTGGAAAAAAGGCTGAAAGCAAGAGGAACCGAAACTGCTGAATCACTAAAAGCAAGAATTGATAAAGCTTCTTACGAACTATCGTTTAAGTCGCAATTTGACAAAGTCATAATTAATGATGATTTAGCCACTGCCTGCACCGAAGCAGAAGCTATTGTTCGCAAGTTCCTCAATCCCTGATACTTGAGAGGGCCTGTTTGCCATTCAACTATTTCCATTCACCATTTTATATCTTCGTACCATGTTACCGTGGAATACAATCATTTTTTTCTTTATTACCCTGCTATTGATGGCCTTCTTTGCTGGCATCGAAATGGCTTTTTACAGCGCCAACAGGCTAAGCATTGAACTAAAGAAAAAGCAGGGAGGCCGGTCATCCCATATCGTATCAAAGTTTATTGATACGCCGGCGAGGTTTTTGGGAACCACCTTGATAGGATTTCATATTTGCCTGGTATTCCTGATTCTTGAACTGGGAACCGTAATGAGGCCAGCTTGGGAATATATTGGAGTTCAGTCTTATACAGTTCGCCTTGTTGCCGAAATCCTGATTGCGACCATTATTGTTCTTGTTTTCGCAGGCTTTATTCCCCGTGCTTGGTTCAGGGCAAAGAGTAATGCATGGCTTAACGGGTTTGCTGTTGTTACCGATTTTTTTTATGGCCTTTTTGCACCGATTGCCACTAAAATGATTGACCTGTCAGAATGGATACTGAAATTCATTTTCGACATTAAGCTGGATAAAATAAAGGAGCCGCTTACCAGCAGCGACCTGAAAAATCTGTTTAACCAGCAGGCGGTTGATGAACGAAACGAACGCAGTACCCAGTTGATGGAAAATGCACAGGAATTACCAAAAGTTAAAATCAGGCAATGCTTAGTTCCGCGAAAAGAAATTGTAGGTGTTGACAGCCAGATATCTGTAGAAGCGTTAAAGCAAAAATTTGTTGAAACCAAACTAAGCAAGCTGGTGGTGTTTGAAAAAAATATTGACAATATAATTGGTTATGTGCACCAGCTGGACATGTTTAAAAAACCGGAATCGCTTCAGTCGGTACTGTTACCAATACCGGCGGTGCCGGAGAGTATGAGTGCTACAGACCTGATCAGCAAGTTTACCCGGGAGCGGAAAAGCATTGCCTGGGTGGTGGATGAATTTGGCGGTACAGCAGGCATTATTACTATGGAAGATGTGCTGGAAGAGTTATTTGGCGAAATCCATGATGAATATGATACAGAAGAGTTTGTGGAAAAGCAGCTGGCGGAAAACGAATATATTTTCTCCGGCCGTTTGGAGCTGGACTATCTCGAAGAAAAATATGGTTTTACATTTGATAATGAGGAATCCGAAACCCTTTCCGGCTACATTATCCATTATTACGAAACCATTCCACAGCAAAAAGAACGCATTATTATTGATGACTACGAGTTTGATATTCTGAATGTAAGTGACACAAGGATTGAGACTGTAAAGATGAAAAAGCTGAAGTAGAGGAGGAATAATTGCCTGGCCTGATACCTAATTACAAATTCCAAATACCCGTTCTCCCACTTATCTTTGCCCTCCTGACAAACTACCATGGCTTTACTTGATTTTTTAAATAAACGCAGCGGTGACGAAAAGGCAGAAATGACCTTTATAGACCACCTCGAGGAGTTGCGCTGGCATATCATCCGGGCAGTTATTGCTGTAATGGTTGGGGCTATAGTGGTATTTATCTTTATTAACAATGTGGTGGATGATATTTTGTTCGCCCCGGCTAAACCAGATTTTATCACAGCACAGTGGTTTTGTGATATTGGCCGTAAAATTGGTCTTGGTGATGGTTTGTGTTTTGGAAATGTAGAGGTGAAATTTTTAGAAACCACTATGACAGGTCAGTTTGTTTCCTCGTTTACCGTTTCATTTATCAGCGGTTTTATTATCGCATTTCCTTACATTTTTTGGGAGTTCTGGAAATTTGTAAAACCAGCCCTTTCTCCGGCAGAAATAAAAAAAACAAGAGGCGTTATTTTCTGGGTGTCGCTGCTTTTCTTTATGGGTGTGGCATTTGGATATTTTATTCTTACGCCATTCATGGTGAATTTCTATTTTACTTATAAATTGAGCGACCTGATAGAAATCAAGCCCACTTTTTCCGACTATCTCGAAAACCTGATATACACCACTGTGGGTATTGGTATTTTATTTCAATTGCCTTTGCTGGTAATGGTGTTAACAAGAATAGGGTTAATTACAGCAAAATTTTTAAGAAAATACCGCCGTCATGCCATTGTTGTTATTCTCATACTGGCCGCCATCATTACACCTACCACCGATCCGTTTAGTTTGGGTATTGTCACCATTCCATTGTATCTTCTTTATGAAGCAGGCATTATCATAGCTTCAAGAATTGGAAAAGAAAAACAAAAGCGGCAGCAGGAAGAAGAGTGGAGCTAAAGGAAGTCTGAAGCAAGGCCTTGCAAATACAAATACCTCCAATTCTTAAGTTTTAGATATAGCTTTGTATATATAATACGGTTGTATTTTGTTTTTTCTAACCTCTAACTTGTTTTATGCATTCACCTTTTAACCTGCAAAAGCCTATAGCTATCGGAAGTGATCATGCCGGATTTGATTATAAAGAAGATCTCATTTCGTTTCTGGAAGGAAAAGGCTTTTCATTTAAAGACTTTGGCACTCATAGCAAAGATTCGGTTGATTATCCCGACTTTGCCCACCCGGTCGCAGAAGCGGTTGAAAAAGGAGAAGCTGCTTTTGGTATCTTGCTTTGCGGAACAGCCAATGGGGTGGCCATAACAGCCAATAAACACCAGGGGGTAAGGGCGGCTCTTTGCTGGGGTGAAGAAATCGCCAAAGTAGTGCGGCAGCACAACGATGCCAACATTATTTGCATACCTGCCCGTTTCGTAAGGGAGGGTGATGCCGAAAAAATGGTGGCGTTGTTTATGACCACAGATTTTGAAGGTGGCCGCCATGCCACCAGGGTGAACAAGATTGCTTGTGGCTAAATTGGATTAAACATCTTTGATATTTATATAAAAAACCCGGGTTGCCCGGGTTTTTTAGCTGTTATGTAAATACAGTTACCAGCCAAGTACCCAGGCAAAAATAAGCGGGGCCACTATGGTAGCATCACTTTCTACAATAAACTTGGGTGTGTTAACATCTAATTTTCCCCAGGTAATTTTTTCGTTAGGTACAGCGCCTGAATAAGAGCCATACGATGTGGTACTGTCGCTTATCTGGCAGAAATAGCTCCAAAAAGGAACATCATGCCACTCCAGGTCCTGGTACATCATAGGCACCACGCATATTGGAAAATCTCCGGCGATGCCTCCGCCTATCTGGAAGAATCCAACTCCCTTTCCCGAAGAATTATTGCGGTACCAGTCGGCCAGCCACACCATGTATTCAATACCATTCTTTACAGTACTGGCTTTTAGTTCACCCTTAATTACATAACTGGCAAAAATGTTACCGGTGGTGCTGTCTTCCCAACCCGGCACTACTATGGGAATATTTTTTTCAGCAGCAGCTATAATCCAGCTGTCTTTGGGGTCAATTTCATAATACTGCTCCAGCTCACCGCTGAGAACTGTTTTGTATAAAAATTCATGCGGAAAATAACGTTCGCCTTTTGCCTCAGCATCCTTCCATTGCTTCACCAGGTGCTTTTGCAGACGGCGGAAAGCTTCTTCTTCGGGTATGCAGGTGTCAGTTACACGGTTATAATGATTTTCCAGCAGATCCCATTCTTCCTGCGGAGTAAGGTCACGGTAATTGGGGATGCGCTTGTAGTGTGAATGTGCTACCAGGTTCATCACATCTTCTTCCAGGTTAGCCCCGGTACAACTGATGATGTCCACCTTCCCCTGGCGGATCATTTCTGCCAGCGAAATACCAAGTTCTCCGGTACTCATAGCTCCGGCCAGTGTTATCATCATTTTGCCACCTTCCAGCAGGTGCTGTTCGTAGCCTTTGGCTGCATCCATCAATGCTGCAGCATTAAAGTGCCGGTAGTGATGTTGAATGAATTGAGAAACAGGTCCTTTGTTCATTTTGCAATGTTTTTTTGGGCCGCCTTCAGACCCCTATGCGGGGGACAATGCGGAGGCCGCAAAAATACATTTTTGTATAAAACAAAACCCCGTTCCGATGAGACGGAAACGAGGTTTGTATTTACCACACACCAAAACTAACGTCTGCTTATGATTTATTTACTTTCTTGTAATTGCCCCAGGCGGCTCCAGCTTCTGATTTTAAAACAAGTTTTGTATCGGCATTTTCAAGAGTAATGTAGTACGATGTGCCATCGGGGTTGTTCAGTTCGAATAAATCACTAACCCAATAATCAGAATAACTCTTTTTAATAGTTGTCTGCAGGTTTATGGGCAAGTCTGAAGGGCTGATATTTCGGGTTACAGCCACGAGTTCATCGTCCATGCCGTAAAAGGCATATACATAATTGCCATTATAAATAAAGGAGGCTTTATAAAAGTCTTTACTTATGCTCCATTCAACTTCCTTTGCCGATGTAAATTCAGTATTAAAGGATTTAAGCACCTTATCTGAAACATTCACTTCCCTGGCAAAAGCACACAGTGTGCTTACGGCAATGGCCAGCGTTAATACTAATTTTTTCATTCTGATAGATTTTGCCTGTTGGCGGTTTAATGATTAGTGTCTTTTTCAACCGGTCTGAAAGTGTAACGACACAAAGCTACCATAGGTTACACCCGGCGTCAAGTCATTTATGATTAACGGACTTGAATGTTAACAGAGTTTAACAGAGCTGAATAAAAGTGAATGGTTTTTGTGCTGAACATCAGTTCTTTATTTTCATATCAAGGGCTTAATGCGTTACTTTTATGCTGGCACATTCAATAAATTTTTTCTTATGCAACGTTATTTTGTAACAATAGCACTGCTGCTCATCTTTTCTTTTTCAGCAAAAACCCAAACTGGTAAGTTTCATGGATTGTGGCAAGGCAAATTAAACGTAGGTGTTGAACTACGTCTCGTTTTTCATGTTACCGATAGTGCTGGCGTACTTAAGGCATCGGCTGACAGCCCAGATCAGAATGCCTTTGGAATGAAATGTGATTCGGTTTTTGTTACAGAAAATACTATCACAATTAAAATGCTGGGATTAAGAGCCTCATATACCGGCAAGCAGGTTGCCGATTCAATTCTCGAAGGAACTTTTACCCAGGGTGCCAACCTTCCTCTTACGCTAAAGAAAGTTAATAAAGTAGAGGAAAGGAAAAGGCCGCAAACACCAAAACCGCCTTTTTCTTATATAAGCGAGGATGTGATCTATGAAAATGCTGACAAATCTTTGAAATACGGAGCAACGATTACAATTCCTGCTGGCAGTGGGCCATTTCCTGCTGCTATACTTATTACAGGTTCTGGCGCACAAAGCCGGGACGAAGAAATATTAGGACATAAAATATTTGCCGTTATTGCCGATCATCTTACCAAAAACGGCATTGTTGTGTTGCGGGTAGATGACCGGGGAATGGGTAAAAGTACAGGTGTGTTCAGCGAAGCCACAACTGCTGATTTTGCAAACGATGTAAGTACGGGAGTTGATTATCTGCTTACCAGAAACGAGGTTGATAAGAATAAAGTTGGTTTGATAGGCCATAGCGAAGGGGGCATGATTGCACCTATGGTGGCTACAAAAAGAAAGGATATCAACTTTGTTATACTGCTGGCTGGTCCAGGTGTTAAAACACTCGATTTGCTCGTAGAACAGACCGGTGCCATTATGGCTTCGTCAGGAGTTAGCGAAAAGGCTGTTCTTTCCTACAAACCCTTGTACAGAAAATTACTGGTTAAAACAATAAATGAAAGCGATACTCTTAAAGCATTTAAAAATGCTTACAGCCTTACAGAAAAATGGGCGGCCGCAACAGACACTGCACTGCTTGCTCAATTAGGAATGAATGATAAGACGGCAAGGGAGAAGGCATCAGAGCAATTGGTTAAATCAGTTTCAGGAAAGTGGTTCAGGTATTTCCTGCAGTTCGATCCTGCACCTTATATTAAAAAGCTTTCCTGCAAAGTGCTGGCACTAAACGGAGGCAAAGATTTGCAGGTAATTGCCTCACAAAATATTCCGGGAATTGAAAAAGCACTTAAGAAAAGTAAAGCCTCTGTAAAAGATATAAAAGTGCTGGATGGGATGAACCATGTATTCCAGACTTGTAAAAAAT
Organism: uncultured Chitinophagaceae bacterium; assembly: GCA_937858715.1. Taxonomy (GTDB): domain Bacteria; phylum Bacteroidota; class Bacteroidia; order Chitinophagales; family Chitinophagaceae; genus JJ008. The sequence goes on along the minus strand of CALLZY010000253.1, from coordinate 4,708 downwards.
GTACCCTGCCAGAATATGGGGAACTTGAAGAAACTTTTTCACCTGTTGCTTTAAAAGAAATGAGCGACTGGCTGAATAAGAATGTAAAATAGGAATTGGGGGTTGTGTATTTATGTTCAGTCAAGGCAGATATAATAACCACTATTTGACTATTCACAATTGATCATCACCAAATGAATTACCTGGCTCACGCATATCTTTCATTTAATCATCCGGAAACACTGGTGGGCAATATGATCAGCGACTTTGTGAAGGGCAAAACAAAATTCAGCTATCCTGCGGGCATTCAGATTGGCATTGAACTGCACCGGTATATTGACCGCTTTACGGATGAACATGAAGCCACAAAAGAAGCAAAAGAAATTTTCAGACCGGCCTATCGCCTTTATAGCGGAGCTTTTGTAGATGTGGTATATGATCATTTTCTGGCAGCAGATGAAAGAGAGTTTTCTGAACAGTCGCTTCTTTTTTTTACAAGGTCTGCTTATAACATGCTTGACGAGCATTTTCATCATTTACCTGAACGCTTCAGCCGCATGTTGCCGTACATGAAAGAACAAAATTGGCTATTTCATTATCGAACCCGCTGGGGAACAGAGAAAAGTCTTGGTGGGTTGGTACGCCGGGCCGCCTACCTTACCGAAAGCGACACAGCTTTTCGCTTATTTGAGCAGCATTACCAACTTTTTCAGGATTGCTATCGTCATTTCTGGGCTGATGTAAAACCGTTTGCAAAGCAGCAATTTGATGTGCTGTGCAGTCTGCAAAACAAAGATGAGCGGTAACATCCCTTCCGGTAAATCGTTTTACATTTGTAAAGTACATTAAATAAATTATGAGGAAAGCATTAACCTTTTTGGTACTCTTTCAACTGGTATTTCTGTGTATGGTTGCGCAGAATCAATTGCCTGCTGTTGATAAATCTCCAATGGATATGTCATACTATCCGTCAAATTACCCCGTACTGAAGATCCAGGATAAAGTGACAGAGCCTCTTGCTGCAAGGGTAATATACAGCAGGCCGCAAAAATCAGGAAGGACCATATTTGGAGGACTCGTTAAGTATGGCGAAGTATGGAGGCTTGGTGCCAATGAAGCTACAGAGATAGAGTTTTTTAAACCAGTGCGGATGGGAGGCAAAAAGATTAGTAAAGGCAGGTACACTTTATATGCAATTGTAAACGAGAACAACACCTGGACCTTTATCCTGAATAAAGAAACAGACATCTGGGGTTCATTCAAATACGATGCAAAAAAGGATGTGGTTCGCACCACCGTTACCGCACAAAAAACAGAAACAGTCGAATCTTTATCAATGATGTTCGAAAAAACCTCATCCGGTTTCAGCCTTGTGGTGGCATGGGACAATGTAAAAGCCTCATTGCCTTTTAGTTTTTAACTTTACCTGCATGAGAAAATTTGTATTTCTGTTTTTGTTAGGTGCCTCAATCGCTTCATGCGGAAACAAAACCGAAACAAAGAAAGAACCAACGACCGGCAACCTGAAGCTTAGGCTTAAGGATTCTGTTGCGAACGGCATTGCCGAAAACCAAATAAACCCGTATGCTGTTGTGGATGTGTCGCCAATGGATATGGCTTATTTTCCTGCCGATTATCCAAAGCTAAAGATGGCAAATCACTCTGGCGGACCGCCAAAAGCGAGGGTCATTTACAGCAGGCCGCATTTGCAGGGCCGTCATATATTTCACGAAGTGCTGAAGCATGGAGAACCATGGAGACTCGGAGCTAACGAGTCAACTGAATTGGAGCTGTTTAGCGATGCGATAATACAGGGTAAAAAAATTTCAAAAGGAAGATATATTCTCTATTGCATTCCGCAGCCGGATAAATGGACAATAATAATCAATAGCAATACCGATAGTTGGGGACTGGAACCGGATAAATCAAAAGATGTGGCAAAGTTTGATGCGCCTGTAACCAAAACAAAAAACTCTCTCGAATATTTCACCATTATTTTTGAAAGAACAGAAAAAGGAGCAAACATGCTGATGGCGTGGGATGATGCAGAGGTGAGGCTTCCGCTTGAGTTCTGATAAACAGCTATTCCAAAATTTGGTATTTGGAGTCCGTTATTTGAACCTTTGCATATTATGTGCGGAATAGCAGGTATCATACAAAATCATACAAAGGATTATACCCGGGAACATTTGCAGAAAATGACAGATGTTCTTGCCCACCGCGGACCTGACGGAGAAGGTCATTGGAATAATACTGATGAAACCTGCCTGCTGGGTCATCGCCGCCTCTCCATTATTGACCTGAGTGATGCAGGCAACCAGCCAATGCACTATTTGGGCAGATATGTAATTGTACACAACGGGGAGATTTATAACTATGTTGAGCTAAGGAAAGAACTCGAAAAAAGGGGATACGGATTTTGTTCAAAAACAGATACTGAGGTAATTGCTGCCGCTTATGATTGCTGGGGTGAAGAATGCCTGCAGCAGTTCGATGGCATGTTTGCTTTTTCCATCTGGGATGAAAAAGAAAAAACGCTGTTTGCCGCACGGGACCGGTTTGGTGAAAAACCTTTCTTTTACTGCTACGACGATAACAGACTTCTGTTCGCATCTGAAATGAAAGCCTTGTGGACGGCCGGTATTGCCAAATCTCCCAACTTTAAAATGCTGTTCAACTATATCACTATTGGCTACACAGACAACCCGGAACGGCCCGAAGAAACTTTTTATGAAAATATCTATAAGCTTCCCGCAGCTTCTTTTTTAAAGTTTTCATTTATCTATTTTTCTTATTCTATACAGAAGTATTGGGATATTGATTTAGCAAATCAGCAAAAGAAGATTACAGATAAAGAAGCAACAGAAACCTTTTCCAATCTCTTTGCTGCCTCAATAAAAAGAAGACTGAGAAGCGATGTGGCTGTGGGCACTTCACTCAGCGGAGGACTTGACAGTTCATCGGTAATAGCACAATTATCCACCATCCATCAGTCTCCAGCCGATAGCAATCGAGTCACGGCTTTCACTGCCTCCTTTCCTGGTTTTGAAAAAGACGAAACGGCGTATGCTAAGCAGATGGTAAAGCAATTCAGCCTTGAGCATTTCACCACAAATGTTTCTGGCAACGAACTGATGGATGACTGGGAAAAACTTTGTTATCACCAGGAAGAACCATTTGGTTCAGCCAGTATTTATGCACAATACAAAGTTTTTGAACTGGCAAAGCAGCAAAATATTAAAGTGCTGCTTGATGGACAAGGAGCCGATGAAACGTTGGCCGGTTATCATAAATATTATAAGTGGTACTGGCAGGAACTTTTCAGGAAAAGAAAATTGTACAGGAGCAAAGAACTGACTGACGCTAAACAACTTGGCGTTGCAGAAAAGTTCGATTATAAAAATATGATTGCTGCTTACTTTCCTGTGTTTGCCAGTGTGGTAATGGAACGGCAATATTTACTGAAAGCAATAAAGCAGGAAGACCTTACCAAAAATTTTGTACGCCTGCAAAGCAGGGAAGCATATTATACACCACCTGAATATTTTGATTTAAACGGACTGCTGTATTTTAATACCTGCACACACGGTCTGGAAGAATTGTTGCGCTATGCGGACAGAAATTCTATGGCTCATGGCCGGGAGGTTCGTTTGCCATTTCTGTCGCATGAGCTGGTTGAATTTATTTTTTCACTGCCATCACATTTCAAAATAAGAACCGGGTGGACAAAGTGGCTGTTAAGGACAACTATGGAGAAAAGCCTGCCCGCTGAGATAGTATGGAGACGGGATAAAGTGGGTTTTGAGCCTCCGCAAAAAAATTGGATGGAGCTGGCTGCAGTAAAAGATGCTGTTCATGAAGCAAAACGGAAGTTAATTAATGAGAATATCCTCAGGCCAGAAGTGATTAATAAACCAGTCGTATCACTCGCAGCCCACGAAGCTGATAATTTTGACTGGAGATATTTATCGGCTGCCGCAATATTGAAGTGATACGATTTCTTCATCTTTGTAATTCATTTATAAACGATAACAATGAAGCCCGAAACAAGATTTGTTCATGCCGGTATGCAGCCCGACCCTTCTACCGGTGCTATTATGACGCCTATTTACCAGACAAGTACCTATGTGCAGGAAGCCCCGGCTACTCACAAAGGCTATGAATATGCCCGCAGCCAGAACCCGACACGAAAGGCGCTGGAAGATGCACTTGCTGAAATTGAAAACGGAAAGTTCGGCCTTGCTTTCAGTAGCGGAGTGGCCGCAACTGATGCCGTGATAAAGTTGCTGGCTCCCGGCGATGAAGTGATTTGCGCCAACGATATGTATGGAGGTACATACAGGCTTTTTTCCAAAGTGTTTGAAAGGTTCGGTATCAAATTCGTTTATGTTGATACTACTGATGCCGGTAGTGTTAAGAATGCCGTCACCCCGGCAACAAAACTCATCTGGATTGAAACACCTACCAATCCGCTGATGAACATTACAGATATTGCAGCAGTTGCTGCCATTGCAAAGGCGAATAATATATTGCTGGCAGTAGATAATACATTTGCTTCGCCAGCTCTGCAAAATCCGCTTGATCTTGGTGCAGATATTGTGGTTCATTCTGCCACCAAATACCTTGGTGGCCATAGCGATGTTATTCAGGGTGCTTTGGTAATGAATAATGCAGAACTTAGAGAGAAGTTATATTTCATTCAGAAAAGTTGCGGTGCTGTGCCCGGTCC
>CALLZY010000252.1 GCA_937858715.1 uncultured Chitinophagaceae bacterium | reverse complement strand
TGGTCAAAAGTAGTTCCCCCGATTATTGCAACTTTATGAACCTGTTCCATAAACAATTTTACATTAACGTTAAGCAAACGTCCAGGCTATCAGCACAGACACAACACCGGTAAGCAGACCAGCATATATCTCTCTGGCAGTATGGTCTGAAGCTATTAACCGTGATGTTGACACCAGCCCTGTTAATAAGAAAGCAACGGACATGTACAGGCCAAAGTTTAATTCTTCTGTATAAGCCAGCAAAAGAAACAATGTAAGCATCACCCCCATTGCGATAGTATGCAGGCTTACTTTCATTTTTATATTCAGCATCAATGCAATGATAGTGCTGAAAAAAGTAGCAAAAGCAAACAGAACAGCAGGCCGTGGTATATCCACCACGTCCCTGGTTTTACCGAAATTACTCCATACGTACCAAATCCAGAAATACCAGATCATGCAGGCAATAAGCGGAATAATTCTGTCTTTTTGTGTTTTTAGCTGAACAGACTCTATAAACTTTAATGCCTTCAAAAGAAAAACTGTAACCAGTGGGAAAAAAGTGAAAGACACAAACGCCATCGCAAGCAGCCGTGTTTTTTGAACAGATGAAAAGCCGGTAAACATTGAAGGGTGAACGAACAATAAAAAACCTATCACATACACTGGCACAAAAACAGGATGAAAGACATAAGATAGGATTTTTGCAATCCACCTGATTATCAAAGGTTGTTCCAATGATTTACTGACATCTGCCACATGCAACCTGTTTGTTTCGGTTATCATCTTTTCCGGGTTTGTGATTGTTAACTCTTGCAAAATAAAGGAATCTGTGAAAAGGGTGTGGTTTTTGTATATATTTACCGCATCTCAATGCCCAACAGTTTATTTTGTTTTATTAAACCGTTCGCATGAAGAAATTATTTCTTGCCATTTTACTGCTTACAACTTTCAGCAGCGTTTTCGGCCAACAGGCTAATAAACAAAAGATCCAGGAGCTATATGACCAGATTAAATCCGCCGGCATCCGCCATCCAGATTTTGTAATTGCGCAAAGCATCCAGGAAACCGGATGGCTGAAGTGCAAAAGCTGCTGCCTGCGCTATCACAATCTTTTTGGCTTTTATATTAAGGGGAACAAATGCAAAAAGTTCGCTTCTGATGCCGACTGCATTGCCTATTATAAAACATGGCAGGATAAACGTTACACTAAATGGCTAAAAAAGCATCCCAAGCAGGATTACTATCACTTTTTGAAAAGTGTGGGTTATGCCACCGGTGATAAATACACAAGAGAACTTAAACCTAAAGTGGCCTGGGTTCATAAAAACCTGAAGCTATAGGAACATAAGATCGCCTACTTTTTCAGATTTTTTATATCATCAATATGAAACTGGGTATGTGCAGCAAAAATGTTATTAATAAAAAGTAATTCGTTTATACCTTCGGCTTTTAACATTGCCACAAAATTCCCTTTATAAGAACGCTGATCAACCACAATCACCTTTTCATAATTATTGATAAGAAATGGAGCAAAGGCATTACCATACGATTCCTTCACAAGGGCAATCCTTCTTCCATTTTTAAGCTGCGTTTCCATTTTACAAATGGGTAAATCACCCTGCAGAAAAACTGAATAACTGTTATCGCCCCTTACCTGTTCGGCATACATTGTTGACTTAGCCCAATAGCCAATAGAATTGCTGCCAATATAAAAATTCACAGAATCGGGAAACAGGTAATACCTTACAGAGTCCGGGTTCCCTTTTAAAACTGCGGACCTTGTAATCCTGTGGAAAAAGCCTAAAAAGCCTGGTTTTACTTTCGATGGAATACTGTCCAAAGAAACAGGTGTAAGATTTGCTGCTTTACAAAATGAACGGTAGGCATAATAAGCGCCAAGGCTGGTCCAGTGGTGGTCTGTATTAAAGTATATGTATTCGTTGCGGTGTTTCCTTATTTCATCAACCGGATTAATCTTAATAATTTCCGAATCCTCGGCTGCAAAAATGGAGTTAATAGCTTCAGCCGCAGGCCTTACAAGATTCTTATATTTTTCTGTTATCTCAAATTCAAAACCATTAGGAATAATCAGGTTATAGATTTTAAGGCCGGGAATTTTTAGCCGGTTATACATATTAATAACCTCGGCATATTTTTTTCCCATTGCCGGGCCTCCGCTAAACAATTCAAACCCTCTGTTTTTAAAAATAAACACAGCGCCTTTCTTTACTCCTGTCTGGCCATCGTCTGGCAAAATCCGGTCAGGAGCAGTCATACTATCTGCCGCAACAGCACGGATTTTAGTGCTGTCAACGGTTTTTTCCTTCGGCTTTTCAGACGAAGTATTACATGACACAAAAGCTATTAAGCCTGTAAAAAGTACAGTTCGGAAAGACATATACAGATTTTAGTCAGGGCGGTAAGAATCTTTTGCTTTGATTCTTATCAATTCGGTTACTTTTTCAGTCCCTTAATTTTATCGATGTGAAATGGTGTGTGTGCTGCAAAAATGTTATTGATGAAAAGTAATTCGTTGATTCCTTCAGCTTTCAGCATCGCAATAAAATCGCCGGTATAATAACGCTGGTCAACCACAATTACTTTTTCATAGTTGTTTATTAAGAAAGGTGCAAATGCATTACCATACGACTCCTTAACTATCGCTATTTTTCGTCCGTTCTTATGTTGCGTTTCCATTTTTACAACTGGCAAATCCCCTTGCAAAAAAACAGAGTAGCTGTTGGTGCCTGTTGCACCTTCACCATACATTTTCGATTTGTTCCAATAACCAATCTTATTGCTGCCAATATAAAAACTCACCGAATCTTTAAACAGGTAATAACGTACAGAATCCGGGTTCTTTTGCAAGCCAGCATCCCTTGTAAGCCGGTACAACGAACCCAAAAAGGCCGGTTTTACTTTTGATGCTACAGTATCTAACGATACAGGAGTAAGTCCTGCCGTTTCGCAGAAAGCCCTATAGGCATAATAAGCGCCAAGACTTGTCCAGTGGTGGTCGGTATTAAAGTATATGTATTCGCTGCGGTGCTCTCTGATTTCATCAATAGCCCAAACTTTCTTAATGTTTGCATCTTCATTGTTGTAAATGTTTTCGATAGCGGGCCTGTTAGGCTTTTGTAGTTTGGCATACTTCTCAGTTATTTCAAACTCCAGGGCAACCGGAATAATCAGATTGTAAACCTGTATGCCAGGACTGAGTAACTTGTTATATGAGTTAATAACAGCAGCATACGACTTACCCATTGCCTCTCCTCCTCCAAACATTTCGAAGGCCCTGTTCTTAAATACAAACACCCTTTTCTTTACTTCTCCAACAGCACCATCATCCGGCAGCGGACCATTGTTTACTGTTTTGTTTTTGGTTGTATCGCCTTTTTCATTAGCCTCAGCATCATTGGTTGGATCGTACATTTTTATTTCAGAAGACTGAAAGCCAAGTTTGTCTCTAAATGAAGCCGATGCATTTATCCATTTTTCCCGGAAAGGAAAATTGTCAGCATAATACATTTCAATACTCCTGAAGTATCTGCCGCTCCACATATCGCTGTCGTTATAAACAGGAAACTGAGCCAGTTTTCTGTTTTCCATCTCAGAAACGGTGTTGTGCTTCATCGCCAATGAGGCAATGCCACCCGCCAGTAACAGGCTGCAAAAAACAGCCACGTTAATAATCTGAATTCTTCTGTTTACATGCTCACTCATATCGTAACGTCAATATTTTTAAAACCTGAAATAAATAAAAGGATTATAGCTCTTACCCACCAACTGCGCCACACAAATGAACAGCAACGCCACATTAAACCCGACCGTAAGACCATCGTATATCGTAATCCTTGAAGTCTTCTTATTAATCCATCCCATCACTTTATGATACACAGGCATACACAAAACAACCGCTATGATGAGCCAGAACAAATGCGAGGTAACCGTGTTGATGAAATCCATATTACCATTCGGTCCGGCACTGAATGAGAAAAGTTTTGTTACATAGGCAAACAGCATGGGGGTATCGGTAAAATAAAAAATCACCCAGCCTGGTATTATTATTGCCAACGCATACATGTGTGCAACGAATGCCGGAACTTTCTCCAAAGCCTTCAGTAAAAAAGCTTTTTCCAGCGCAATGAAAACAAAGAAGTACAGTCCCCAGAAAATAAAATTCCAGCTGGCACCATGCCACATACCGGTGAGAAACCACACCACCAGCAAATTGAAATAAACATGTTTCTTGTTCCCTCCCAGAGGTATATATACATAATCTCTGAAAATACTGCTGAGTGAAATATGCCATCTTCTCCAGAACTCACTTATTGATTTTGCGATGTACGGATATTCAAAGTTTTCCCGGAAGTGAAAACCAAACATGCGGCCCAAACCAATAGCCATATCGGAATAACCTGAAAAATCGAAATATATCTGGATGGCAAACATCAGCAGCCCAAACCAGGCTTCCATACTGGAAAGTGAGGCCAATCCTTCCATTGTAAGCGGGGCACTGTGATCGCCCATGTACTTTTTAACCAGCTCTGCCGCTACGTTGGCAATTATCACTTTCTTGAAAAGACCGATACAAAAACGGGAAACACCCAAACTGAAATCCCGCAGGTTTTCTTTACGGCTGTCTATCTCTGTAGCCACATGGGCATACCTGATAATCGGGCCTGCCACCAACGATGAGTACAACGAAACATACATGAGAAAATTGGGAAAGTTGCGCTGCGCCTTAATATCGCCACGGTAAACGTCCACCACATAAGAAATGGTATGGAAAGTGTAAAACGATATACCAATTGGCAATGCATAACCAGGTGCTGTAAAAGATGTGCCCAGTAATGCGTTTACATTTTCTACTAAAAAAACATCATACTTAAAGGTAGCCAGCAAGCTCAGGTTAAGTACCAAAGTAACCACTACCCCAACTTTTGCCCATTTGGTGCCGCGGTGCTTTTGAATAAACAGTGCATTGGCCCAGTCAACCATCGAAGAAAGAATAAGCAACGATATCCAGATGGGCTCACCCCAACCATAAAAGGCCAGCGAGAAAATGATAAGCACCCAGTTTCGCCAGGTGGCATTTTTGCTGCTGTAATACAAAATAAGATTGAGCGGCAAAAAGATGAAAAGGAATAACAGACTTGCGAAAACCATATAAATCGGGCTTGAGGGATATTTATCAGTGCAAAATACTGATTTGCTCTCAAGGTTTTATGGTGCATAGAAACAAAATCTTTTTTGCAGCCGCAATACCCTGCCGTTGGTATTTATAAAACTTTAACAGCCGTAACAATTAGCGGGTATTCTATATCTTCACCGACCAAAACCTATCATTATGCAGCTTACGGCCAAACTTGTTCAGCTACTTCCTCTGCAAACCGGTAACGGCAAAAACGGACAATGGAAAAAACAGGATATTATCGTTGAAACCGAAGGAACTTATCCAAAAAAGATTTGCATATCCATTTGGGGCGATAAGATAAATGAGAGTGTGCTGAAGCCGGGAACCATGCTGAACATATCTTTCGATATAGAAAGCCGTGAATACAACAGCCGCTGGTACACCGACGTAAAAGCCTGGAAAGTGGAAGCTGCCGGAGCCTCACCCGTTGACAAGCCAGCTGACGACTCTGCTTATTTTGATGAAGGCCATATGGACGAAAAGGAAGATCTGCCCTTCTAATAACAGGCTATAATTCTTTACGCAGCCGGGCTACGGGAATATTTAGCTGCTCCCGGTACTTGGCAACAGTGCGCCGGGCAATATTGTAGCCTTTTTCCTGCAATAATTCAGTAAGCCGCTCATCGCTCAGCGGATGCTTCTTGTCTTCTCCTTCTATAAAATCGCTGAGGATTTTCTTTACCTCACGGGTAGAAACTTCTTCTCCGCTGTCGGTACTTAACGATTCGCTGAAGAAGAATTTAAGCCGGTAAGTGCCAAATTCTGTTTGTACAAATTTGCTATTGGCCACACGGCTGACTGTTGAAATATCAAGGTTTGTTTTTTCGGCAATATCTTTCAGAATCATCGGCTTTAGGTCTGTTTCATCGCCGGTAAGAAAGAAGTTGTACTGGTGATTCATAATGGCACTCATTGTGCTCAGCAGCGTATGTTGCCTTTGCTTTATTGCATCAATAAACCACTTGGCCGAATCAATTTTTTGCTTAATAAAAAGCACTGCTTCCTTTTGCCGCTTATCTTTTTTTGAACCTCTCTCATAATCCTTCAGCATGTCCCTGTAACCTTCACTGATGCGCAGTTCAGGTGCATTACGGCTGTTCAGGGTGAGCTCCAGCTTGCCACCATTATTAATGATGAAGAAATCGGGAACCACATAGCTTTCGGCTTTATTGATTTCACCAACATTGCCGCCGGGCTTAGGGTTCAGACGGATGATCAACTGCATCACATCTTTTAACTGCCCGTCACTGATATTCAGCCCCCGCTGAATCTTTTCATAATGCTTTTTGGTAAACTCATCGAAATACTTTGTTATTGCCTTACTGGCTATATCAAGCAGCTTCAGGTATTTTTCTTCATGACCGGCCTCTTCCCGCAGACGGTACAGTTGCAGCAACAGACATTCCTGCAAATCCCGGGCGGCTACCCCAGGAGGGTCAAATTGCTGAATAAGTTTAATCAGCGCTTCCACTTCCTGCTCTGTGGCAATAATATTCTGACGAAAAGCCAGATCATCAACAATAGCTGAGGTGTCACGGCGCAGGTAGCCATCTTCATCAATACTGCCAACAATCTGTTCTGCAATAGTGTGCTCCCTGTCTTCCAGGTTCAGGAGACCGAGCTGGTCGATAAGGGTTTCGTAAAAACTAGTTTCGTTTTTATACGGCATCTGGCGGCTCTCATCCTCTTCCGGATAGTTGTCGTCACGCATTTTATAATCTGCCACCTCGTCATCACCCTCATGTACATACTCGCTGATGTCTATTTCTTCATATTCATCCTGGCTGCCATCGGCATCTTCGTAATCCTCTTCGCCTGTTTCTGTAAACTCATCTTTTATATCATCGGCATCTTCATGTTTTTCTTCATCCAGCTCAAGTGCCGGATTTTCCTCCAGTTCTTCCTTTATGCGGGTTTCTAAGTTGGCAGTAGGCACCTGCAGCAATTTCATTAGCTGAATTTGCTGTGGCGAAAGTTTCTGCAACAGTTTTTGTTGTAAACTCTGACTTAGTGCCATCTGGTTCGTTTATAAATACCTGCTCTTGTTTTATGCAGCATTTGGCAAAGGTCTGCCCTTTGCACAAAAATAATGCCGTAAAATTAGCTACAAAATAAATAAGATTGGCACAACGGAAACTTGTGTTTGTTGTTGTGCGGATGTTAATGTTTTATAGAGTGTGATCTATATATTAGTCATCAAATTCGTCTGTATCAGATACTCTTTGATTAGCACTTGTCGTCATTTTTATTATCAAATACCCGCCAACTCCGGCAAGAAGCGAAGAAAGTAAAATGGCAATTTTGGAGTATTGGATTGATAAAGGGTCACTGAAGGCAAGTAATGTAATAAACACTGACATCGTAAATCCTATACCGGCTAGTATTCCGGCTCCTGCAAGCTGGGCCCAGCTTATTCCTTCTGGCAGTTTTGCTAGTTTTAACTTTATTGCCAGCATACACAATAGCAAGATTCCGGCAGGTTTTCCAATAATAAGTCCGGCAATAATTCCAAGACTATTATTATTACCCAATACATCCCAAAGCGGAACATTCATCAGTATCCCTGTATTGGCCAACGCAAAAACAGGAATAACGATAAAAGCGACCGGATAATGAAGCAGGTGTTGCAGTATGTATGAGGGAGACTTTTTACCTCCGTCTCCAAAAGGTATAGCAAAGGCAAGCAAAACGCCTGTGATAGTGGCGTGAACCCCGGACTGAAGCATACAGTACCACATTATCAATCCCCCGAACAGGTATGGCAGCAGATTATGCACTTTAAGCCTGTTCAGTAACAGGAGCAAAGCAAATATCCCAAGTGCCGCCAGCAGGTACACCATTTTCAAACCGCCTGTATAGAACAGGGCAATAATCATAATGGCACCCAGGTCATCAATAATGGCAAGGGCAGTTAAAAATATTTTCAAAGACAATGGCACCCTTTTCCCGGCCAGGGATAAAACACCTAATGCAAAAGCAATATCGGTGGCCATGGGTATTCCAAAACCGTTCTCTGTAGCTGATCCGTTATTTAATAAGAAATGAATAAAAGCCGGAGCTGCCATTCCACCGATAGCCGCAACAATGGGCAATGCAGCATTCTTTAAGCTTGAAAGCTCACCAACATAGAGCTCTCTTTCAATTTCCAGGCCAATTAGCAGAAAGAAAACAGTCATCAGCCCATCGTTTACCCAATGTTCAATACTCAGGTGAAGGTCTATAGAACCGAATGAAAATCCTGCTTTACGATGCCAAAACTCAATATAGTCTGCACCTATAAAATAATTGGCCAGCACAATGCTTGCAATAGTGCAAAGAATAAGCAAAATACCGCTGCTTTTCTCACTATTAAAAAACTCTTTAAATAGCTGAGTGGGCTTCATGGCAAGGCTTAAGACAAAGTATGGTTATTATTCGTTGTGAAAGTTTTATTTGCTCAGCACTTTTCTTACCACATTCACCATTTTCTCCCCTTTCTCTTTTATCTGTTCTTCCGTCCACAACAGGCTTACCGAAGTGCAGATGCATCGGCTTAGAATGGCATCGCTGGCTGTAAAATCTTTATTCGCCTGCTGTATTACCTTTTCTTTAAGTTCGGGACTAAGTGCATTCAGTGTAACAGCATTTTTTAAATGATCCCATTTGCGGATATAGTGCCAGTTGTTATCGAACCAGTAAAAGTTACCGGGTAATATACCCTGAGATTTCATTTCTGTAACAACGGCCTTTGCTATTTCTGCCGATGGCAGAAACCAGCATACAAAAGAACCGCTGTCACCGGCCGGGTCAGGTATAACACGAAAACTGATTTCGGGTACCTGTGCCAATATTTCTTTAAGCCGGGTATGATTCATTTTTTGAGTGGCTACAAACTCAGGCAACCTTTTTACCTGGGCAAGCCCGACAGCAGCATGTAATTCGCTGATGCGGTAATTATATCCGATAAATGGATGAAGATCTGCACCACGGTCGGCACCAAGGTGGTCGTGACCATGATCGGTATAGCCATCACATTTTATGTAGACATCCTTATTGTTCGTCATTACCACACCACCTTCACCGCAAGTCATTGTTTTAACAAAGTCAAAAGAGAAAGTTCCGGCATCGCCAATTGTACCGAGATGTTTTCCTTTATAAGTAGCGCCAATGCTCTGGCAGGCATCCTCAAGCAGAATAAGGTTATGTTCTTTACAAATCGCAATCAATGCATCCATATCAGCCATACTGCCACACATATGTACCGGCATTACTGCTTTTGTTTTCGGGGTGATGGCTTTTCGCACTGCTTCCGGGTTCATTGTTAGTGTTTCATCAACATCCACCAGAACTGGCACAGCACCCACACTCAATACTGCCTCAAAACTGGCCACAAATGTGAAAGCAGGAGTAATCACTTCGTCGCCATAACCGATACCCAATGCCGCCATTGCAGTACTAAGTGCCGATGTTCCGCTTGATGTAAGCTGGGCATATTGGCTGCCAAATGTTTCGCAGATTGCCGTTTCCAGTTCTTTGCTTTTCCAGATGCCTTTTCTGGGTGCATCAAAACCATACCGCATTAATATGCCGGTTTCAAGTACATCATTTACTTCTTTTCTTTCTTTGTCGCTCCAAAGTTCATAACCGGGCATATGTATAGGTTTTATGTTTTGAGATTATCGTTACAGGTCATCGTACAAAGTTATAGCAGAAAGAGGGGTTTGAAAGGCTAATGAGATACAAACCCCCACTTTCCATCAGGTCTTTGTAATATGGCTATTTCTGCCGCATCGCTTTCGATATTGTTTTTTCCTACGGCAGTAATTAAATAGCGATAAGATGTTTGCCCCGCGGGTAATACCTCTTTCAAAGTAAATCCTTCGGGAGTTGTAATAATCTTTGAAATGTTTTGCGGGGCTGTGCAGCATGCATGGCCGCTTCCGTCTTCTGCATATTGATACACCACATAATACTTGATTGCAGTTTTATTCTTAGCATTCGGTCTTACCTGTAATTGTATTTCATTGCTGCCCGTAAAACTCTTTTCTGCCGCCGGTGCCAATGGTTTTGTATCATCAATCCACTGCATTGGCGGCAACAATGCCGGATACCTGTAATAGTTATTTTGCAGGCTGTCGTTCCAGCCATTGGGGTTTTTATTGAACGATCTGCTGCTGAAATACACACTGCCCTGCACATTGGGGTATTTGCGCAGCAGTTTTATCTGGTTGGGAATCTCAGCTGGTTTTTTCCATGCCGCAATATTTTCACCAGTACGATAAATGCCGTGACCAATATAAATATGGCGCCCATAACTGTACCGGCTCCACCAGTCAAGCAGTTTTTCATAAGCAATTTTATCATGGCCGATTTCAAGATACAGTTGTGGTGTCACATAATCAATCCAGCCCATTTCAAGCCATAACAGTATATCTGCATACAGGTCATCATAGTTAGTTTGGCCAGCCCTGCTGTCGCTTCCGTCCGGGTCTTTGTCTTTATTTCGCCAAACACTGAACGGTGAAATACCGAAACGGCACCATTTCTTTTCCTGCTTAATTACTTTGCTAAGGGCAAGAATTATAGAGTCCACATTGCTGCGCCGCCAGTCATCTTTATTCAGTTTGGTGCCCGATTTTGTATAAGTGGCCGCATCGGGAAACTCTTTACCGGGTATGCGGTAAGGATAAAAATAATCATCCATATGGATGGCATCCACATCATAACGGCTTACAATATCACGGACAACATCAACTACGAACTGCTGAGCTTCTTTATTCCCCGGATTAAAATATTTTTTATTACCGTAGGTAAGAAACCATTCCGGATGAGTTTTGGTAATATGATTGGGGGCAATACTTGCCGTTTTGATGTTAAAATTGGCACGGTAAGGATTTAGCCATGCATGAAATTCCATACCCCTCTTATGCGTTTCCTCTATCATAAACTGAAGCGGATCATAATATGGCACCGGGGCTTTGCCTTGCTGACCAGTAAGCCACTGGCTCCAGGGTTCATATTTTGAAGGATAAAACGCATCACCAGAAGGACGTATCTGCACAACCATGGCATTCATTCCGGTTTTCTGGTGCATATCCAGTATGCGGATAAACTCAGCCTTTTGATCATTGCTGTTCCAGTTGCCGGCTGCGGGCCAGTCAATATTATCAACAGTGGTGATCCAAACCCCACGGAACTCATATTTGGGTTGAGCCGAAACAAATAAATAAGCAGTAAATAATAAAAAAGACGTTAGTATTAAGCGTTGTATTTTCATGCTATGTAATTGCTGCGAAAATACAGTTTGCGAAGTAAAGGAGAGAACAATTGCCCCACCCTTCTGATTATTTACAGAGGATTAACAGTTAATAAAATAAACCGCATTATGCTTCCTGCTCAGCAGCAACTCCATCACGAAGTTTATCAAGCAAACCGCTTAACCCTTCAGCTTCCTGCTCACTCAGGTTGTAAAAAACCTTATCCATGTCCAGCGCTTTGGCATCCATTCTTTCCAGCAGTTTTCTTCCTTTTTCGGTGATAACCACATCCACCAGCCTGCGGTCGTTTTTGCAAACGACTTTTTTTACCAGCCCCTTAACGATCAGCCTGTCAACAATACGACTGGTGTCGCTCATTTTTTCCAGCATTCTTTCTCTTATCTGTAAGGTAGAGAGTGGTTCAGGGTAACTTCCCCGTAAAATCCGAAGTATATTAAACTGCTGCGAAGTGATTTCCTCTGCCTCGAAAAAAGGCCTCATCTTTTCTTTCATCCAGGCCATTGTGTAAATAAGGTTCACAGTAGCCTTTTGGTATGAATTGCGGAATTTCCGTTGTTGTATATCTTTCGCAATACCCATAATAATCTGTAAAAGTAAAAAGTTTTGGGCTAAGTGCTTTTACTAACCCAAAACTTTTTGACATTGCACTTCGAATCCTTAGTTGTTATAATAAAATTTCTCCTCAACAATTTGTCCGTTTTTCCAGCGCTGAACAGCAAGCTGAGTATAGTTACGGACACCATAGTCTTTATGAGTGTAGTCAAACCACCACTCAACCACAGCCATCCCATCGCTGATTAATGTGTTCAGCACTTTTGCACCACGAAACTCGGTAAGGCCGTTAACAAATGCCTCTTCATACTGGCGGTTTAGTACCTTTCCTTCCCTTACAGGATAATCGTTGTCCTGCATTTTTACATCATCTGCATAAAATTTATCAAACGCTTCCAGAATTTTTCCTTCGAGGATCATCTGGTTTAACTGATCAACTAATGTTCTTAAATCCATAGTTTATTTTTTAAACGGTTATTTATTTATAACAGCACAAAATTAATGTTTAAACATTGAATAATCCAAATACGGTCTGTTAATTTTTTTAAAAATACCCTCTTTGTGGTATTGCCAGGAATTCAGAAATGGCTTTCTTTTGTGTAACCTGACCAAAAACCATTAACCATGAAACTTTTATCCGGGTCTTTGCGCAACTTTCTGGAAGGTTTTGTTTCCTTCTACACCAGCTTCTACAAAGAAGTAAAAAAGTGGTAAAATCAACGGGGTTATTTTATAACCCCTTTTTTATTTCGGCGCTTTGCTTAAATATAGCAAACAGGTGGTGGGCCTCATGAAGTAAAAAGAAGTTCATCCATTGCGTAAGGTCCAGCGGGCCATATGCGGGATGTGTTCCCTTTTTTACAAGATCAGCATCTGGAAATGTGTGCATTTCTGCAGTCATGTTTTTACGGGTTGTAAGCAAGTCCTGCATAATCTCTCGGATTGACTTGCCGCAATTATCATGAAAGGCAGGGTCTGCCTCCGGAGTGTATATTGAAAAAACAGGATTTTCGCCCGTTAATATCTGTTTTACCCGGCCAATAAAAACATGCTGATAGGTTTGCAGGTGTACAATGGTCTCAAATATGGACCACTTACCGGCCACCAGCGGCCGCCTGATTAGTTCATCGCTTAATCCGTCAATAAAGTCGGTTAAGATTTTGTGCTGATAATGGAGCCGGGTAGATATTGCTGAGTTGATAGGCATATTATTTAATGCTTTAAGGATTTGGTTTTATTGATTGATTTAATAATTACCGCTCCCATACTTTGGTGCCCTCACTGCAGTTGGAGCAAATGTCGATATTCTTTCTTCCTTTTAATATCCGGGAACGGAAATTAGTATATTCTTTGCTTTTCCAGATTTCCCTGAACGTATTTTTCTTTATATCGCCCAGTTGGTGTTGAGCATCTTTGTCGAAACAACAGGGTGCCACAAGCCCATCCCATGTTATTACTGGGTCGTGCCACAACCGCCAGCACTGGTTAGCAATCCGTCCTTTAAACTCGTACCCATCAGTTTTTTTGCGATATCGGCTGTATTTGTCTGTTTCCGGAATCAACTTATTGGGATCATTTTTATAATCATATATCTGCGCTGTTTTAAACCACACGTCGTCCACACCAATTTCAGCCGCCAGTCTTTTTACTTCTTCTATCTGGTGTTCATTGGGTTTCACCACTAAGAATTGAAATACAACAAAAGGTTTATTGCTTTTCAGTTCCTTTTTCCACCTGATGATATTTTTGGCCCCTGTAATCACTTTCTCTAATTGTCCGCCCACCCGGTATTGCTGGTACACTTCCTGGGTGGTGCCATCAATAGAAATTATCAGCCTGTCCAGGCCGCTTTCTATTGTTTTTTTTGCATTCTCATCTGTAAGGTAATGTGCATTGGTGGATGTGGCCGTATATATTTTTTTTTCCGTTGCATATTTAACCATATCGGGAAAAGAAGGGTTGAGGTAAGGCTCTCCCTGGAAATAAAAAATCAGGTACCATAAATCTTTATGCAGCTGATCAATTGTTTCCCTGAAAAAATCCTTTTCCAGCATTCCGGTAGGGCGGGTAAAGGCCCTTAAACCACTGGGGCATTCCGGGCAGCGAAGATTGCAGGAGGTGGTTGGTTCGAAGGACACAGATATGGGCATGCCCCACTGAACCGGTTTCCGTGTCCACTTACTCAGGTAAAAACTGGCCAATACTTTCATGCCGTTCCACATCCTGCGAAAAGTGAGCTTTGATAATAAATTAAGGGTGTCCTTCCTGTTGATTTTTGCCATTAAAGCAAAGGTAAGCGGTAAAGAAAAAAGCCCAACCATAGGGTACGTTGGGCCTTTTGTTTTTCATCCATCCTTGTTGTGTCCAATCATTCGTTTAGTACCTTAGAGCTGTTCCTGTATTGCTTATCCGGATGGTAAATGAATAAACAAGTTCCGTTTTTTATTATCTGGACAATTTGCGAAACTTCATTTTTGGGTACGGCAGGACAACCATAGCTTCTGCCGGTTATACCTTTGGCGGCACGCCCTGCACTCACATAATCTGCACCATGTATTACAATACTTCTGACCAGTGCATTGTCATTAAATCCTTTGTCAACCCCCTTCAGGCGAAGCGATAAACCATTTTCCCCATTATATGTCTGCATGGTTACATAAAATCCAAGACTGCTTTGCAGCGATTCGGGTTTGTTAGAAAAACTTGTGGCATATTCATTCCCGGTGTTCCTGCCATGTGCCACATAGGTGTGCTTAATGAGCTTTTTTGAAGACATATCAACAATATACAAGCGCTTCTGGCGGGATGATTTACTGAAATCACAAATCGTAAGATAACTGGTTCTGCCGAGCAGGTTCCTGTTGATTAAGTTTTGATACCCTTTCCAGGCCTGTTTAAACGCAGTTTCCGATAGTCCTCTTTCTTCAAGACCTGCAGCAATATAAACCACACATGCCGCATCTTCAGTAACCGAATTTGCTACAGCTGACTTTCCCGCAAAACCAACATTCTGGTTGGTGCTTTTGGTTGGAGCCGGAGGGACGATGGTGAACGACACACACATCAGTGCCACGGATATTGGAATAAATATTTTCTTCACTTCGGGGTACGGTTTTTCAAAAATTGGCACTGCAAACAGTTTCTTATGCGGCACCAGGTGGATTAATAACGAAACCGGGTGCCAAAATAATATAGCGTTCAAAACTTTTCAAGCTTTAAATGCTTGTTTTTCAGTAAATAAAGGACAAATACGCAGCCTGAAACTGAATAATACAAGTGGTTTTACGAAAACAGAACAAAGATTATCAATTATTTACGTACAAATACTGATACGTCAGTTTTCCAACAGCTTGTTGTTGATATCCCGGTGTTTATGTACAAATTCACTGGAATATATCTTTAGTAAAAGCAGGAACATCGATATAAGCAAAGGGCCAAAAACCAGACCGATAAACCCAAAAAGATTCAATCCAATTATCACCCCAAACACAGTTGTAAGGGGATGTACGTCGCCAATCTTTTTCAAAATGGTAAACCGGAGTATATTATCCACCGTTCCCACCACACCAAAACCAAAAATGGTCATTGCAATGCCCCGGCCGGTATCACCAGCGGCAAAAAACATGATAGCCAATGGAACATAGGCCAGTGCCGCCCCCACCACTGGCAGCATGCCGGCAATACAGGTTACGCCAAACCAGAACAGCGGCTCTTTTACACCAATAATCAAATATCCAACCAATGCCACCACACCTTGTGCAAAAGCAATAAGCGGTATCCCGACTGCATTAGAGACCACCATAGTGTTTACCTCTTTATGTATCTTATCTACGTTCTCATCTTTCAGCGGAATATATTCATACAGTGTGTTCTCCATTTCTCTCGCATTCACCAGCATAAAGTACAGGATAAAGTACATGAAGAAAATGGTGGCAAGTGTATTGAATGTGGCTCCCAGTATCTGCGGAAGACTGTCAGCAACCACACTGCCCAGTTTGTTGATGTTTTCCTCACTGGCAATCGTAATATCAAACCGGGTCTCCATATCAGTTACCAGTTTTTTAAGGGCTGTGGTAACTTCTGCCGAGTGCTGAATAGCGTAAGCCACTTTCGACGAAAGCATATTTACCAGCAGACCCACCGGCAGCAGTATAATGATGAAGGAAACAAACATGAGTAATACAGCTGCTCCGCCCCGCCTCCACTTCTTTTTTATTGACAGGTAGAACATGTAGCGCCGCATCAATATATACAACGTCATGGCGCCAAGTACAGCAGGCAAAAAACTATACAACTGCTTAAACAGAAGCAGGCCCAGCAACAGGATGATGATAATAAAAAAAATCTGTCTTAACCGGTTTTGACTGATTACATCGTTATTCATGTCAATAAGAAGATTTGAATTTCAAACATGAAGATACGTTTCTGTTACACCTGCACCTGTTTCCATTTTCCCTGCCTGAAATAATAATAAGCCACTATCGCCACCAATGTTTCGGCAACAGGTATGGCAATGAAAGCTCCTTTCACTCCCATATCAACAACTTTTACCAGCAGCAGGGCCAGCGGCACCTGGAAAAGCCAGAAACATACAAAGTTGATTTTGGTGGGTGTGCGGGTATCACCGGCACCGTTCAGGGCCTGCATCATCACCATACCTATTCCATAAAAAATATAACCCGTGCCGATTATTTGTAAGGCCTGCACTCCGTAACTCAAATCTTCAGGTACAGCAGTAAAAATGCTGATAATTGGTTTTGCAAATAGCATAAAGACCAGCATAACGCCTGTCATAAAAATGGCATTGTACTTTGTAGTCAGCATAACACTTTTTTCCGCCCTGTCAGGCTGCCCGGCACCCAGGTTTTGACCCACCAGTGTGGCAGCGGCATTACTAAGCCCCCATGCCGGCAAAATGAAGAAGACCACATTCCGTATGGCCACCTGGTAACCGGCAGAAGCATGTAGTCCGCCTGTATCAGCCACTAATTTTGCCAATACAATCCAGCTGCCTGACGCAATGATAAACTGCAGGGTGGCCGGTGAAGCAATCTTCACCAGTGACCGCATCAGGGGAAAATCAATTATAAAATGTTCTTTACGGAAGCTGATGGTATTGTTTTTCTTAATCAGTAAGAAATAACACTGGTACAGCACACCGACCCCACGGCCGATTACTGTGGCGATGGCGGCGCCTTTCAGCCCAAGCTCCGGCAAAAAACCCCAGCCGTTAATCAATGCAGGACACAAAATAATATTGATAACACTGGCCAGTATCAGGCTTTTCATGGCAATAGAGGCATTGCCGGCACCCCGAAAGATACCATTGATAAGAAACAGCAGGATAATAACCACACTGCCTCCCAGCATGATGCGGGTAAACACTGCACCCTGCTTAACCACCTCCGGTGTGCCGCCCATCAGTCTTAATATGTCCGGGGCAAATATGAACCCGGGGATACTGATAAGCACGGTTGCAATCAGCGACATAATCAGTGCCTGCATACCTGCATGCGATGCCGCCACCGGGTTTTTCTCTCCCACTCTTCTGGCCACCATGGCTGTGGCGGCCGTGCTAAGGCCAATGGCCAATGAATAAACAATTGTAATGACCGACTCAGTAAGGCCAACTGTCTGAATTGCTTCAGAACCCAATTTGCTGACGAAGAAAATATCCACTACGGCAAAAATGGATTCAAAGCTAAGCTCCAGTATCATCGGTATGGCCAGCAGGATGATGGCCCCCCGCAGGCTGCCCTTGGTATAGTCATGCTCGCCGCCTTTAATAGCCTGGCCAAGCAGGTCAAAAAAATGAGATAGTTTGTTTTTATATGCTGATTGTGGCATAGATATCAAGTATAAATAAACTGAAAAATGTAAACCGGTTTATGCAGAATACATAAACGGTGTTTGTCTCATCAGAAGTGCGGTTCAAAAGTGCTGAACCAATCAGGCTTTCATATTCCTATCGTTGAATGAAGGGCGAAGGTAGGAGAAAAAAATGCAGCTTAAAAAGTGAATGTTGCAGTTTTGCGGAGATTAGATAGCCATTTCAAGATGTTTTTAAATTATTCACCGCAAAAAATGCAGCGAATAGCCATTATAATCACCGCATCTTGGTTCATTCGCCGCAAAAAGAGAATGATTTTTCATATCAGTCTGAAAAACAACCATTCAGCTTTTATTATTGCCGTACCTTTCCCTTTTCATTTTCCAACCCAGAAATTGCCTTTATGAAAAGCTTACGGTCTATTGCCATACTGCTGTCTCTTCAGACAACCCTTTTTGCCCAAACTGATTTTACTGCCCTTGTTAACCCCTTCATCGG
>CALLZY010000251.1 GCA_937858715.1 uncultured Chitinophagaceae bacterium | reverse complement strand
TAGATGGCAAAGGAAATGTGATTGGCGACAGTACAAAAGATTTCCGAAATCAACGGGGGCACATTCTTTCCGGTCCCGAATACCTCACCATGTTTGACGGGTTAACAGGCGAAGCCGTTTCAACGGTGAATTATATTCCTGCCCGTCATCCTTCATCATTAACTCCGGCTGACTATGAGTTAAAGTCAATTTGGGGAGATGGCAATGGCAACCGTAGCGACCGCTATCTTGCCTGTGTGGCATATCTTGATGGTGTTCATCCTTCGCTGGTAATGTGCCGCGGATATTACACCCGGTCTGTTTTAGCTTCTTTTGATTACAAGAATAAAAAATTAGTGAGCCGTTGGGTGTTCGATAGCAATGATGAAGGGAATAAGGCGTATGCAGGTCAGGGAAATCATAACTTAACGGTCACAGATGTGGACGGCGATGGAAAAGATGAAATTGTATATGGCCAGATGACGGTGGATGATAATGGAAAAGGGTTATACACAACAGGTATCGGCCATGCCGATGCGATGCATGTAAGCGACCTTGACCCTTCCATTCCTGGCCTGGAAGTATTCAGCATACAGGAACGCTTTGGCAATGCCGGTGCCAATTTCAGAAATGCTGCTACGGGTGAGGTAATCTGGAAAAAAGCTTCAGTAAAAGCAGGCGATGACGGCGAAGGCCCCGGCCGTGGCCTGGCATTGGATATTGACCCACGTTACGATGGTTATGAATGTTGGGTTGCTGGTGCAGGTATTAGTGGCTTATTCGACTGTAAGGGAAATAAAATTGCTGAACGGACCCCTGCCTGCAATATGGGTATCTATTGGGATGGGGATGCCCTGAGCGAAATTCTGAACGGAGTAAACATCAGCAAATGGGACTACGACAGCAGCCGTGCCGTAAAATTATTTGATGCCCGTGACGAAGGCTGCGCCAGTAATAACGGATCAAAATCAAACCCATGTCTGAGTGCTGATATACTGGGCGACTGGAGAGAAGAACTTATCTGCCGCACTGCTGATAGCAAAGAGTTACGTATCTATTCAACTTCAATCCCAACCTCGTTGAAATTATATACGCTGATGCACAACCCGCAATACAGGCTTAGTATTGCATGGCAGAATGTGGCATATAATCAGCCTCCGCATGTAAGTTATTACCTTGGTAATGGAATGAAGCTGCCGGCAAAACCCAATATTCAGATTGTAAAAGTAAAGAAATAGATTTATGTTATCATCTGCAGTACTGCTATCATCGCCAGTTGCGTCGCACACTTCATCGTCCCGTATTTCTATTCAGCAGAATCTTAAAAAGTTGTATTAGTTATGAAATTTTTTTTTGGCATAGCACTTATTTTTTCTTCCTTGTTCCTTTTTCAAAATGACAAGCCAACATTATTTATCATTGGGGATTCCACTGTAAGAAATACGAACCGGCCTCAGTGCGGCTGGGGCGAAGTGATTGGCGATTTCTTTGACACATCAAAAATCAGCATCAGCAATCAGGCTATGGCCGGGCGAAGCACCCGGACATTTATCAAAGAGAAAAGGTGGGAGAGGGTTTTGTCTGAGATGAAACCCGGTGATTTCCTCATTATGCAGTTTGGCCATAATGAGGGCAGTAAACCAGACACTTCAAAAGCCGGTTACCGTGGAGTACTGAAAGGCACTGGAGAAGATTCGTTACAACTTACCTGGAAAGACAGCACAGTGGAAACGGTTCATACTTACGGTTGGTATTTAAGAAAGTTTGTAAGAGAAGCAAAAGCTAAAGGAGCTACTCCCATAATTTGTTCTATGATTCCACGAAACCAATGGGAGTACACAGTTAAAAATGATACCACCAGTAAAAAGGTGGTAAAACGGGCAGATAAGGATTACGGGAAATGGGCTAAAGAAGTGGCCGATGCTGAGGGAGTGTTCTTTATTGACCTGAACTCAATTACGGCAACAAAATATGATGCATTGGGATCGGATGAGGTAAAGAAGTTTTTTCCCGGCGACCACACCCATACGAATACGGACGGGGCAAAAGTTAATGCAGCATCAGTAGTTGAGGGGATACAATTATTAAATGAACTTTTACTGAATAAATATTTAAGAAATGACAATTAAGAAAATTCTTATTCTTTCATCGTTAGTGCTGATATTGTTTTCATCATTTGCTTTATTGAAAAAGCCAAAACCAGTTTTATATATTATCGGCGACAGTACGGTAAGAAACGGCGATGGTACTGGAAAGAACCAGCAGTGGGGATGGGGAAGTTTTATGACTGGCTATTTTGACACAACAAAACTCAGTGTACAAAACCATGCCATTGGCGGCCGCAGCAGCCGCACATTTATTTCCGAAGGCCGCTGGGATAATATTTTTAAAACGTTGAAGAAAGGTGATTTTGTAATTATGCAATTTGGCCATAACGATGCCGGTCCGCTTGACGATACCGCCAGGGCAAGGGGAACCATTAAAGGCATTGGAGATGACAGCACAGAAATTTATAATCCCATCAGGAAGATAAAAGAAGTGGTACATACTTATGGCTGGTATATGAGAAAGTATGTGAAGGAAACAAAGGCCAAAGGGGCTGTCCCGGTTATTTGTTCATTGGTTCCCCGCAATAATTGGAAAGAAGGAAAAGTAATCCGTTCCGCTGATTCTTATGCGCTGTGGGCTAAACAGATTGCTGAGCAGGAAGGAGCTTATTTTATTGATCTTAATGAACTGGTATCGCTTGAATATGAAAAACTAGGTGAGACTGAAGTGAAGAAATTCTTCCCGGCTGACCATACACACACAAATAAAGAAGGTGCTATTCTAAATGCCGGTGTTGTGGTAAAAGCTTTAAAGCAAATTAAACCCAGTAACCTGAAAAAGTATTTGTTGAAGTAACACAATCTTTCAAACATAATTTACTTTTACCATTTAACCACCCATGCAGCACAAAGCATTCCTGTTTGATTTAAACGGAACAATGATTGATGACATGCAGTATCACATCAGGGCATGGCATCGTATTCTTAATAGTTTAGGTGCAACTATTTCACTTGAGCGGATGAAAGAAGAATGTTACGGAACTAATAACGAATTGCTAGAACGTATTTTTCCCGGCAGGTTTACAACTGAAGAAAAAAACAGGATGAGTTTTGAAAAAGAAAAAGAATACCAGCAGGAATTCAGGCCTCATCTCCGGCTTATAGACGGACTGGATGATTTTCTGATGAGATCCTATAGTTCCGGAATAAAGATGGCTATCGGCTCAGCAGCTATAATGTTTAATATTGATTTTGTGCTAGACAACCTTGGCATCCGAAAATATTTTAATGCACTGGTCAGCGCTGATGATGTGAGCCATAGCAAACCTCATCCCGAAACGTATTTAAAATGTGCCGAGAAGCTCAATGTAGATACTGCAGACTGCCTGGTTTTTGAAGATGCGCCAAAAGGAGTGGAGTCATCTCTTAATGCAGGAATGAAATCGCTGGTTATTACCACTCTGCATACCGAAGAAGAGTTTTCAGGGTTTTCAAATATTGAAATGTTTATAAACAATTACCGGCATTCTTCATTGGAAAGATTATTCAGTTAATTAAAAGGCCCTGGAAAACCAAGGCCCTTTTGCTATTTGCTATTACTACGTCTGCTTATTTGTAATATGCCTCACTCCACCTTAACTCATTTTTAAGGTTGTAGAGTGTGGTGTCTTTATTTATCAGTACCATTTCAATTCCCGCCATTTCAGCAAAGCTTTGCAGGCAGTCTGTATTCAGGTTTTGGCTGTAAGCAGTATGGTGTGCACCACCTGCCAGTATCCATGCGGCACATCCTGTCTGCATATCAGGCAATGGTTTCCAAAGCACCCTGGCAACCGGTAATTTCGGTAAGGCTTTTTTAGGTGTAACTGCTTTTACTTCATTAACCAATAAGCGGAAGCGGTTGCCCATATCAACTATGGATGCATTCAGTGCATCACCACCTGCAGCATTAAATACTAATCTTACAGGATCGGCCTTGCCGCCAATGCCCAATGGGTGAATTTCGCAGGATGGTTTGGCGTTTGCCAGGCTGGGACATATTTCCAGCATATGTGACCCGAGCACAAGATTATTGTTTGGTTCAAAATGATAAGTGTAATCCTCCATAAACGAGTTACCTCCTTTCAATCCGCTGCCCATAACTTTCAAAGCCCTTACAAGTGCCGAGGTTTTCCAGTCGCCTTCGCCGCCAAACCCGTATCCATCAGCCATCAATCTTTGCGAAGCAATACCAGGAAGCTGCACCATGCCGTGCAGATCTTCAAATGTGTCAGTATAGCCCTTGTAGTCACCTGCTTCCAGGAACCTGCGCAAGCCCAGTTCAATTTTTGCTGCATCTCTGAGCGACTGATGTTGCTTGCCATTTTTCTTTAATGAAGGCTGCAGTTTGTACAGTTTATCATATTGAGCACATAAATCATCCACTTCTTTTTCTTTCACTTTGTTCATTACAGCTACCAGGTCACCAACGCCATGTGTGTTTACGCTATAGCCAAATTTTATCTGGGCTTCCACTTTATCACCTTCGGTAACGGCCACCTGCCGCATATTATCGCCAAAGCGAACAAATTTGGCTCCCTGCCAGTCGTTCCAGCCGACAGCAGCACGGCACCACATGTTTAGCTGTTCATGCACATTCTTATCCTGCCAATGACCGACAATTACTTTTCTTTCAATACGCATCCGGCTCATGATGAAACCAAACTCCCTGTCGCCATGGGCACTTTGATTCAGGTTCATGAAATCCATGTCAATACTGTTCCAGGGTATATCCCTGTTGAACTGTGTGTGCAGATGACAAAGTGGTTTTTGAAGAATCTTCAGGCCATTAATCCACATTTTGGCTGGTGAGAAAGTATGCATCCATGCAATGATGCCAATACAGCTTTTGCTGCTGTTTGCTTCGGCGCAGAGGTTGTAGATTTCTTCCGGTGTTTTTACCACCGGTTTAAAAACAACTTTTACCGGAATTGCTTTTGCTTTATTAAAGGTGTCGGCAATTTTTTGAGAGTGTTCTGCTACCTGTTGCAAAGTTTCAGGACCGTATAAGTGCTGGCTGCCGGTGACAAACCAAACTTCAAATGTTCTTAAATCAGGAATTATCATTGTTATCGTTTTATGAGTTTGAAAATTTCTTTTGTATTACTGGCCGTAGTAGCTGCCCGGCCCATGCTTTCTTTCGTAATGTTTTTTAATTAATGCATCTTTTAATCTCGGTGCATTCGGATTAATTTGTTCGGTTAACCAGGCCATTTTGGCAACCTGTTCCAGCACTGCAGCGTTGTAAACAGCTTTGTCGCCATTTTTTCCCCAGGTAAAGGGAGCATGATTGCCCACCACCATCATTTCCACTTCCTCATAACTCAATCCTTTTTCTTTGAAGCAGTTCATTATCTGGAAACCGGTTTCATATTCATAATTGCCCTGGATCATCTCGTCACTCATCGGTGGTGCACAGGGAATATCAACCGTATTGTGGTCAGCATGTGTGGTTCCGTAGATAGGAATATCCCTTAACGACTGAGCCCAGGCAGTTGCGTAAGTAGAATGTGTATGTACAATAGCGCCTATTTTTCCCCAGTGTTTGTATAATACTGCATGGGTTTTTGTATCGGATGAAGGATTGAGTTTGCCTTCGATGATATGACCGTCAAAATCCACAATCACCATTTTCTCCGGCGAAAGATGCTCATACGGAACACCACTGGGTTTGATGGCAAATACTTTGTTTTCCCGGTCTGCCACACTTACGTTGCCAAATGTAAAAAGCACAAGCCCCAGTTGCGGCAGTTGCATATTGGCTTTATAGGCTTCTTCCTGTATTTTCTGAAATTTACTCATCGTTAACTTATTTACAGTTTACAAATTGTATTTACTGAACCTCGTTTTCAATAAAGGCCCCCAGCATTTTATATTTCTCATACCGCTTGCTGTAAAATCCAGTTTTATTTTCATCGGGATAATAAGTGGTATCGAATCCGCTTCCCATTTTGTTCATTGCATCTTCCACTTTTGGATAAATACCTGCAGCCGTGGCGGCAAACATAGCTGCACCCAGGGCACAAGTCTGTTCGCTTTTATGAATGCGGATAGGCATATTCATTACATCAGCCATCATCTGCATGATGAAAGGGGATTTTTTCGCCACACCACCCAGGCCAATCAATCCTTTTACCGGGATGCCTTCTTTCTCAAACCTTTCAACAATGGCTTTTGCTCCAAAGCAGGTTGCTTCTACCAACGAATAAAAAATCCTTGACGCATTGCTGCCGAGGCTCAGGTTCATAATAGCACCTTCCAATTGCTGGTTTGCATCGGGAGTACGGCGGCCATTCATCCAGTCAACAGCGAGTTCTGCATTTTCGTCTATTAGTAATGATGCAGCCTGGGCTGATAAAGATGCAATTAGTTTGTCGCTTATTTCCTGTTGTATTTTTTCTGCAGTGGCAGCGTCTATTACTGATGAATTGCCCAAGAGATTTTTGACGGGCCACTCAAGCAGGTTTTTAAACCATGCATAGATGTCTCCAAAGGCTGACTGACCAGCTTCAAGGCCAATCATGCCTGGAATAATAGAGCCGTTAACCTGTCCGCAAATTCCGTTAACACAATGTTCGTTTATATCAGCAGTTGGAGCTACCATCATATCGCATGTAGAAGTACCCATTACTTTGCTCAGATGATAAGGCTCAATTTGTCCGCCAACTGCACCCATGTGTGCATCAAATGCACCCACACCTATTACCACATCAGCGGGAAGTCCGAGACGGTTTGCCCATTCCTGCGAAATAGTTCCGGCTTGTTTATCTGAAGTATAAGTTTCGGTAAATAATTTTTGGGTAAAGCCATCCAGCAGCGGGTCAAGCGAAGCAAAAAAATCATTGGGAGGGAAACCTCCAAATTCTTCGGCCCATAAAGCCTTGTGACCAGCACTGCATACGCTGCGTTTCATTTGTTTAACATCATTTCCTCCGGTTAGCAGGAAAGGAATCCAGTCGCAATGTTCCACCCATGAGGCAGTATTGTTCCGTACTTCTTCATCTTCCTTGAGTATGTGGAGCAGTTTTGCCCAATACCATTCCGAAGAATATATTCCGCCAACATATTTAAGATAGTTTATGGGAAACTTCACCGCATGTTCATTGATTTGTGCTGCTTCGTTTACAGATGTGTGGTCTTTCCACAGTACAAACATGGCATTTGGATTATTTTCAAATGCGGGCAACAATGAAAGGGGAGTACCGGTTGCATCCACCGCCACTGGTGTGGAGCCGGTGGTATCAACAGATATTGCCCTGATGTTTGCTGCTACAGAACTATCAGCTTTGCTGATACAATCTTTTATGGTATGGGTGAGTCCGTCAATATAATCCTGGGGATGCTGGCGGAACTGGTTAGCGGCGGCATCGCAGTATAAACCTTTTTTCCACTGGGGATAATAGAAAACGGAGGATGTGACTTCTTCTCCTGTTTGTGCATCTACAATGATTGAACGTACAGAATCTGTACCGTAATCAACACCAATAACAAATTGCCTGTTATTCATATGCTGCAATCTTTTAGGTGTCAAAATAACACTTATTATTTTATCCGGCAAAATAATTTATAGCAATTCATTGGGGTTGGGGATAAATCGCAGGATGTTGTGGAAGTTGGCCTTATAGTGTTTCTTATCCAGTTTGTAATAAAAAGCACCTTTTTTTGAGCCTTCTTTATCTTTTTCGTTTAGTTTAAGCAAAAGTCCTGTTGACATTATCTTCCGGCTGAAATTCCTTTTGTCGAAAGAAGTTTCATACACTTCCTCAAAAAGGCTTTGCAGTTGCGGCAGGGTGAATTTATCTGACAGGAGTTCAAAAAGGATAGGATGCAGTGATGCCTTGTATCTCAGCTTCGCTTTTGCCTGTTGTACCATCTCCTCATGGTCAAAAATAAGTTTGGGGTGTTTTTTCAGCGAAAACCACTCGGCTTCAAATTCCTGGCTAAGTTGTGCTTTGTATTTGGTCAGGTCAAGTAATGTAAAATAAGCCACAGAGATGGTTCTTTCAATCGGGTCACGGTCAGGTTCGCCAAAGCAGTGCAGCTGTTCCATGTACACTTTGTCAAGTCCGGTTAATTGCAGTAAAACCCTGTTGGCAGCATCATTCAGGCTTTCGCTGGGTTGCACAAAGCCACCCATCAGGCTCCATTTCCCCTGTTCTGGTTCTAAGCCCCGCTTGATGAGCAGAATCTTGAGTTCTGCACCGTCAAAGCCAAAAATGATACAATCGACTGCAATGAGAAACCTTGTTTGTTTCGAATACTTATTCATAATCCTTTGTTTAGGAAGTGGCAGCACTTTCTTCTGTCCGCAAAGCTAAAATAGGAATTTTGATAATAATTGTAAAACTGACAGTTAATTAAAAGAAGTATATTGCAGTTAATTCACAAATTAAATATGCCATTATGAGTAAGAGTTTATTTGCTTTAATTGCTGCAGCATTTCTTTTCGCATCCTGCAATAGCGGAGGAAAAGATATAAAAGAAGAATCAACTGCTGACAGCGTTTCGAAATCTGTAATAATTCCTGATAAAGCAAAATTTGACACGGTAGTTGATACGAAGCCGGTTACCCTTTACTATCTGAGAAACAAAAACAATTTCCAGGCTGCCGTTACCAATTATGGGGCAAGAATGGTGGGATTTGTTTTACCAGATAAAGACGGAAAACTGAGAGACATCGTTGTTGGTTTTGATAATGTGAAGGATTATATCACAGCGAAAGAAAGATATTATGGTTGTATTGTTGGCCGTTTTGGAAACCGAATTGCAAAGGGACAGTTTACATTGGACGGTAAAACTTACCAATTAGATTTGAATAATGGTGTGAATACACTGCACGGTGGCCGCACAGGGTTTCACAGCCGGGTTTGGGATGCAGTGCAGCCCGACAGCCAGACCTTGGTATTGACATATATTGCTGCTGATGGTGAAGAAGGTTATCCCGGAAAAATGACAACACAGGTTACGTATAAACTTACTGATGACAATGAACTGCAGATAAGCTATGAAATCAGTACTGATAAAAAAACAATTGTAAATGTTACCAATCACAATTACTGGAACCTGAACGGAGAAGGCAGTGGTTCTATCAATGATCATGAGTTGCTGATTAAGGCAGCTAAATACACACCGGTAGATTCTACACTAATCCCAACCGGCAAATTGGAACCTGTTGCCGGTACTCCGTTTGACTTTACAATATTCCACAAGATTGGTGAAAGGGTTGAGGCAGATAATATTCAGCTTAAGTATGGAAAAGGTTATGATCACAATTTTGTACTCGATAAAGGAATTACCGCAGAACCGGAACTGATTACCACTTTAAAGGGCGACCTGTCTGGTATTGTGATGGATATTTATACAACCGAACCGGCCATTCAGTTTTATGGCGGAAACTTTATGGAAAGCCTGCATACACTGAAAACAGGAGTGAAGGATGATTACAGGACTGCACTTTGCCTGGAAACACAGCATTATCCTGATGCACCCAACCAGCCTTCTTTTCCTACGACGGTGCTGGAACCTGGGAAAAAATATGTAAGTAAAACTGTTCATAAGTTTCATTTCTGAAATTAAAACCTCGTTTTATCATTAAGAACCCGGCAACTGCCGGGTTTTGTTTTCTATCGTATATCTTGCAGTATGATCAAAAGGCTGGCATTTACCTTCCTTATTTTTTCTTCTTTTTGGCTGAGTCTGGCTGCACAGAATGAAGACTCTGTTGATAATGCCCGTTTAGCTCAAATGATCAGCCTGTCTGAGGTTACAATTAATACAGGAATTAATGTTCCTATGTTTATTAAACGGGTGAAGGAAGACACTACTTTTTATAAAGCATTCCGGAATCTTCGTGTAATTGGTTTTACATCATGGAATGAAATAAGGATGAAGGATAAAAAAGGCAGGATAGAGTCCTCTCTCCAGAGTAAAACAAAACAGGTGAGAAGTAACGGCTGCCGTTCCATGCAGGTGCTGAGTCAGCAAAGTTCAGGTAACTTCTTTGATGATGACGGTGATTACAATTATGAAACAGGCGAATTATATGCCGCTCTTTTTTTTACAAAGGATGTTGTTTGTGGTGAAAACAATGTTGTAAAAGGAAAAAGTTTTAGCCCCAGGTCATCAGGCGGAATGCAAAAGCACAAAGAGCAGCTTAAAATGCTGTTCTTCAATCCGGGGAAGAAAATTCCCGGGATACCTTTTATCGGCGATAAAATAGACATTTTTGATCCGGGCCGGGCAGATAATTATGATTTTCTGATTGACTATGGAGATTACAATGGTGAACACTGCTATATCTTTTCCATAAAGGCGAAAGGTGATTTAAGGGCAGGCGAGAAGAACAGCATAGTGATAGACAGCATGGTTACCTGGTTTAACTCCTCAACCATGGAAGTGGTTGCCCGTAATTATGATATGAGTTATGATGCCGGTGTGTACGACTTTGATGTACACATGGAAGTACAGATGACAAGGTTTGGAAAATACCTTGTGCCAAAGGTGCTGAGGTACATTGGCAATTGGGATGTTGCCTTTAAGAAAAGGGAAAGGGGAATGTTTACTGCAACCTTATTCGACTTTACAAACTGATATCATTAATTACTGCCTACGGTATTGCTGTATTTTCTCCATTTTTCAATCACGGTAGCCATGTCAGCTGGCATGGGTGTTTCAAACAAAACATTTTCGCCAGTAGCAGGATGAACAAAGCCCAATGTTTTTGCATGTAAGGCCTGTCTTTTGCAGATGTCGAAACAATTATCAACAAATTGTTTGTATTTGGAATAAACGGTTCCTTTCACAATTTTATCACCGCCATAAAAGTCATCATTGAACAACGGGTGTCCTATATGCTTCATGTGTACCCGTATCTGGTGTGTTCGTCCGGTTTCGAGAATACACTCTACCAAAGTGACATAGCCAAACCTTTCGAGAACCCTGTAGTGTGTGATAGCTTCTTTGCCATGATCTCCTTCCGGATAGGCTTCAAAAAGTTTTCTGAAACGCTGGTGCCTGCCAACATGTGCGACAATAGTTCCTTCATCTTCGGCAACATCTCCCCAAACAAGCGCCACATATTTTCTGCTGATTGTGTGATCAAAAAATTGCTTTGCCAGGTGTCTCATAGCCTTATCTGTTTTGGCGAGTACTAACAGGCCACTGGTGTTTTTATCAATCCGGTGCACCATGCCAAACCGGGGAAGGGCGTCTTCTGATATTCCGGGTGTTTGTTGCTGCAGGTACCAGGATATGCCATTCAGTAATGTGCCGGAATAGTTACCACTGCCCGGATGCACAACCATACCAGCAGGCTTGTTGATGATAATCAGGTCAGCATCTTCGTATGCAATATCGAGATTCAGCTTTTCCGGTACAATATCTGTTTCTTCCGGACTCATATCAGAAAAAATGATGACGTTGTCACCCGGTTTAACCTTGTAATTCGGTTTCACATCTTTACCGTTAACGGTTACCATACCAAGATTAATGGATTGCTGGAGTTTGTTCCTGGTAGCACCTTCAAGGCGTTGCATCAGAAATTTATCTATCCTTAAAGGTTCCTGGCCTTTGTCAATGGTAATACTGAACCGTTCATACAGTTCGTCATTGTTATCCTGTGTTATTGGGCCATTGTTTACTTCTTCCTGCATGGTGCAAAGGTAACAGGAAGCGATTTTGTTTCTACATTTGTGTTTATGAAAAGTAAACGGGAAATAGTATTCAGGGACCTTGGGCTGATGGAATACAAAGCTGCGTGGGATTTACAGGAAAAATTATTGCATGAGAATGTAGCGGTCAAATCTGATAGTAATTCAAATTCCGCTGATACCACACATTACCTGTTATTTACAGAACACCCGCCGGTTTACACACTTGGGAAGAGTGGTAACAAGAGTAATGTGCTTATGAGTGACGAAGAACTTGCTGCTAATAATATTTCTTTTTTTCATATTAACAGGGGAGGCGATATTACTTTTCACGGGCCGGGCCAGATTGTAGGGTATCCGATACTTGACCTTGAGAAATTCTATACAGATATTGGACGGTACCTTCGGAATATTGAGGAGGTAATCATCCTGACACTTGCCGACTACGGTTTAAAGGGTGACCGTTCCAAAGGCGAAACCGGAGTGTGGCTTGATCCTGATGTTCCTGGGAAGGAAAGGAAGATTTGTGCTATTGGAGTACGGTGCAGCCGGTGGGTGACCATGCATGGGTTTGCATTTAATGTAAATACAGACCTTTCATATTTCAACAACATTATACCTTGCGGAATTGCCAATAAGCAGGTGACTTCCCTGTCAAAAGAACTGGGTAAGGAAATGGATATAAATGAGGTAAAGGAAAAGGTGAAAAGGAATTTTGAAAGAATATTTGAAGCTGAAATTGTAAAACAGGCTGATTAGAAATCTTTTTCTAGGTAGAACTTATTTTTTTCGAGCAACTTTCCGTCGTCATACAGTTCGAACCGGAACCAGCCGGCATGATAGAAATTGGGTTTATCCAGTTTAAAAGATTTTTCTTTAATGTTTTTCAGTTCGAATAAAAAATTATCCGCTTCATCAAAGAATTTGATACTGTATTTTTTTTGGTGGACTTCGGGAAGGGAAACTTTTACAAACCCGTTTGCATTCGTGTAAACGAGCATAGACGGTGCAAAGGTGTTTGGTTCCGGCTTGTTAAATCCATTCGGGTTCGGGGTTTTAATTGAGTCGCCAACAGAAAAACCATTAATCTTTATAGTGAATGGTTCTGCTTTCTTTACAACCAGAGTGTCTTTCCCTTTAATTGTTATAGTCGTTACTGTATCCTTTTCTCTTTTTACAATTACAGTTATTGGTTTTTGTGCAGCACTAAAAAGATAATTGCCTTTATCCCGCATAATATAAATCCTGTAGAACATATTTGGATTAGGAGCCTTTGCATCCACATAACCGTTTTGCCTGCTTGTTGGGTCGGCAACTGTCAAAATGCTTTTGTAACCGGTAAGACTGTCGAATGACCGCTGAATACTGATTTGCCGTACATCCTCTATCGTATTCACCCAGCCGATTATGATTTTGTTGTTGCCGGGATTGGTAACCGAGAATCTGGGAAGAGTATCCTGCCCTTTTGCATGAGTGATTACAAAGGATACGAATAGCAAGGCGAATGTGGCTCTTTTAATCATACAGTACAGCGGCGGAAATTTTGTTTAAAACAAAGATAGGGCAGCAGGTTAAAATTTTCAGAATATTAACGTTCCCTTACTCAGGGAAGCATTTCCCTGCAACCCTCCGCTATGTATGGCAAGCAGGTTACTTCCGGGCGGGAAGTAATCTTTTTGTGCCAAATCAATAATGGCAAACAGCAACTTTCCTGTATATACAATATCGGTAGGAATATTTGTAAGCTGATAAAAACTATTCATGAAGTTGATGAGTTCTGTATTGTGTTTGGCAAACCCGCCAAAATGGTAATCATGTACGAGGTTAATAGAAGTTTCATCATTTTCCAGAAGGCGCCTTACTTCGTTTTCCAGTGAGTGATTATTTTTCATTGAACTTATACCTGTAACAGTTATTTGAGGCGAAGCTGCATTAATCAAACCGGCCAGCATAGTGCCACTGCCGACGGCGCAGAGTATATGGGAATACTCCGCTTTATTGCAATGCTCAAGCATGGTAGATGCACCATCCGCCCCGGGGTTTCCATATCCGCCGTAATCAACAAAGTAATGCTCCGGATGATTCAGCCATTGAGCAATTTTATTTTCAGAAAAATCTTTCCTGCTGATGTACACTGACTCCATTCCGTAACTCATTGCTTCCTGCAAAGTGGCAGACAAATTTTCTGGCTTTTCGCCTCTTATTATTCCGATGCTTCTCAGATTATAATGTTTGCAGGCTGCCGCTGTTGCTACAATGTGATTAGACCATGCGCCTCCTTTTGTTACGAGTGTCGTTTTCCTGTTTTTCAGTGCATCCTCGATATAGTAGCGGAGTTTGAACCATTTGTTACCTGAAATAACAGGGTGTATTTTATCGGTGCGAAGCACACACAGGTTTATATTTTTTTCTGCCAGGACAGGATGTAACGCCTGGTCAATTGTAATATGAGATAAATCCACTGCCTGCATTTATTAAGATTCTTCAATGCGAATTTAGATTAATTTTGCCCGCAAATTAAAGCACTGATAATGAAACCAACACTTGTAATATTAGCTGCCGGCATGGCTTCCCGTTATGGAAGCATGAAGCAGGTAGAAGGCTTTGGCCCATCTGGTGAAACAATTATGGATTACTCGGTTTTTGATGCAATAAGGGCAGGATTTGGGAAAGTGGTTTTTATTATCAGAAAAGAGTTCGCTGATAATTTCAAAACAATATTTGAGCCTAAACTCAAAGGAAGAATAGAAACAGACTACGTATATCAGGAGCTGACTTCTTTTACTGACGGATATTCTTTTCCGGCAGAAAGAACCAAGCCCTGGGGAACGGCTCATGCAGTACTATGTGCAAAAGAGGCGGTGCAAGGCTCTTTTGCAGTTATCAATGCCGACGATTTTTATGGAAAGAACGCTTTTGAGAATGCCGCTGCTTTTCTGGACGTAGGCTGCAATGAAAAGACCTATGCCATTGTGGGGTATGACCTTATCAATACCTTATCGGAGCATGGAACTGTAAACAGGGGAGTGTGTGCCCTTAACCGGGATGGAAATCTTGCCTCCGTTACAGAAAGAACAAATATTGCCATGCAGGATGGAGAAATTGTTTGTGGTGATGGGGCTGAGCCGGCCCGGCTTTCATTAAATACAAAAGTTTCAATGAATTTCTGGTGTTTTAATGAGTCTTATTTTGGTTACACACATAAAATGTTCGGGAATTTTCTGCATGAGAACGGACAGAAGGACAAATCTGAATTTTATATCCCTGTGGTGGCTGACCAGTTTATTAAGGAAGGGAATGATGTCGTAGTGATACCTACCAGTTCAAACTGGTTTGGGGTAACTTACAAAGAAGATGCCCCGGTTGTAAAACAAAAATTAGATGAGCTGATAAAAGCAGGAGAATATCCTTCTTCTTTATGGGAATAAAAAAGGCTGCTATAGTTGGCAGCCTTCGCAAATGAGATAATTATGGTTAATCTGCTTTAACCATAAATATATAATCCTGTATTTTTTTCACCTGTTGCGTTTGGTCGAGTCCTTTTACAGTTGACTTAACTGGTAAACGTAAAGACTGATAAGCTGTATCCTTTTTCAGTTCATCAACAGCGTCAAAGATGTATTTGGACTGGATGGCAAAAGCTACGCCTTCTGCTTCGGTATCCCTGGTGCTTACAATACCAATAATTTCACCATCATGGTTGAATACAGGGCCTCCGCTGTTTCCATGGTTGGCGGCGATGCCTAACTGGCAGGTAAGTGTATCTCCATTTTTACCAGTCTTGGCACTCAGGTAGCCTTCGCTATATACAATATCATTTCTTGGGTAGCCTAAAGTAAAAATAGGCTCAGCCACATCTGTCGAAGACTTCCGGATGCCATAAGGTAATGAGGGTATCGGTTTGAAAGTTTCATCTGCAATTTTCAGTAAAGCGATATCCTTTTCAGGAATAATCTTAACCACTGTTGTGGCAAACTCTTCTCCCTTATTATTTACCACCACTACATTCTTAGAATTGCGGATAATATGGGCATTTGTGACAAGGTATCCTTTTCCGTCAATCAGGAAACTGGTTCCGCCTGATTTATAGGCAATAGGTCTGGCAGAAATCTTATTCTTAAGATTATTAACCTCAGCCTTTTGGGCTTTTTGTTCTTCCTGTATTTTGTTGAATTTCAGAGAAAGTTCTTCCGTTTGGTTATTTCCCTGGGGGGTAAGAGCCCAAACTAATGCAGAGATGGTAAGTGTTGTAATACCGGCAATAGAAGCTGCAATAGCTGTCACCCTCTTATAGCGTTTCCACAGATATACAACTTTGGCAGTACCTTTCAGACGGGCCGATTCAATTTTACCCTGCTCTGCCAGATCTGTATGTACTTCGTGAAGCGTTGACTTGAAGTTTCTGATTTCCCCAAAACGGTTCATCTGCTGGAGAAACAGGGTATGTTCCACCACCAGCAGGTCAACATCCGGGTTAGATTTGCGAAGGTTTTCAAAAGCCAGTCGCTCATCAGGCTTCATTTCACCCCTGATGTACCGTTCAACCACATCAATCATTTTAGTATCCTCCATCACTGTCCGTTTTTATATTGCGTAAAGAATATTTTTTTGAGCCTCATCAGGCATTTGTACTTCTGTGTTTTTGCGTTATCCGCATTGGTGTAACCAAAACTGGACGCAATCTCCTGCATCGATTTTTTTTGCAGGTAAAAAGCCTCAATCAGGCTTTTACAGGGTTCTCCGAGGTTGCTGATGGCATGCTCCATCATGTCCAGCTCTGCATTTTTTCGTTCATGGTCCTCTATTTCATCATCTACTTCCACCACATTTTCCATACTGTCGCCAGGGGATGAGTACCGGTTTTGTTGCTGCAACCGCTTGAGCCACAATCTTCTGGCTACAGAGTAAAGAAAGGTTTTTAACTGACAATTCAGCTCAAAACCACCTGTCCGCACCTTCTCATAAAGAACTATCATCGCTTCCTGAAATATGTCCTTGG
Source organism: uncultured Chitinophagaceae bacterium (assembly GCA_937858715.1). Lineage (GTDB taxonomy): Bacteria > Bacteroidota > Bacteroidia > Chitinophagales > Chitinophagaceae > JJ008. The sequence goes on along the minus strand of CALLZY010000251.1, from coordinate 12,062 downwards.
CATCATCCGATGAACCGTTATTATTGATTATCAATGCCTGAATGGTATTGAAATTCTCTTTATATATCAGTTCAACGGCTTTTTTGTCGTTTACCGCTAATCCTTCCAGTAGTAACTTTTCGTCTGTTTGGGGTTTCACAATCCGTTATTTATACAATTATCTATAAATAGTAACCCAAAAGTACCTGAAAAAAATTTTTAAAAAGCCGGGTTACCTTTTTCTTTGCGCCGTATTAATGTTGAAATATTTCAAAAATCTCAAAAAGACAAAAAAATGAAGAAATTCTTTGCTATCGCAGTAATCGCTGCTTCTTTCGTAGCTTGTAACAACTCTGGTGACAAAACTGAAACAACTGACACAACTAAGGCTCCTGTAGTTGATACTCCTGCTGTTGTAGTTGATACTCCAGCTGTAAAAGTTGATTCTCCTGCTGTTGTAGTTGATACTCCTGCTGTTGAAGTTAAAAAGTAAGTTTTACTACGAGCAATCAAATTGAGGCCTTTTCGCCCCTGGCGAAAGGGCTTTTCTTATTTTATAATGTGTTTCAGACGGTATTAGGTAGCTTTGCCGGTCTGTTCTCATTTTTTATCATTTAATTACACACAGTGGTTACATTCGAATCGTTAGGTATTGAAGAAGGGTTATTACAATCAATTAAGACATTAGGTTTTACACAGCCAACTCCTATCCAGGAAAAGGCCATTCCTGTTCTTTTGCAGGGAACAAAAGATTTTGTTGGCCTTGCACAAACCGGAACCGGCAAAACGGCGGCTTTCGGGTTTCCGTTATTACAATTAATAAATAAACAAGACAAGTTCCCTCAGGCATTAATTGTGTGCCCCACCAGGGAATTATGTTTACAAATAACAAGCGACCTTGAAAAATTCAGGCAGAAAAAGGACAATATAGCTGTTACAGCAGTGTATGGCGGCACTTCCATCACCATGCAGATCCGGGACTTAAAAAAAGGAAGTCATATTGTAGTGGCCACACCCGGCAGGCTTATTGACCTGATTGAAAGAAAAGCCATCAACCTTGAAAAAATCCATTATGTAGTGCTGGATGAGGCCGATGAGATGTTGAACATGGGTTTTAAGGATGATATTGAGTTTATTCTGAAAAATACGCAAAACAGGCAAAGTATCTGGTTGTTTAGCGCCACTATGCCGCCAGAAATAAGGCAGGTGAGCAAACGATACATGGACAAGCCTTTTGAAATTACAATTGGCAAAACCAATGAAGGGGCTTCAACTATTGACCACCAGTATTATTCTACCCAGCACCATAACAGGTACGAAGTTTTGAAACGGATAATTGATTTTAATCCCGGCATATTTGGAATTGTATTTGCCCGCACCAAGGCTGATACGCAGGAGATTGCTGAAAAACTGACCAGGGAAGGTTACGATATTGACGCTATTCATGGAGACCTTACACAGCAGCAACGGGATAAAGTGATGGGCCTGTTCAGGGACAAAAGTGTAAAACTGTTAGTGGCTACCGATGTGGCTGCCCGTGGTATTGACGTATCAGGCATCACCCATGTTATCAATTATGAACTGCCGGATGATGTGGAAGTCTATACACACAGAAGCGGACGGACTGGCCGTGCCGGTAAAAGCGGAGTCTCTGTTTCTATTGTTACTCCCAAAGAAGTGTATCGCCTGCGCCAGATAGAGAAGCTGGTTAAAACCCAGTTTCACAAAATGGATATACCAAGCGGAAAGGACGTTTGCCGTAAACAGTTCTTTCATTTTATAGATAAAATGCTGCAGGCTGATATTAGTAATGGTGAATATGAAACTTATCTGCCCGTATTAAAGGAGAAGTTTGCTGATGTGGAGAAAGAAGAAATTCTGCAAAGGGTGGCCGCATTAGAGTTTGACCGCTTCCTCAAGTATTATGAGAATGCTGCCGATCTGAATATGAGAGAAGAGAAAAGAAGCGACCGCCGTGGCGAAAGAAATGAAGCAAAAACCTCAAGAGACACGAAAGGAAGAAACTTCGGAGGTGGAAATTACCAACGGTTGTTTGTAAACCTGGGGACGAAGGATGGCTTTTACAAAGCAAGTTTCCTGCAGTTCATTCTTGATATGAGTGATTTGAAGAAAGAAGTATTAGGAAGAATAGATATGAAGGAAATGAACAGTTGGGTTGAAATCGAACCTGCTGCTGCGAAGAAAATGATAAAAGCGATAGACGGGAAAAATTATCGTGGCAGAAAAATCAGGATGAATGATGCTGAATCAGGCGGAAGAAGAAAATAAAATTTATAAACTTTTGGAATTAAGCATCGCAAAAACTACATTTGTTGCATGACAACGATGAACGCATATTTTGGTTTCTATTTTTATTACTTCTTTTTTGGAAAGAGGCCGGGAATGCTTTTGTTGAAAACAAACTGAACAACTAAAAAACATCAACATAAAGAATCCCGGCCAAACGGCCGGGATTCTTGCTTATTATCATGAGTACAAAAGTTTCGATACAAGGTTATGAAGGCAGTTTCCACCAGGTGGCGGCTCAATTGTTTTATGGCAAGCAGGTGGAAGTTATAACCTGTGCCACATTTCGAGATGTAATTAAAATTGCGTCTAATAAAAAGGAAAGTGACGGTGGTGTGATGGCCATCGAGAATTCCATAGCCGGAAGTATTTTACCGAACTATAATCTGCTTCAAAAAAGTAATCTTAGAATAGCCGGAGAAATTTATTTGCAGATAAAGCAGAATCTTTTGATTAATCCCGGTGTAAAACTGGAGGATATAAAAGAGGTTCACTCTCATACGATGGCGCTGCAGCAGTGTTACGATTTCCTGGATAAATACAAATGGAAACTGGTAGAGACGGATGATACAGCACTTAGTGCAAAGCATGTTCACCAGCACAAAAGCAAGCATATTGCTGCTATTGCCAGTAAACTGGCTGCTGAGTTATATGGCTTGCAGATAATTGCCCCGAATATTCATACGATGAAGAATAACTACACCAGGTTCCTGATGCTGCAGCGGGACGATATTTTTGTACCGATGGAGAATGCTGACAAAGCTTCAGTTACATTTCATACCGATCATTCAAGGGGAAGTCTGGCAAAAGTGCTGACTAAAATTTCAGAAGGAGGAATCAATCTCAGCAAGCTGCAAAGTTTTCCTATTCCCGGCTCGGATTTTAAATATGCATTTCATGCTGATATGGAGTTTGATACATTGAACCAGTTCGAAAATGTGATAGAGAAAATCAGGCCGCTTACAGAATCAATAAAAATTTACGGTACATATAAACGAGGGAGCCTCCCTAAATCCCTCCGATAGGAGGGACTTCAGAGTTTCATTGAACAGAGATGCTTTACTTAAATAAGATAAAAATTAAATAATGAGTGACAAAAGCAACATAAGTAATTTGACGAAAAGCGAGGTTAGTGCGAAGGCTGAATCCCCCTTGCGGGGGGCGGGGGGGCTAAGCTCAAGGTTAGAAGGTATTGGAGAATATTATTTCTCGCAAAAGCTGCGGGAGATAGATGAATTAAATAAGTCCGGAAAGAATATTATCAACCTGGGAATTGGCAGTCCCGATTTGCCACCGCATCCTGAAGTAATAAAAGCTTTGCAGGAAGAAGCAGCAAAGCCGAATGTACATTCTTACCAGTCATACAAAGGCTCACCTGTTTTCAGAAAAGCTGTTGCTGAATGGTATAAACAATGGTATGATGTGGAACTGAAACCGGATATTGAGATTCTTCCCCTCATAGGAAGCAAGGAAGGTATTATGCATATCTGCATGACTTATCTCAATACCGGCGATGAAGCATTGGTGCCTAACCCAGGTTATCCTACTTATACAAGTGCAGTAAAGCTGGCAGGAGGAAAATGTGTGCAGTATGAATTGCTGGAGGAGAATAATTACTATCCGGATTTCGATAGCCTTGAAAAAACAGATTTAAGCAGGGTGAAGCTGATATTTGTAAACTATCCCCAAATGCCGACCGGGCAGCCAGCAGATAAAAATCAATATGAAAAGATTGTCAGGTTTGCAAAAAAAAACAATATCCTCATCATACATGACAATCCTTACAGTTTCATTCTGAACGATAACCCGATGAGTCTGCTGAGTGTGGATGGTGCCAAAGATTGTGTTATCGAACTTAACTCTCTTAGCAAAAGTCACAATATGGCAGGCTGGCGGGTAGGAATGCTTTGCGGGGCAAAAGAACGGATTGATGAAGTGCTCAAGTTTAAGAGTAATATGGACAGTGGTATGTTTTTGCCGGTTCAGCTGGCGGCTGCGAAAGCTTTGTCACTTGGAAAAGACTGGTACGACTCAGTAAATGCGGTGTACAGAAAGAGGAGGGAAAAAGTATTTGAACTGCTTAACCTGTTAAACTGTAATTATTCGAAAGAGCAAGTTGGTATGTTTGTATGGGCATCCGTTCCGTCAGATTATGCAGATGGATACAAGCTGAGTGACGAAGTACTTTACAGTTCAAATGTTTTTATAACACCAGGCGGAATTTTTGGCAGTGCCGGTGAAAAATATGTGAGAGTAAGTTTATGCAGCACTGAAGAAAAATTTGAAGAAGCTATTCAGAGGATAAAAAAGGCGAAATAATGGAAAGAAAAAAAATTGCAATAGTTGGCACGGGTCTCATTGGTGGTTCTCTTGCGATACAATTGCATGAAAAGAAATTGTCATCACGGCTGATTGGTGTGGATGCCAGCGAAGAAAATGCCAATAAGGCCCTTGAACTGGAACTGGTGGATGAAATACTGCCTTTGGATGAAGCAGTCAGTCAGGCTGATGTAATTGTATTATCTGTACCGGTTGATGTGATGATGACTGTTTTGCCGGGTATATTAGATAACATAGAAAAGCAGATTGTATTGGATCTGGGCTCCACCAAATCCCAGTTAATTGAAATAATTAAAAGCCATCCGCGGCGGGGGAGGTATGTGGCAACTCATCCCATGTGGGGAACTGAGTACAGCGGCCCGCAGGCGGCGGTACGTGGTGCCTATGAAAATAAAGCAGTGATTATTTGTAACCAGGAAGAAAGTGATGCAGATGCAGTGGAGTGGGTAAAATATATGTATAAGAAAATAGGGATGCACCTGCTGGAAATGGAAGCTGCTGCACATGACCTGCATGCAGCTTATGTAAGCCATATATCGCACATCACTTCATTTGCACTTGCCAATACAGTATTAGAAAAGGAAAAAGAGGACAGTGCTATTTTTGAAATGGCCAGTGCCGGTTTTGAGAGTACAGTAAGGCTTGCAAAAAGCAACCCGGCCATGTGGGTGCCTATATTTATGCAGAATAGAACAAATGTGCTGGATGTGCTGAATGAACATATTGAACAATTAAAGCGTTTCAGAAACAGCCTGAGCAAGGGCGATGAAGAGGAGCTGAAGCAGCTGATTGGAGAGGCGAATAAGATAAAGCGGATAATAAAATAGCCGCCTCCCCAAACCCCTCCGTTGGAGGGGCTTACCAGGCACAGCCCTTGCTTTCGTTAGACAGACCTTTTTTTCAGATTTTCTCTTGATTGGATGAGGTTGCAAAGTGAACTAATGTTGTAGAGAATTGGAGTGGCTTTTAAGAATATAAACTTAACAAACGGGTCAATAAATAAAATAAGTTATATGGATACAGTACAGTTTTTTTGCAATGAATGTAATGAGGAGTTAAAAAATGAATCTGACTTATGTCCTAAATGCGGTTCAGAAAAGAAAAATATTCGGATTACTGTTCAAGATGATATAAAATTATACGACCAGGTCAAGATAAAATCAAAAGGTATAATTGAAGGACGAAAAACCATTCAAGAGACTATTGATGGATATGAGTCATCTTTTAACGGTGATATTGTAAATAAGGTGAGAGTTATTGATAATATTAAGGATGTTTACTTTGAGGAGATAAAGGATTTGAATGGCAATATTATTCATAAATGTGAGGAAAAGCTAAGTGAACATAAAGGACACGGTAGTGCAAAAAAGAAAAAGAATGATGTTGAATGATTATATCCCAGCCCCGTAGGGGCGGCATTTTGGTAGCCCGGATTTTATTCCGGGGAAAATTGAGAAACGGGTTAGCAGAACCCCGGAGGGGTTCAATGATTGAAATAAAGCGAAAAGGAGTATTCAAGGATTAGGTGGAGTAGCAGAAGTATTGTTGAATAGAATTACCGGACGATGAAGTGAGTGACACAACGAAAGATAATAGTAGTACAGGTGGCGACAACATAATTAAAAATAAAAACGGCTTCTTTATTCCCCTTTAGGGGTTAGGGGCATAATTTTAAACTATGCAAACAACAGAGCAAACAACTAACGAAAAAGTACAGGCAGTATGGCAGAAACGTCCGATCATTATCAGCGGGCCCTGCAGCGCTGAAACAGAAGAACAGGTAGTAGCAACGGCACAACGGCTTGCTGCAACCGGCAAAGTGGATATGCTGCGGGCTGGTATCTGGAAACCACGGACAAAACCTGGTATGTTTGAGGGTGTGGGCGCCAAAGGTTTGCCCTGGCTTCAACATGCAAAAAAGCTAACAGGCTTGCCGACGACAGTTGAAGTGGCCACCGGCAAACAGGTGCAGGATGCGCTTACATTTGATGTGGACATGCTCTGGATTGGTGCCCGCACAACAGTGAACCCCTTCAGTGTGCAGGAAGTCGCCGATGCACTTCGTGGTGTGGATGTGCCGGTGCTGATAAAGAATCCAATCAATCCCGACCTTGAACTGTGGAGTGGTGCTGTGGAAAGAGTTGCCAGGGCTGGTGTTAAACAAATTGGCCTTATCCACCGTGGGTTCAGTTCTTATGGCAATACCGAATACCGCAATGCGCCGATGTGGCATCTTGCCATTGACATGAAACTGAAACATCCGGGTATGCCGCTGATAAACGACCCTTCGCATATTTGTGGTCGTCGTGATATTTTACAGGATGTGATGCAGAAAGCTATTGACCTTGACTACGACGGACTGATGGTGGAAAGCCATATTGACCCGGACAAAGCCTGGAGCGATGCCAAACAACAGGTAACTCCAGAACGGCTTGCCGAAATGCTGGAACACATTATCTGGAGAAGGGAAGATGTTAACTCTGCTGAATACCATGCGGCACTGGAAGCTTTGCGCCAGAAGATTGACCACCTTGATGATGAACTGATGCAGATACTGGGACAAAGGATGAAAATCTCTGAGCAGATAGGCCAGTATAAGAAGGATAACAATATCACCATCCTTCAGATCAGCCGCTGGAATGAGATTATCGAAAGAGCAAGTGTAAAAGGTGATAAATTTGGACTGAGCCGTGAGTTCATCACCAAGTATCTTGATGCGGTGCACATGGAAAGTATTAATCATCAGAAGAAGGTGCTGGATAGTTAATCCCCCTGTCCTCCGCCAATTGGCGGAGAGACTTAGGTCATGGCTTACTATTATTACGCAATAGTTCTTTAAAGAAGTGTGTGATATTTATTTAACCAACTGTATTACTACTATCAGCTTCGTTGCGTCGCACACTTCATCGTCCGGAAATTCTATTCAGCATTTGCGAATAGTAAAATAACTTAGCGGCTTTGCTCCGTTACGTCTTTGCGAGAAAAATAAAATGAAACATCTTAAAATAAAATTTTCGTCGGCTTCTACAGATTTTTACCTGGCTTCAGGCATCAGTCATCTTAAAAAAATAATTGAGGCCAAAGCGGCGGTACTCATCACTGACGAAAATATCTACAATGCGCATACAAAGCGGTTTAAAGGATGGAATACCATTATCCTGAAGCCGGGTGAGGAATACAAGGTTCAATCAACGGCAGATGCAATAACTGAGCAGTTGATTGAAATGGAAGCTGACCGCAAATCGACACTGGTGGGTGTTGGTGGTGGTGTCATCACAGATATTACCGGTTATGTGGCCTCTGTGTATATGCGTGGCTTGCGGTTTGGTTTCGTCCCGACATCAGTACTTGGGCTGGTTGATGCTTCCATTGGGGGGAAAAATGGCATTGATGTGGGTGCATACAAGAATATGGTGGGAGTCATCCGGCAGCCTTCGTTTATTCTGCATGATATGGCTTTTCTGAAATCACTGCCACAGCAGGAATGGGAAAATGGTTTTGCTGAAATCATCAAGCATGCCTGTATAAAAGATGCAGCCATGTTTACAGAACTGGAGAAAAATTCATTGAAAACATACCAGAGCAGCCAGAAGGCAATCTGTAGTTTAATTGAACGTAATGCACTCATCAAAACAAAAGTGGTGCAGAAAGATGAATTTGAAAAAGGAGACAGGCGTTTGCTGAATTTCGGTCACACCCTGGGGCATGCATTGGAAACACAATACGAACTCCTGCACGGGCAGGCTATTTCTATTGGCATGACTTATGCCTGTCATATTTCAGAGCAGTTATGTGGATTCAGAGAAACGGAAAAGGTGGTGAACCTGCTGGCAAAGTATAATTTGCCCACTTATGCAACCTTTGATAAGCAAATAGTCTTCAATGTGCTGAAAATGGATAAGAAACGGGAGCGAAGGGAAATGAATTATGTGTTGTTGGAAAGGATCGGGAAAGGAGTTGTAAAAAGTATTTCATTGAAACAATTAGAAAAAATAATAGGAGAGTTTTAAGTGAAAGTCACAATACATCCATCACAACTGAAAGGTACAGTACAGGCACCTGCATCAAAAAGTTCTATGCAAAGGGCTTGTGCAGCAGCTTTATTAAGGCAAGGGGAAAGCAAAATTAAAAACCCAGGACATAGTAATGATGATAGAGCTGCAATTGAAATAATAAAAGCTTTGGGTGCTGATGTAGTTTTGAAGGATGACAGATTTGTGGTTAATGGTTATGGAGCTGTGATCCCAAAGAACAAAGTGATTAATTGCGGTGAGTCTGGATTAAGCATCAGAATGTTTACGCCAATTGCTGCTTTGAGCAGTGAAAAAATAACGATAACCGGTTCAGGCAGTCTTGCCACCAGGCCTATGGATTTCTTTGACGAGGTATTGCCAAAACTTGGTGTAAAAATTAAGAGTAATGAAGGAAAGTTGCCCCTGGCAATTCAAGGGCCATTGCATCCTTCTGATATAGAAGTGGATGGCTCTCTTAGTTCGCAATTCCTGACAGGGTTGCTGATGGCTTATGCGGCCTCCCCAAACCCCTCCGAGGGAGGGGCTTTAAACTCTCAAAGTTCAAAAGTTACAATTCGGGTTAAGAACTTAAAAAGCAAACCCTACATTGATTTGACCCTAGATGTAATGAAGAAATTCGGCTTTAATGTTCCGGAGAATAAAAACTATGAAGAATTTATCTTCAAATGCAAACCTTCAATTAATCAATTGACTAATGAACCAGTTCACTATTTTGTCGAAGGTGACTGGAGCGGAGGTGCATTTTTATTAGTTGCGGGTGCTTTAGCCGGGCCTATTACTGTACGGGGCCTTGATCTGACTTCTACTCAAGCAGACAAAGCAATTGTTGATGCCCTGATGGCTGCCAATGCAGGAATAGCCATTGATGCGAAGGGAATAAAAATGCACACGGCAAAAATGAATGCCTTTAGTTTCGATGCTACTGATTGTCCCGATTTGTTCCCGCCGTTGGTGGCTCTGGCGGCTTATTGTAAGGGCGAAACAAAGATTAAAGGAGTAAACCGCCTGACACATAAAGAGAGCAACCGGGCCCTTACCTTACAGGAAGAATTTGGCAAAATGGGAGTAAAGATTGAACTGGAGGATGACCTGATGATAGTTCACGGTGGAGATGGAGTTACCGGTGCAACAGTTCATTCCCGCCACGACCACCGCATTGCCATGGCTTGTGCGGTTGCAGCTTTGAAAGCAAACGGAACAACTATAATTGAAGAAGCCGGCGCCGTTAAAAAATCATATCCTGATTTTTATTCTGATTTGAAAAAGCTCGGTGCTGCTGTATCTTTACCTTTCGAACATTTTAATTTATAAACTGTGAACACATTCGGCCGCTTATTTCGTATTTCCATTTTTGGAGAATCACATGGTGAATGTGTGGGCATTACTATTGATGGATGCCCGGCCGGTTTGTCATTAACTGCCGAAGATCTGCTACCCGATCTGGAAAGAAGGAAAGGCGGTCAGGGTAAGGGCACTACTCCACGAAAAGAAGAAGATTATCCCATTTTCAAAAGTGGTGTATTTAATGGCAAGACCACCGGTTTCCCCATTACAATACTGTTTGAAAACAACAATACCCGCAGCGAGGACTATCAAAAGCAAAGGAGCATACCTAGGCCCGGTCATGCCGACTGGGTGGCAAATAAAAAATTTGGAGGAAATGAAGACTACCGTGGTGGCGGACATTTCAGTGCCCGGCTAACGACAGGCCTTGTGGCTGCTGGTGCTGTTGCCAGGAAGTTGCTGAACGAAATCTCTATTATTGCCACAGTTACTGAAATTGCCGGAGAATCAGATTTGGAAAAAGGTCTGCAAAAAGCCATTGATGCCAAAGATTCTGTTGGCGGAATTATTGAATGCAGGGTTAGCGGAATGCCGGTTGGCCTTGGTGAGCCGTATTTCGATTCTTTGGAATCAGTTTTATCTCATATCCTCTTTTCAATACCTGCGGTGAAAGGTGTGGAATTCGGTGCAGGTTTTGCTGCCGCAAAAATGTTTGGCAGCGAACATAATGATGCCATTGAAAATACAGAAGGCAAGACAAGGACAAATAACGCCGGAGGTGTTGTAGGTGGTATCAGCAATGGGAACGAACTGGTCTTCAGGCTGGTGGTGAAGCCTACATCTTCCACACCAAAAGAGCAGAACAGCCTGAACTGGGAAACAGGTAAAACTGAAAATTTCTCAGTAAAAGGCCGTCACGATTTATGTGTGGCTTTGCGGGCACCTGTAATTGTGGAGGCTGCCACTGCCATTGTACTTGCAGATTTTATGTTATTGGAACAACGAATTAAACGAGTTTTATAATGCCTGTCATATACCATGTTACAACTGCTGCCGATTGGCAGGAGGCTCAACAAAAAGGTTTTTACGATCACCCTTCATTGAAGGATGAAGGATTTATACATTGCTCGCAGGAGCACCAGGTGGCCGGAGTGCTGGAACGGTATTTTGCCGGTAAGACAGACCTGGTAAAACTGGTAATTGATACAGACAAACTCACCAGTAAGTATATCTTTGATTGGTCTCCATCCACGCATGACACATTTCCCCATGTGTATGGGAAAATAAACCTTGATGCAGTTATTAAGGTGCTTTCTTTATGATGCCCTTTTTAGTTTTCTGAATTCCAAATCAAGTATCTCATATTTTGCAGCATCTGGCAATGAGTAGTGCCACCATTCTTCCGGATAAATTCTAAAACCGTTTTTCTCCATCAGGCTTCTGAGAAGGGTTCTGTTTTTCAATACCCCGGCAGGAAGGTTGGTGAATGAGTGATGAGCTGTATCAGAGAAATTATCAAAGCCGGTGCCCATTTCCAGTTCTTTACCTGTTGCAAGATTGATGATGGTCAGGTCAACAGCAATGCCCCGGTTATGACCGCTGCCTTTCGCCGGGTGTGCCACATACCGTTCATCTTTCACCAGTTCCCAGAATTTTACTGTAACAGAATATGGTCTGTACGCATCGAAGATTTTTAATCCCATGCCTTGTGTATTAAGTTCAGCCTGCACATTCGAAAGGGCTTTTACAGCCGGAAGCCTCAAAAAAGTAACCGCAGTGTTCTTTGGGTACATCAGCCTGTTCATGAAATTATTGGTGGTGGCATAGCGCAGGTCATATCTGATGCCGTGAATCAGGGTTTTTAGTTCCACCATTTTTTTCAGGGAATCTTTCTCTGCTTGTTTCCTGTATTCTTTATAAGATGCAGTAACTGGTGGTTTTGTGTACGAGGAGTCCTGTGCATCAACATTGATGTTCCCGTACAACAAAAAAATCAGAACAGTTATGAATAACGAATAGTAACCTTTGTGTATATTGATGACCATATTACAGATTGACAGGGTAAGTTAAATCAAAACCCGAACTATTAGAACCGGCTGCTTATGAAATCACACAAAT
>CALLZY010000250.1 GCA_937858715.1 uncultured Chitinophagaceae bacterium | reverse complement strand
AACCATACGCCAGCGCATTGAATCCGGAGTCTGATATCAATGTATGATAGCCCTGTGCCACAGAATCAAGATACAGGTATGAATATAAAGCATCCTGGGGATGTACAGTCCACGCTGTAGTCGGAACAGGAACATTATCCATCCGGAAAGAAGACATGCCCGTCCCTTCATTTCGCATAATTATATGTAAATGGTGCTGTTGATATTGCGTGGCAGCCAAATTTGAACTAACAAGGGTCACTTTGCTAATATTCTGTTCAACAGGGTTCAGCATGATCATATCTGGATCATATGGAATTGAGTTACCAGAGCAATTCTGTGTTGTAAAATACTGACTTACTGAGATCGGCTGGTCGGCTTCAATTTTATTGTAAATAGTATCATTAAACTCAAAATAAGTACCATTCACAAATGATGCAGGCGGTATTAAAGCACCGTTGACAAATACATTTGTGGGAACGGAGGGCTTCTTTATTACCCTGTAATAATTTGCTTTGCGCATAAAACTTGGAGCAGTAAGGTATTTCTTACCCCATGAAGCCACCGGGTACAGTTGCTGGTAAAGATTATCTGATGTATTGGCACTGGTACATACACCTATTCTAATTTTTCCTGCACCCGAAAAAACTGCAATCCGTTTGCAACCTCCGCCACCGGAAGAAACCGATTCAATCTTTGAACCGGTTAAATCTTTACCGTAATAAAGACCACCAATAGCAGTGTTATTATGCTTACCCAGAACCTGGTAGATTTGTCCTTTGTTAAGAGTGACTGGGTATGTGTTACCAGGAAGCCAGCCATTTTTTGTAGTATCAGCCGGAGTAATATTTATTGTAGTATTATCCTCAACCGCAATAATTGTAAAATAGGAATTTGCATTTGCAGCATTTGAAATCTGGGTATAATTAGAAGAGTAATATTCCCTCCCTAATACCTGCGTGGGCAAACAAACTGTAGCACCACTGATAGCACTCTGAGTAATATAAGAGTAAACAACTATCGGATTAGCCGATGTTACCCTGATAGTTTTACCATTGAAAAGGCCCTCGTCATTAATGAAATACGAGTTGAGAGTTGTACCGCCTCCGCAAGTAACAACCTGTCCGGCATTTATTGTTCCGGATTGAATAACAGGCCCACCAAATATTTCTACCTGATAAGTAGTGGTAACATCCGAGGTTAAATACAAGGTCATCGAAAGATTGGCTCCGGCACCAGTCATACTCACATGATACGAATAAGGAATCCAGAACTCCTTGCCCTTATTAGAAAAGTCCTGGGCAAAAGTTATATTGCTGGTTAAAGCAGCTATTAATACTATTAGCAGTTTTCTCATCTGACAGTTTCAGGGCCTAAAGGATAATATATTGTAAAGCTACTATTACTATCCGTTTATTACACTTGATTAATATCAGGTTATTCAGTTGTTTATACTGAATTCTATAAAATAATAATCAATGCCAGCCAGTCAGGCTACATGCAGACTTTGCTTTACTAAAAAGGTTTAATGAATTAGAAAAGAAAGTATTTCTCTCTGTCCAATTTTTTTCAAAAGCCATACTATACCTCAGCAAACATCAATATGCTACCAGCATCTTGGACATTTTTCACTGTATTTATTTCCAATCAAAAACCCTACGAGGAATTCATGGGTGCCTTTGCTTACAGTGTTCA
>CALLZY010000249.1 GCA_937858715.1 uncultured Chitinophagaceae bacterium | reverse complement strand
ATGGCAATACACTTCAGTAAATCTTTACGACACTTGGAATAATTGTTCGCCTTTTTATAAGGACTTGTGCTAAGAAGTAAAATCAGGAAGGTTGCCAAAGCTATGCACTGTATTCATCTAGCACACCTTTTGCTTTCTCATACATCGTCTTTTCAAATTTATTATATCAAAATATTGTAACAAATATTCTATATATGATTTTAATCAGGGATCCAACTATTTCTATTTTTTGTCAGTAGTTTTTTGCCTTCGCTATTGTTCCGAAAAGCCATCACACCGTTGCGGTGTGTTAAGTGCGGCAATGTAGCAGGCAAAAACACCAGCAACACAACGGTTTCGTCTCTTCAGCCCTGCTTATATGCAGCAGGTACACTGGGTGGTTGCCACATGTTATTGAACAGTATCGCTTGCGTCTCCTGCAAGTTTACTTTTTAGACCTTCTTTCTGAAATGATTGCTAATACTGAAAATAAATCTCCGTAGCACCATAACCATAACCCGGGGTGTACTGGTTTACAAAAGACTTGACTTCTTTCTTCATCCGGAGAATATCGTGTATCTCATCCCGCAGCACCCCTTCTCCCACTCCATGTACCACAATAAGGTGTGGCTGTCGATGGGCTACGGCAAGGTCAAAATACTTTTCAAAAGTTTTCAACTGCAACGACACAATATCAAAATTGTTCATGCGGCGGTAATCATCAGTGAGCTTTTCAATGTGCAGGTCAACTACGGTGCGGGCCGGCTCCAAATGTTGCCTTGCTTTGGAAGCATCATAGACCTTAAACCCTTTTGCTGCCAGCTTGCCCATCTCCACTCTGTCTTCAACCAGTTTGTCAGGATAGTTAACAAATAATAATTGTGAAAAGGTGGCCAGGTTCTTCTTTTTCAGTTCTTCTATTTTGGCAAACAATTGCTTTGGCTTCAGCTTTACGCCAGCTTCGTAGTGTGAAGCTTTGCCTTTTTCCGGAACTGGCAGGGTAAATTCAAAATCAAAAGCAGGATTGTCATTCAAATCCTCAAAAGGAATATCATGCAGGTAAAAATCTTCAAAAGGCTGAATGGTGTTCTTCAGTTCAAAATCAGGCTTACCAAAAAAATGCAGTTTGTAAGTAAAGTTATACACCCGCCGGGTGTGATTGACCAGGTGCAGTTTCAGTTCTTCCACCACCACATCGCCAAACTCATCAAAATCCATTACAGGAAGAAAAGTAAGCCAAACTCCATCCTCTTCCCTGTTTACTTCTGTCCGTTTCTCCTTGCGTACATCATCAACATATTTCTTCTCTTTTTTCACTAATTGCGGTCTCTTCTCAGTAAAGCGTTTAAAGTAAGGGTATTCCACCTGGTCGGAATACACCGGGAATGTTACGCCATTTACATCCACCATCAGCATCTTATCATTAATGATGTCAATCACCCGGGCTTCTTCGCCGGAATGAGTAATAAGCACTATATCGCCAACTTCGTATCTCATAGTCACAACACCTTTATAGGGAGTTTTTGATTGTTTATGCAAAAATACTCTTGAAAATCAGTTGTTCCGCTGTTTGCCCAGCTTGCTGTTCCAAAAACTGTATGCGAAATAAATAATAAGGCCAACGACCAGCCAGATAAGAAACCGCATCCACACTTTATGTGTTTCCTGCGCCATCAGGTAAAAACAGCTTATCATACCCAGTATCGGTATCAGTGAGTAACGTCTTACAAAGGCCAGCACAGCCATTAGTATGGCTATCAGCCAAAATACCACCATCGGCCAGGTGTCCTTTGTCCAGATATCCTTAATAAAATGAGAAGGCACATTTACGGCCACCAGTATAATCCCAGCAATCAGCATCAGCGGGTAAATAAGCTGTGCATTGATATAGGGCACTTTAAACTTGCTGTCCGGTTTATCTTTTTGTTGCTGCAGCACCAGCACTCCTCCGCAAACTAACACAAAAGCAAACAGAGTACCGATGCTGGTAAGCGAAAGCACTTCGCCCAGGTTAAGGAATAAAGCCGGCACAGCCACCACTATTCCCGTTAGAATAGTAGAAAAAGAAGGAGTACCATACCGGGGATGTATCCTGGAAAATATTTTTGGTAATAATCCGTCACGACTCATACTCATCCATATCCGGGGTTGCCCTAACTGAAACACCAGCAGCACACTGGCAGTGGCCACAATTGCACTAACGGCAACGATACCTGAAATAAACTTCATGCCATGCGCATCAAAAACCATTGCCAACGGATCTCCCACATTCAATTTAGTATAATGTACCATGCCGGTCAGTACCAATGCCAGTAACACATACACTACAGTACAAATGATTAAAGAATAAATCATTCCCCTGGGCAAGTCCCGCTGAGGGTCTTTGCACTCTTCTGCTGTGGTGGAAATTGCATCAAACCCGATGTATGCAAAAAATACTGCGGATACGCCTTTCATTATTCCTGAAAAACCAGTAGGTGTAAACGGCGACCAGTTATCGGGGTTCACATAATAAGCACCCAATACAATCACAAAAAATATTACCGCCAGCTTAAGCATTACCATCAGGTTGCTGGCAGTTCTTGATTCTTTGATACCCACAAATACAACATAAGTAATCAGCGCCACTATCATCAGTGCCGGCAAGTCCATTATAATATGTAACCCGAAAAGATTGGGGGCATTTGTCCAGGCCGAAACAGCTTCGGCAGTGGCACCGGCTTTGGCAGACACATAATCCATCGTCAGCCAGTCGGGAATGTGCATGCCTGCCTTCGACAACAAGTTAGTGAAATAATCGCTCCACGAAATAGCCACGGCAATATTGCCAATCGCATATTCCATCAGCAGATCCCAGCCGATTATCCAGGCAAAAATTTCGCCGAAGGCGACATACGAATAAGTATAAGCACTGCCCGAAACCGGAACTGTTGAGGCAAACTCAGCATAGCACAATGCTGCAAAACCACAGGCAACCGCAGTAAAGATGTACAGAAAGATAACACCAGGCCCGCCATTAGATGCCGCAGAACCTATGCCGCTGAAAATACCGGCACCAATAACGGCTGCCACACCAAAAAAAGTAAGGTCACGGACACCTAATACTTTTTTAAGGCTGGCACCATGCCCATCGTTTATACCGCTTTCTGCCTCTCGCAGAATAGCAGGAATAGATTTCTTCCGGAATAACTGGTTGGCCATGTTTCTGTTGATTTTGAGTATCTTTTGAATAACATTAGTAATCTCTCTTCAAAAGAAAAACTGCCAGGTCCCGTAACGGCACTTTTCTTCTTGAAATCACAGCTATATCTTCCAGGTGATTTATTGCTTCTTCAAAATACCTGTTCTTAAGCTGTATCGTCCACTCATCAGCTTTACAGGCTTTGTAGATGCGAAGCACTCTTTCAATCTTATCTGCCGGATTGGTTTTGAGTAATGAAATCAGTTCTTTCTTGTCTTCTGCCCCTGCCTGTTCCAACGCATGAAGCAACAGAAAGGTTTTTTTATTGGCCAGGATATCGCCACCGGTTTGCTTGCCAAATTTCTTCGGGTCGCCAAAAGCATCCAGGTAATCATCCTGCACCTGGAATGCAATGCCCAGCTTTCGTCCAAATTCATACAGCAGGTTCTGATTCCGCTCACCGGCGCCACCAAGAATTGCTCCCGTCTGCAAACTGGCAGCTAATGCTACAGATGTTTTCAGTTCAATCATCTTCAGGTAAGCATCCATGCTCACTATATCCATCGTTTCAAAATCCATATCCATTTGCTGGCCTTCGCATACTTCGGTTGCTGTCTTGTTAAACAGGTTCAGGATAGGCTTCAGGTGTTCGAGGCCAACCTTGCTCAGCTCTTCGTATGCTTTCACCAGCATAACATCACCGGCAAGCAGTGCCGTATTTTCTCCAAATTTTGTATGCACAGTTTCCATTCCCCGGCGCAATGGAGCCTTATCCATAATATCATCATGTATCAGGGTGAAATTGTGAAACAGCTCAATAGCCGTGCCCACATGCCAGGCATCGTCTGAAATATCGCCAAACAGTTCATTTCCCATCAGGCATAATACCGGACGGATACGCTTGCCGCCCAGGCTTAAGAAATATTCATTTGGTTCGTATAATGTGGCCGGTTCTTCCGGAAAATGACGAACATCAAAATGCAAGGCAAATTTCTGGGAGAGTAGTTCGAAAGAGTGCATA
>CALLZY010000248.1 GCA_937858715.1 uncultured Chitinophagaceae bacterium | reverse complement strand
CCTTCTTCGTTCGGTTCGCTGTTCAGCTGGGCTCGAAGCTCACAGCCATCCGCTTAAAGCTTTTATTATGGACATCAGAGAAGAACTTAAAAAAAGAATATTAGTCATTGACGGCGCCATGGGTACTATGATTCAGCGGCACAAACTTACCGAAGCAGATTACCGGGGCGAACGCTTTAAAGACTGGCATTGCGATGTAAAAGGGAATAACGACCTGCTTAACATTACAAAGCCTGAAGTTATCATCGGCATCCACAAAGAATATCTTGAGGCCGGTGCCGATATTATTGAAACCAATACCTTCAGCAGCACGGCTATTGCTATGGCCGATTATGGAATGGAATCGCTGGCTTATGAACTGAATGTTGCAGCCGCACAATGTGCAAGAAAGGCTATTGCCGATTTTTCTGCTGAGCACGGACTATTGACCGTTAACCGTTTCGTTGCCGGAGCAATTGGTCCCCTCAACAAAACCCTCTCCCTTTCACCAGATGTAAACAACCCTGGTTACAGGGCCGTTACATTCGATGAAGTAGTAAATGCCTATTACGACCAGGTAAAAGGTTTGGTTGACGGAGGAGTTGACATCCTGCTTGTCGAAACCATTTTTGATACGCTCAATGCAAAAGCTGCCATTTTCGCTATAAAAAAATATTTCAGGGATACAAACAAACCGGAACTGCCTGTTTCAATTTCCGGGACCATCACTGACGCTTCAGGCCGTACATTAAGCGGACAAACACTTGAGGCCTTTTACACTTCGGTAATGCATGCAAAACCACTAAGCATTGGTTTAAACTGTGCATTGGGAGCAAAAGAAATGCGTCCGCACATTGAGGAGTTATCGCAACTAGCTTCCTGCTTTGTATCAGCCTATCCTAACGCCGGCCTGCCTAATGCTATGGGTGAATATGATGAACATCCCGAAGACACTGCCCATTACCTTGAAGAGTGGGCAAAAGAAGGCTTTGTAAACATTGTTGGTGGCTGCTGCGGCACCACACCGGACCACATACGCCACATAGCGCAGGAAGTAAAAAATATTAATCCGAGAATAGTACCCTTAACCGAAACTACATTAGCATGACCACACCCAAACTGCTGATATTAATCTCTCTTTTTATCCTGGTAGTTAACAACTACTCATGGCTAAAGAACCTATTTGTAAAAAAGAAGACCGTTTAAATGCAGGATACAGTTACCATAAGGCCATACATGCGGTTGGCCGGCCTCGAGCCTTTAGTCATTCGTCCCGAAACCAACTTTGTAAACGTTGGAGAAAGGACAAACGTAACCGGCTCAAAAAAGTTTGCCCGCCTGATCAAGGAAAACAAATACGAAGAAGCTTTAAGTGTTGCCCGTCAGCAGGTAGAGAACGGCGCACAAATTCTTGACGTAAATATGGACGACGCCCTGCTTGACGGCGTGCAGGCGATGACAACTTTCCTGAACCTGCTGCAAAGTGAGCCGGATATTGCCCGCATTCCCATCATGCTAGATTCTTCGAAGTTTGAAATAATCCAAGCCGGGTTGAAATGTGTGCAGGGAAAATGTATTGTGAATTCGATTTCGATGAAGGAAGGCGAGGAAAAGTTTATTGAACAGGCAATTATCTGCCAGTCATTTGGCGCAGCCATTATTGTAATGGCCTTTGATGAAAAAGGTCAGGCTGACACTAAAGAAAGAAAAGTTGAAATCTGCAAAAGAGCATACAAAATACTAACAGAACAGGTTGGCTACGACCCGCAGGATATTATTTTCGACCCTAACATTTTTGCAGTTGCAACAGGCCTCGAAGAACATAATAACTACGGAGTTGACTTTATTGAAGCAACAAGAGAAATAAAAGAACTGATGCCGCTTACGAAAATAAGCGGAGGCGTAAGTAATCTCTCCTTTTCTTTCCGTGGCAACGACCATGTAAGAGAGGCAATGCATTCGGTATTTCTGTATCATGCCATTCGTGCCGGCATGGATATGGGAATTGTTAACGCCGGACAGCTGGTGGTGTATGATGAAATAGAGCCTCAGTTAAGAGAGCTTTGCGAAGATGTAATTCTTAACAGGAATAATGAACACAACGAAGCAACTGAAAAACTGATTGCCTTTGCCGAAACGGTGAAAGCAAAAGGCAAAGTTGAAGTTAAAGATGAAGCCTGGAGAAATGCTGCAGTGGAAGAACGACTTAAACATGCCCTGGTGAATGGTATCACCGAGTATATTGATGCCGACACAGAAGAAGCAAGACTCAAATATCCAAGACCATTAGATGTAATAGAAGGACCGCTGATGGATGGCATGAATGTGGTTGGCGATTTGTTTGGCTCCGGAAAAATGTTTTTACCACAGGTGGTGAAAAGTGCACGGGTAATGAAAAAGAGTGTGGCATGGCTCACCCCTTTTATTGAAGAAGAAAAAAGAAACAATCCTAACGCTTCTGCCGGAACTGTTCCTAAAGTGTTATTGGCAACCGTTAAAGGTGATGTGCATGACATAGGAAAAAACATTGTAGGTGTTGTGCTTGGCTGCAACGGATATGATATTATAGATTTAGGGGTGATGGTTCCTGCAGATAAAATCCTGGATGTTGCCGAAAAAGAAAACGCAGACATAATTGGCCTCAGTGGCCTTATTACCCCTTCGCTTGACGAAATGGTGCATGTGGCACATGAAATGCAGCGCAGAAATATGAAGCAACCCCTGCTGATTGGCGGCGCCACTACTTCAAGAATGCACACAGCGGTAAAAATAGCCCCGCAATACGATGGCGGCGTACTGCATATTCTGGATGCTTCAAGAAGTGTTACAGCGGTAAGCACTCTACTGAGCAAAGAAAAAGACAGCTTGCTGTCAAAAACAAAAGAGGAATACGAAACATTGCGCAACCAGTTTTTAAATAAGAACAAAAAGGATCTTATTCCATACAGCGAAGCTGTAGTTACAAAACAATACTTCGACTGGAAAAAATATCAGCCTGTAAAACCCGTCGTTGACGGAGCGAAAGTGCTTAAAAACTTTGATCTTGCCACTATTGCAAAGTACATAGACTGGGGCCCGTTTTTTATTGCCTGGGAAATGCCCGGACATTTTCCGGAAGTGCTGTCAGATAAAATCTTTGGAGAAGAAGCGAAACGCATTTATGCCGACGCACAGAAACTGGTGGAGAAAATTGTTACAGAAAATTGGTTTACGGCAGATGGTGTTATAGGTTTCTGGCCGGCAAACAGCAATAATGCAGATACCATCACCCTTCATGCTTCACAGGGTGAAGTGAAGTTAGAAATGCTGCGCCAGCAATTGAAAAAAGCAATCGGGCAACCAAGCTTTTCGCTGAGTGATTTTATTCGCCCCAAAGAACAAGGGGCTGATTACATGGGAGCCTTTGCTGTGACTATAAAAGGCGCTAAAGAGCATATTGACAGGTTTGCTGCCGACCATGACGAGTACAACAAAATATTGGTACAGGTATTGGCCGACCGCTTTGTTGAAGCATTTGCAGAATGCCTGCATGAAAAAACAAGAAAAGAATTCTGGGGCTATGCTAAAGAAGAGAA
>CALLZY010000247.1 GCA_937858715.1 uncultured Chitinophagaceae bacterium | reverse complement strand
CCACGAATGACACGAAATTTCACGAAAGATTCCGCTGAAGCGGAATGAGATCTGCGCCAAAAAATCGAACCGCAGCGGCCACAGAGAGCACAGTTTTCTCTGTGCAACTCAGTGTGTCCTCCGTGTAACTCAGTGTAACCATTCTTTAGAAACACAGATTTCTTTGTGTTCTTTGTGAAAAACCTTTGTTGCCCTTTGTGGTTAAAAATCTGTGGTTAACTCACATATCAGTCTTTCCATACCACCACACCTGCCGGTTGTATTGTCCTGCTTCCAATAAGGACTTTTGCAGAAGCCGGTATAGAAACAGTATAAGGATTATCAGAATAGTTCACTCCAATCCAGAAACCATCCCGCCAGTCAACCACCACTCCATCAGGATAACGGGCTGTTGCAATGCCTGCCTCATTATAAACCCTGCTCACCACGGCTTTTTCTAATGCACCATCATCTGTATCCGGGCCAACAAACGTAACCGTTCCTTTGCCAAGCTTGCGTGAAATAACCGCCGCCTTTCCCTGGTAAAACTGGTTGGTATAAGTGGCCCAGACATTTGTTCCTTTCACCGGCTCCAGGATATCTGCCCAGTTATTCCACGAAAAAGAAGTGGTGTTCATCTTAATGGTTCCCTGCACATCTTCAGGCAGCAAATCGTACATAGAAACTCTTGCTCCGATTAAATCGTACACTGGTTCTGCCCAGTTCATGTCCCACAGTTTTCCATTACGGTCTTTTTGTCCGGTGCGGCTGGTTAAAATCAGGTGCCCTCCGTTTATTACGTATTCCTTCCAGCGGTTAATTAATTTCTCATCAAGCAACTGGTAAGCAGGCGCAATAAGCAGCGGATACGCTGAAAAATCTTTCTGCTCAGTAATAATATCAACCGGCGCCCCTGCCTGTTTCAGTGCATTGTAATAACGTTTCAGGTGCGACATATAATTCCACTGGTTGGTTTGAGGCTGGTTGTCCATCTCCCAGCGGTTATCGGGGCTGTACAAAATAGCGGCCTGTCTGCGCTGGTAATACGAAGGGGCAACGGCAGCCGCATCAAAATGTGCCCTTAATTGTTTTATCTCCTTAATCACATTGGCATATTCAATACCGCTGGTGCTTACCGTTTTCTTATCGGCATTTAATATGGCATAGTGGTATTGTTCGCCTCCCGTAACCGGACGATCAAACCTGTAATTACAAACAAACTTATTGCCACCGGCAAAAGCATGCCATATCCACATACGCACAGCACCCGGCAATGGCTGCGGGTTGAACCTTCCCCAGTTTACCTGCCCCGGCTGCAGTTCCATAACGCCTGTCACTCCGTTAAACGAACGGAACAGGTCATTGGCAAAACCAATACTTGCCGGAGACCCCATCCGGAAACCTTGTTTACCCACTCCTTTGTCGTAACCCGCAACAAGGTATTTGGTATAGGTAAGAAAATCAAGGCCATCAATTTTTGCAGGGTCAACATCCGCATGTTCAGGCATCAGGTTGGTGGTTATCCATTGCCCGGATGAAATATGTTTGCGCAGGGTTTTATATTGAAGCGTCAGAAAATCATTGGCCTCTTCTGCCGAAAAACGTTTGAAGTCCAGCACAGCATGTGGCGATGGTTGTGCAATCAGTTCCTTCTGGTTAGGAATCCTGATCTGGTCAAAATCCTTATAAAGAATACTCCAGAAAGCAGTACCCCATGTTGCATTCAGCGCATCAATGGTTTTGTACTTTGCACTGAGCCATGTTCTGAAGCGTTGCTGTGCCGCTTCGCTGTAATCATACTGACCATAATGGGATGGCTCATTATCTAATTGCCAGCCCCAGATGCGTTTGTCATTCGCATAATGCCTGCCAATGGCTTCCACCATTTTTTCAACATACTCCCTGTAAACCTTGCTCGACCATGAAATCTGCTGTCTCGAGCCATGCTGCATGGTCCTTCCCTCATCGTTCACCATCAGTATCTCCGGGTGTTTTTGCGCCAGCCATGCCGGAGGTGTGGGTGTCGAAGTACACATGATTACTTTTATTCCGTTCTGGTATGCCAGTTCAACAGCCTCGTCTAACCAGGTAAAATCAAACTTGCCTTCTTCCGGCTCAATAAAAGCCCAGGCAAACTCGCCAAAGTGTGTAAACTCGAACCCAAGCTCTGCCATCTTTTTTATATCGCCAGCCCACTGCTCTTTTGGCCAGTGTTCGGGATAATAATACGTACCGATGGTCATCAAATCGGCTTTGGGAAAATAGGTCTGGGGATTGGGCACCTGCAGGTATGCTTTGCCTGCAACAAGCAAAAAGAGGCAAACGAAAAACTGTTTCATATTCTTGAAAATATAGTTGAAAGAGGGTGTAAGGTAGCTATTTATGATTTCGGTGTCATGCTGGACTTGCCTGCCCCGGGCTTTGATCCGGGGATATGGCCTACGTTGAGACCCCGGCTCAGGGGCCGGGGTGACACGATTTCAATCCGGCCACCGTTGTCATAGCTGGCTGGTTGATTGGTGTTATGCCAGGCTTCAACCTGTCATGCCGGACTTGCCTGTCCCGGACTTGATACGGGAATCCGGCATCTCCTTCTGCTTACGAGACCCCCGGGTCAAGCCCGGGGTGACACGATTGAGCGACTGGGCACCGTCGTCATAGCTGGCTTGTTAATTGGTGTTATGCCGGGCCTCAACCTGTCATGCCGGACTTGCCTGTCCCGGACTTGATACGGGAATCCGGCATCTCCTTCTGCTTACGAGACCCCCGGGTCAAGCCCGGGGTGACACGTTTGAGAATTCGGCCACCGTTGTCGTACATGGCTTGTTAATTGGTGTCATGCCGGGCCTCAACCTGTCATGCCGGACTTGATCCGGCATCTCTTTTATTTTGAGTTTTTGTACCTCGTATGAGACCCCGGCTCCCCTTTAAACTATATTCAATTATCTTAAACAACATTAAACCATATTCAACCACCATCAACAACATTCAACCATATTCAACCACCTTAAACAACATTCAACCACCCTCCCTTCCCATCTTCCTGACTTCCTGTCTTTCCGTCTTTCTGACTTCCAACCTCTGACTTCCAACCTCTGACCTCCTCCCTCCCTCACCCCATCTTCAAAATCTTCGCTGCCCCGTAGCGCTTTACCGGACGTACTTCGGTGTTGGTAAGCGGGATGCCAAACTCAAGTCCGATGGACAGCACCAGTGTATAATCACTTGTATCCGCAGGAGAAACAACCGCAGCCCTAAGTTCTGTGGCAGGCATCCGTTGCTTGGCCGGTTGCCAGTCTGTAGCTGCCACCACCGGAAACACTTCCTCTCCCGCTACAGGCAGAAAGGCTTTTCTTTCTTCGTTATAGACAATATCAGGCACAGCCCCCAATACCATTACCAAGCGGTACAGGGGATGACCCGCCGGGTTGCTGAGGTTGATACCCGGTACCAGTTCCGGCAGTTGCACTGTGGCGCTGGCATTGCTCCTGTTGATGCCAAACTGCAGCGGGTGTTTGATGTAGCTTTCAAAATTCTGCTTGCGGTTCAGGCTGAAGCCCTCTAACCGTTGGGGGTGCTGCGAGATAAGCACTCCTCTTTTGCCAAGGGGTGCAGCCGGGTCTTCGTTTTGTATAAACCGGAACAGCCCGTTCAGGGCACCGGCATAGGGATAGTCGGACAGGTGCTTTACGGGGAACATACTGCGGATGAGGGTGGCCGTGGCAGCGGTGCAGGCTTTCCACTCTTCGTTGTTAAGCCGGGTGATGGCATAGGCCTTATCCTGCTTGATGCGCTGGCGGCCGGGGCCGCTTTTACGCCTCACCACTATCTTGTCTGAGCCGGGCAGACGGTAGGCACAAAAATCGCCCATGCCGCCGGTAAAGTTCATCCCTCCTGCTATAATCGCCATCGTTTCCTGGTTTGGAATAAAGATAGCCAAAGTTACAAAAATACTAAATTATTTAGCATTATTTTTTACTGCATTTTGCCGGGGTTATGGCAGGGTTCTCCCATAGCTGCTATTGGTTGGGAGAACTATGAGAGAACTATGAGACAACTATGGGAGAACTATGGGACAAGTATGGGAGAACCCCTTGGTTGGGCGGCAGTGTATCGTCCTAGAATAACCTTACAACCTTCACAAACGAACAAAACCCGAAAATACCTTCTCAGTATTCCGACAGCTTTACCCAATCTCCATTGGCATTTTTTATGCGCCAGAAATGCCAGCCGTTTACCCTGCCATTTCTGATAATGGCCTGTGCGGCCGCAGTGGGCGAACTGTACGATTTCTTTTTGTAGTGATAAAGATTCTTTATAGGTGTGTAAACTTCCCCATTTTTAGTGCCACTCAAAAATAGAGTTTTTTGTTTTTTAG
>CALLZY010000246.1 GCA_937858715.1 uncultured Chitinophagaceae bacterium | reverse complement strand
TCATGCCTATGAAAACTATAAACAACCTGTGTACACGGTAAAAACAAAAGACGGGTTAAACCATCTGTTATATCTCGATACTGCCGGCACCATGAAAACACTTCTCGGAAATGTCTTTGCTATTGCTGCTGCTAATGCTAATGGACAAAACAATGCAACCCTGCTTGTGCAGAAAGAAAAGACAGGTGAACGCATCGCTTATGAAATAAAGAGAAAAACAGACGGGGCATTGGTGCTGGAGAAAACCGCACCGCCTTCTTCATCCCGCAATGAGTATGGTTATGAGGATGCCGTCGCTGTGCCGCCAATGGATATGTATGAGGGCAAACTGAAAACTTATATGTTTATGAAAGACGGCGATGGCTGGAAATCGTACCAGAACTACTCCAAACAAAACCTGCCGCTGGAAGGCTTCGATACTTTATACCTGCTCAACTCCGGTTACAATTACATATACACCAACGATGCCGCCAACAATCCGCTATGCTATCAAAACGCATTACAAACAAAAAAGAACGGACTGTATGGCATTGTTTTCCCCGATGGCAGCACAATCAGCAACAGTTATCAATCGGTTAGTTTGTTTTTATTGTCGCCCAACAACAATTTCCAAAAGCCTTTTGCCAAAACGAGTTTCCTTGCAAAGAAAGAAGGTAAATATGGCATTATTGACATCAGCGAAAAAGTGCTGTTGCCCTTTGTTCATGATACCATCACTGCTGACCTGGCCGCAAAAACTAAAGACAAACTGGGCATACTGCAAACTGACGGGCAATGGCTCCTGCCTGCTGTTTACGATTCTGTCTCTTTCTCGGCCTACCGGCAGCAATATGAATTAAAAAAGGATGGTAAATACGGCCTGCTTATTTTTCTTTCAGATAAGAACACCACATTACTTAATAACTGCAAAAGCCCTTACCCGCTGAAAGGCTGGAAACGCTTCCGAACCAATCATCCTGCTTACCGGTTTTACATTGTATTTGAACAATACAGCCCCGATGGAAAATTCCTGGGCTATTATGACAAGAAGGGGTTTGCGTATTATAGATAAACTGTCACCCCGTACCTGATCCGGGTCTTTCATTCAACAGGTGTCACCCCGGACTTGATCCGGGGTCTCTATCACAACAAATACAGCAGCCTGTACAGCGCCTCTGCCAAAAAATATTTACGCATCTTTACAAATCAATATTTCAAAAAGATTAATGTCTTAATTTTTCAGCCTATTAAGCCCCTGTTCACCATGGCCTTCAACGAAGATTCAAGAGTTAAAATTCCGGCATTATTGCACTTTACCCGGCTGGGGTTTACTTATATACCAAGAAAAGAGCATCATTTAAGGCAGGAAGAAACAAATATCTTTAAAGACATCTTTATTAAAAGCCTGCAAAAAATCAATCCGGGTATAGCTGAAACTGAACTGGAACGGCTGCTGGAAGAAATCACACTTAAACTGGATTACGATGACCTTGGCCGGGATTTCTACAAATCACTTACGGCGACATCAGGCATAAAACTGATTGACTTCAAAAATTTCAGCAATAACGACTTTCATGTTACTACTGAATTAACCTGCAAAAACGGAGATGAAGAATTCCGTCCGGACATCACTGTTTTCATAAACGGTCTGCCTTTAGTGTTCATTGAAGTAAAAAAGCCCAACAACAAAGAAGGTGTATTGGCTGAACGGGATCGTATTAACCGCCGTTATAAAAACAGGAAATTCAAACGGTTTGCCAATATCACCCAGCTCATGATTTTCTCCAATAATATGGAGTATGAGGATGGAGTGGTGGAACCTGTGCAGGGTGCTTATTATGCAACTTCCGCTTATAAAGATTTACAGTTTAACTATTTCAGAGAAGAAGAAAACCTGAATCTCACCACCCTGCTGAATAAAGAAAGCGAAATAACAGAAAACCTTATTCTGAAGGACAATAACGCTGAAGTAATAAAACACTCTCCTGAATTCCAGACTAACAAGCATTACAATACCCCGACAAACCGGCTGCTCACATCAATGCTCAGCAGGGAAAGGCTGGCCTTTATACTGAACTATGCTCTTACCTATGTAGAGGAAGAAAGAGAGGGTATGAAGCTAATTCAGAAGCATATCATGCGGTACCCGCAGCTGTTTGCCACCAAAGCGATTGAGCAAAAGCTGAATGATGGTGTTAAAAAAGGTATCATCTGGCATACACAGGGCAGCGGCAAAACGGCATTGGCCTTTTATAATGTAAAATTCCTGACAGACTATTTTCAAAAGAAAAGCATCGTTCCCAAGTTTTACTTTGTTGTTGACCGCCTGGATTTGGCCATACAGGCAACAACAGAATTTGCCAACCGTGGCCTGAAAGTAAAACCGGTTAACTCAAAATCAGACTTCATAAAAGACCTGCAAACCATCGGCGCTATTCATAATGCAAGTGGTGAACCGGAAATTGCCGTGGTGAATATTCAGAAATTCAGCGAAGATTCCGTGGTGCAAACAGATATACATTACGACATCAATATCCAGCGCATCTATTTTTTGGATGAAGCCCATCGTTCCTACAACCCCAAAGGCAACTACCTCGCTAATCTTATTAATTCTGATAAACAGGCCATCAAAATAGCATTGACAGGTACGCCTTTACTGAAACAGGTAGTGAAAGATTATGACACCAAGGCTCTTTTTGGCGACTATATCCACAAATACTATTACAACCGATCCATTGCAGACGGTTATACCCTCCGGCTGATAAGGGAAGGGATAGACACTGGATACAAAATGCAGATGAAAGAGATTCTGGAGAAAATTGATGTGCTGCAGGGCGATGTAAAAAAGAAATTAGTGTATGCCCATCCCAAATACACAGAGCCGCTGTTAGATTACATTATTGATGACCTCAGAAAATTCCGGCTTGCCGAAAGGGATAATACCCTGGGCGGCATGGTGGTTTGCGATTCATCTGAACAGGCCAAAGCCCTGTTCTCGCATTTTGAAAAGAAGTTTGGCGCTCAGGAAACAGATGCAGCAAAGCTTTCCCTGGCAGCCGAAGACCCCGCCGTGTACGGCAACACACAACTTCCTCTTACGGCAGCCCTTATTCTTTACGATGAAAACGACAAGGAAATCCGTAAAGACCTTATTGATGCTTACAAAAAAGGAAAGATTGATTTGTTGTTTGTGTTCAATATGCTGCTAACGGGTTTCGATGCCCACCGGCTAAAAAAACTCTACCTGGCACGCATTATCAAAGACCATAACCTGCTGCAAACACTCACAAGGGTAAACAGGCCGTATAAAAAATACCGCTTTGGTTATGTGGTTGACTTTGCCGACATCACCGCCGCATTTGACCGTACCAACCGCATGTACTTTGATGAATTGCAGGCCGAGCTGGGCGATGAAATGCAGTATTACAGCAAGCTCTTTAAGAGTGAAGAAGAAATTGACAAGGATATACAAACTATCAGGGAAACCCTGTTCCGGTATGATACAGCAAACGCCGAAGTTTTTCACCAGCAGGTAAGTGAAGTAAGGGAGAAAAGCATTTTGATGGATTTGATTAAAGCACTGACCAATGCAAAAGAGTTAAAAAATATTATCCGCCTGCAGGGATTTGAGGAGCTATTACAAAAATTAGATTTTCAAAAACTTAACCAACTGCTCAACGTAACGCAGGCACAATTAGACAAGCTGAACCAGCTCGATGCACTGCAAAATGATACGGACACCACCAACCTTATCAATACCGCTTTGGAAGATGTAATCTTTATGTTCACCAAAATGTCGGAAGAGGAACTGGTGATTGCGGATGAATTAAAACAACAACTGGCAAGGACCCGTGAATCTATTCTTAATAATTTTGACCCGAATGACCCGCAACTTATTTCACTGCGGGAAGAACTGGAACGCATCTTTAAAAAGAAAAACCTTGCAGAAGTATCGCAGGAGCAGATGAAAGAAAACATTGTATTGCTGCGGGCCATTTACAACAAAGTAAAAGAACTGAACAGGGTGAATGATTTGCTGAAAGCCAAATATGAACAGGATGAAAAATATGTACGGGTGCACAAGCGGCTGATGGAAAAAGAAAGCCTCTCGGTAAAAGAGATGCAGTTGTTTGAAGCCCTTCAATCAATCAAACGCTCCACCGATGACCAGCTGATGCGTAACCACCGCATACTGGAAAATGAATCTTATTTTTCCGACTTTGTAATGCAACTGCTGATAAAAGAAATGATTGATGAACGAAAACTGAAACTGGATTTTCCCACGGCTGAATCTATCGGCCACCTGATTTCAAACGAATACTTAAACCAATACTACGGACGAAGAGCATGACACAGGATATAAAATTTATTACCCAGACAAAAAGCCTGATAGATAACCTGAAGGCGGTATGCGCCAATTATGGCCTGGGCAATGATGGAAACGAGTTCAAGATTATCACACAGGTATTCCTGTATAAATTCATGAACGATAAGTTTCGCTTTGAAGCGAAAAAGCACAATAAGCAACTGAATAAAACAGAAAACTTCCAGGAGGCGCTGGAAGCCATGAGTGAGGATGAATACAAATTCCTGATGAAGCGCATCGGGCCCGATGTGCCCAAGCTGTACCCGAAAGAAATGATTTCTTACCTGTACAACAACCAGAACCAGCCCGATTTTGGAAAACTCTTTGACGATACACTCCGCAGCATCAGCATAAACAACACGGATATATTTTCTGTAAAGTCGGCCAGTGGTGCCAAGGATAAAATGTTTGATGAGCTGAGCCAGTTTATTTCTGACGCTTCACAGCGGGATGCCTTTTGCCGGGCACTCATCAACAAATTATTTGAGTTCAGCTTCGAGCACATGTTTGGCGAGAAGTATGATTTCTTCGCCACCATATTTGAATACCTGATTAAAGATTATAACAGCGACAGCGGCGGTAAATATGCCGAGTACTATACACCCCATGCAGTGGCCCGCATTATGGCAGCCATCATGGTGCCCAAACCGGTAAAGGGGGTTACCTGTTATGACCCAAGTGCGGGGTCGGGGACTTTGTTAATGAACCTTGCCCATGCCATTGGTGAAGAAAACTGCAGTATCTATTCAGAAGATATTTCGCAGAAGTCGGCAAGCATGCTGCGGCTGAACTTAGTGCTGAACAATCTCTCTCATTCCATTCCGCATATTATAAAGACCAACACCATTGCTGACCCGCAGTACTTAAATAAGAAATTTGATTATATCGTTTCCAACCCGCCGTTCAAATTGGACTTTAGTGATTTCAGAAATGATTTGGAAAAAGATGCCTTTAAAGAACGGTTTTTTGCAGGCATACCAAAAATACCTGCCAATAAAAAAGAGAGCATGGCTATTTACCTGCTCTTTATACAGCATATCATGTACAGCCTGAGCAAAACAGGTAAAGCGGCTGTTGTTGTGCCCACCGGATTTATTACGGCACAAAGCGGTATTGAAAAAAAGATAAGGGAGCAATTACTGGAACGTGGCTGGCTGCGGGGTGTGGTAAGCATGCCGAGTAACATATTTGCCAGCACCGGCACCAATGTAAGTGTATTGTTTATGGACAGGCAGGCCGATAATGAACATATTGTTTTTGTAGATGCCAGCAAACTGGGCCAGCCGGTAAAAGACAACAATAAAGAAAGAACAGTATTAACCACAGAGGAAGAAAGACGCATTATTGCAGCGATGAATGAAAAGAAACCCGAAGATGATTTTGCCGTAGTGGTAACAAGAGAGGCCGTGCGGAGTAAAAATTATTCTTTTGCTGCCGGCCAATATTTTGACGTAAGGATTGAATACACTGATATAACAGCTGAAAAGTTTGCAGACAAAATGAATTACTATCAGCAAAACTTGGAACAATATTTTAAAGAAAGTGCTGTATTAGAGAAAGAAATATTGAAACAGCTGAAAAGTTTGAAATATGAGTAAGATAGTCAAGTTGAAAGAGGTTGCAGATGTTATCACAGGTTTCCCATTTAAAGGAGAACTTTATTCTAATTCGGGAATAAGAACTGTAAGAGGTGAAAATGTTACAGAAGGAAAATTAAGATGGGATACTGTAAAATGTTGGGATCAAATATTTGATAAAATAAATGAATATTCACTTAAAGAAAATGATGTTGTAATTGGAATGGATGGTTCGAAAGTTGGGAAGAATAAGGCTAGAATACGAAAAGGAGATCTTCCGCTATTACTAGCCCAACGAGTAGCATGTGTAAGGACAAAGCCAAACAACGATCAATTGTTTTTGTTTTATCTGATTCATAATCCTAGGTTTGAATCATATGTTTTTAAAACTCAAACAGGGTCTTCAGTTCCACATATAAGTAAAACTCAGATTGAGGATTTTGAAATCCCACAAATCAGCTACGCAGTTCAACAAAAAATCGCTTCTGTTCTCTCTTACTTAGATGATAAAATTGAACTCAACAACCGCATCAATGCCGAGTTAGAATCAATGGCCAAAACAATTTATGATTACTGGTTTGTTCAGTTTGATTTTCCGGATAAAAAAGGCAAGCCCTACAAAACCAGCGGCGGTAAAATGGTTTGGAATGATGAGTTGAAAAGAGAAATACCGGAGGAGTGGGCGGTGAAAAGTTTATCTGACTTTATTTCAAATGACAAAAGCGGAGATTGGGGTAAAGAAAATGCTGAAGGAAATTATCAGGTAAAAGTTCAATGTATTCGTGGCGCTGATATTAATGGAATTAATGGTAAAGGAGAGGTAAAGACTCCGACAAGGTTTATTCTTGAAAAGAATGAGCATAAAATTTTAGCACCAAATGATTTGGTTGTTGAAATTTCAGGAGGTAGTCCTACGCAATCAACCGGCAGGTTAGCTTGCATTACAAAAGAAGTAATTGAAAGATTTGATACACCGATTATCTGCTCTAATTTTTGCAAAGCTGTTTCATTAGCGAAAGAAAATTACCTTTTTTATTTTGTTTACTCTTGGAACAAAGCGTATAATAACGGAATCTTTTTCGGATTTGAAGGGAAAACAAGCGGGATAAAAAACCTGCTTTTCGAATCTTTGGTATCCACATACAAAATCGTAAAGCCTGATGAAAAGTTTGTAAAGGAATTCCAAAAAAAGGTTTCTCTTTTTGAAAAACAAAAGCAATTAAATCTTAAAGAAAACCAACAACTCACCGAACTGCGGGATTGGCTATTGCCGATGCTGATGAACGGGCAGGTATCCTTCGCTGGTTCGGCAAGCTCACCACTCAGGACGAAAGAGGCGGAGGAAATGCTCCCGATAGCTATCGGGATGGCGGCGGAGCCAGAGGTAAAATATAAAAAGAGGTCATCGTAACAGACAACCTCTTTTTACATTTTAACGCAAAGCTTTGGCAACATACGCCGCTGCAATTATTATCACGGCAGTTAGTGCAACAGCCGTAATTATCCGGGCTGCTTCACCATAAACTGTAACACAGTTTTTACCGGCGCAAACAGTTGCTTTATCATTACTGTACTTTTTCAGGTACATAACAATAACTTTTTAGGGTAAAAAGATCCCCTCACTCTTACCCGGAGGGTTCAGGTTTTTCTTGCAGGATATTAGTTTTCCTTTCTTACTCCTTTGAAAGGTTTGTTATCCGACTTACCATCCATAAACTTACCGGTATCAGCATCCCGCTTCACCCAGTTTTCCGTTTTAGGATTGTAAGTCTGGCTCCTGTCTTTTACCTGGCCATTACGATGACCATCACCAGTCTTTCCGTTCTTTGCCATATTACTATGTTTAGAACCGGCAGATAATTTAATACGGAGGCATCTGCTCTATCGCCCAAGGAGCAGCTATTTGCAGTATTAAGCCGGATGGCTACATTTGCACATAAAGAAACTAATCGCTTTCCCCAAAGAATTATTTCTTTACGCCGTGACGCTGCTCCAGTGCCACGGTTTTTTATTTAATTCAGTACCAAATTTACGAAACGGTTGACAAAATAAAAAATATTTGTACATTTGTCAACCAACCTTTCGTTCACAATTAACCTCTGCTTATTATGGAATCCTTTGCCGAACGCCTTAAATCTGCCCGCAAAATGCGGGGCTGGTCACTACAGGAACTGGCAGATAGTGTCTCTATGTCTATCACCAAACAGGCCCTGCATAAATATGAGTCGGGTAAAATGAACCCGACCGGGGCGGTATTGATTGCTTTATCAAAAGCACTGGAAGTCAAGCCTGACTATTTTCTGAAAGAGCCGGTTGAACTGGGCCCGGTGGAGTTCCGCAAAAGGGCAAAACTCCCCATAAAGCAGCAAGAAAGCATAAAAGAAACAGTGAAAGATTTCCTGGAACGCTACCTCGAAGCAGAACAGTTGCTGAATATTAAAGCGGTATTCAGTAACCCGCTTGAAAATAACAGTATTGCCGGTGTGGAAGATGTGGAGAAAGCGGTATTGAAACTGATTAAAAGCTGGAACCTGGGTTACGACCCGATACCCAACGTAATTGAAATGCTGGAAGACAAAGGGGTAAGGGTGATTGAAATTGATGCGCCGGAGGAATTTGACGGCATGAGTACTTATGTGGGTGATATACCAGTGGTGGTTATCAGCAAAAACTATCCGATCGAAAGAAAACGGTTCACTGCCCTGCACGAACTGGGGCATCTTGTATTAAAAATTGCAGAAGGTGCGGATAAGGAAAGAATCTGCCATGCATTTGCCGGAGCCATGTTGTTGCCGGATGATGTGCTGGAAAAACACCTGGGAGAAAAAAGAAATAATATCGCTATTGGGGAACTGGTGAGTATTAAAGAAGAGTTTGGCATTTCCATACAGGCCATTATGATGCGGGCACAGTTAAAAGGTATTATAGAAAAAAGCAAGGCTGACAGGTTCTGGAGATCAATTGCTTCAAACAAAAAGGAAGAAGGCCTGGGCAAGTTTGCCGGTAATGAAAAAAGTTACCGCTTTGAACATCTTGTTTTCAGGTTAGCTGCTGAAGAAGTGGTAAGTTTAAGCAAAGCATCAAACCTCGCAGGTATGAAGCTGGCCGATTTCAGGGAAAAACTGGAAGCCGCCCTATAAAAAAATAGTAACCACCTGAGCACCTATGAGAAAAATCGCAATACAGGATGCCAATATTCTGATTGACCTTGTCAATATAGGTATGTTTTCGCATTGCCTGGCACTGGAGTATGAGTTCTCCACCACGCAACTGATTTTTGAGTCTGAATTGAACGAAACACAAACAAAAGCCATACAGGCACATATTAATTCAGAAAAATTCACAATTATTGAAATATCTGCGGAAGAACTGGCAGAGATTCAACTTGCCGGTTTACAGGACAAAAGACTATCAGAGCAGGATTGGTCGGCTATTTATTATGCCGGGAAGAAAAATGCTTTGTTGCTATCAGGCGATAAACATTTACGCCGGTTATCAGAAAGCAAAGGGATTGAAGTGAGAGGAATACTCTGGCTATTTGACCAGCTTGTGGAAACAACCCTGCTTTCTGAAAAAGAGGCTTGTGTTTTTCTCAGGGAACTGATGAAACAAAACCGGTGGCTTCCGGTTAATGAGTGCCAGAAAAGGATTGAATCCTGGTGCAGACAATAAATCACTTTAATAATCCCTTATATCTTATTTAATCAGGCATAAACCAGCCGGTTGAAAAGCTATTTTAAAGGCAAGACGCCGACCCCTGCAAAGGCTGCAAAAGAGGGGTTGTGCCGCTGTTGTCCCGCTTTTGTGCCGCTGTTGAGCCGCTTTTAACCCGCTTCATTAAAGAAGCGGATAAACAGCATATCAACAGCTTTTTTGAACCGGGAAAAAAGGTTGTTACTCCAGTTCCAACTTGGGGGCTATGGGGAGGCCGGGCCGGACAATCGCTGCCCTTCAGATACGTTTTACCTGAATGCCATCAAGGAAGTTAACGGTAAACAAAAGGAGCGGCTCACCCCTCACACATCTTCTTTAAATTATCGAGGCCAACCGTAAACTGGTGGTTCAGGGCTTTGCCAATCATGGGGCCCATCAATCTTGCCATCGGCCAGGGCAGTTCACCGGCATTCAGCCAGGTTACTT
>CALLZY010000245.1 GCA_937858715.1 uncultured Chitinophagaceae bacterium | reverse complement strand
GTGGAGGTGACCGGATTCGAACCGGTGTCCAAACATATTCTCCAAAAGTCTTCTACATGTTTATTCTGTTTTGTGATGTCGGGAACCAACTGGAAACAAACAACCGATTAATTCCTTAGCTGAATAAGTCTTAAGCAACCGGCACAGCCTGTGGTTGCAGCAACCTGTTTTGTTTTTGAGTCGGCGGCGGGGCATGGTAACAAGTCAACCGGCCCGGCGGCCCAAATGACTACTTAATCACTGATTAGGCAGCCATGGCATACTGAGTATTGCCATTTATAGTTTTCGTATTCAGATTTAACTGCTAATTACGCAACGCAGTACATGCTTATACTTTCAAAGATCTATGCTGTCAAAACCAAACACCCCCTGATGAAGTACGATGTCTGAGGTCAGAAGTACGAACTATACTGCTTCAAATCTCATCTTCATTTTTTTATTTCAAATATCAACTGCTTAATTTCAAACTTCAACCTCAGTCTTCCGACATCTCTCCCTATCTCCCCCAACCAAACCAGTCGTTACCATTGGCATACAACATTAATGCCAGCAAAATAACCATGCCAGCTATTTGTGCATACTCCATAAACTTATCACTTGGTTTCCTGCCGGTTGCCATTTCCCACAGCGTAAACATTACATGCCCGCCATCAAGTCCCGGTATCGGAAGAATATTCATAAATGCCAGTATCACTGACAACATGGCCGTCATTTTCCAGAACCACTCCCAATCCCAGGATGATGAGAAAATAGAACCCATGGCTTTAAATCCGCCAACACCTTTGTAGCCGCCGGTATTGGGATTCACAATAGCCTTAAACTGTGCAATATAATCCCGGAGTTCTGTAAAGGTCATCTTTACACCCGCTGGGAACGCCGGGAAAAAGCTGTACTTTGTTATTTCAAGCTTTAACCAGCCAAGACTGTCTAATTGCTTTAAGCCGGTGAACGCATTGAAACCTATCTGACCTTCTCCGTTAATATGTGTAACAAAGCTTGTATCGTCTCCGTCCCTCTTAACAGTAAGTAAAATATCTTTATTCTTTTTCGTTTCAAGTATATCAGTCATCTCATCATAAAAAGAAAACCTCACTGAATCTATTCCAATAATATAGTCGTTCTTTCTCAATCCGGCCCTGAAAGCTCCCGACGTGTCGCTGACTTTTGCCACCAGCACTGGAAAGCGGGGCTCTATAAAACCTTTTCTTTTCTGGTTTTTATTTTCAACCAATTGCCCGATAAAATTTTCTGGCAGTTGCAGCTCCATTTGTTTGCCATCCCTTTCAATCTGTACATGCTCTGCAGTAATCAGCTTCTTCTTGAACCTGGTAAGATCATATACTTCTTTACCATCTACCCCTATGATTTTGTCACCGTTCTTAAAGCCAATCTTCATTAACGTACTGTCACCCACATGCACACCATACTTCATCGAACTGGAAGGCACTTTTTTATCGCCCCACACCATCAGTATAAAAGCATAGACAACAAATGCTGTCAGGATATTCATGATCACACCTCCCAGCATTACAATCAGCCGCTGCCAGGCCGGTTTGCTGCGAAACTCCCAGGGCTGTGGCGGTTGCTTCATCTGTTCTTTATCCATGCTCTCATCTATCATACCGGATATTTTTACATATCCGCCCAGCGGTAACCAACCGATGCCATACTCAGTATCACCTTTCTTTTTCTTGAAAAGCGAAAACCAGGGATCAAAAAACAAATAAAACTTCTCTACCCGGCATTTAAACCAGCGGGCAGTGATATAATGGCCAAATTCATGCAGGATTACAAGAATAGAAAGCGACAGGATAAGTTGGGCTGCTTTTATACCCACCTCTGCCCAGTTGATTGCTAATAAATACATCGTTGTTTATTAAAATAAATCCCGATTCTTATCGGGACCAAACCTGCACTTACAGGTTCAGAAATTGATTTATAACTTGATAATATCGGCGGCAAAATTACGGGCCTCGCCGTCGCTTTCAAAATATTCCTCCAATGTGGGATTGGCGATAAAAGGTATCTTCTCCATCGTCTTTTCAATCACATTGGTCATATCAAGGAAATTGATACGGTTCCGCAGGAATGCAAACACTGCAATTTCATTGGCTGCATTCATCACACAGGCAAGATTGCCGCCTTTTTCTAAGGCCTCCTGCGCCAGGGCCAGGTTTCTGAACGTTTTCACATCCGGTTCTTCAAAACTGAGTGTGCTTACCTTTCTGAAATCATATCTTGGAAAATCATTCTTCAGCCGCTGCGGAAAAGCCATGGCATACTGAATGGGCAGCTTCATATCCGGCAATCCCATCTGCGCCTTGATGCTTCCGTCTTCAAATTGCACCATGCTGTGAATAATGCTCTGCGGGTGTATCACCACCTGTATCTGTTCCGGCTTCAGGTTAAAAAGCCATTTGGCCTCAATCATTTCAAGCCCCTTGTTCATCAGGGTGGCAGAGTCAATGGTTATTTTCGCCCCCATACTCCAGTTGGGATGCTGCAGGGCATGTTCCCTTTTTACATTCACTAAGTAGTTAGGCTTCCTGCCGATAAAAGGTCCGCCGGATGCTGTAAGGATTATCTTTTCTATCCTGTTCCTCGTTTCACCCACCAAGCACTGAAAAATGGCCGAATGTTCTGAGTCAACCGGAATAATAGGCAGCCGGTTCTCCACAGCCATTTTCATAACAATATCGCCTGCCACCACTAATGTTTCCTTATTGGCAAGTGCAATAGCCTTTCCTGCCTGTAATGCTTTAACTGTTGGCTTCAGTCCTGCATAGCCCACAATGGCAGCCAGCATCATATCATAACAGTCAAGGGCTGCCACCTCTTCTAATGCTTTTTCTCCGGCAAAAACTTTTACATCGGTATTCGCAAGGGCCTCTTTTACTTTCAGGTATTTCTTCTCATCACCAATCACCACCACATTGGGGTTGAACACCAATGCCTGCTGCACCAGCAATTCATCATTACTCTGTGCCGTCAGCACTTCTGCAGAAAATAAATCGGGATTGGCGGCAATAACTTCCAATGCCTGCGTTCCGATGGAACCGGTGGAGCCAAATATGGCAATACGTTTTATCCCGGTTGAGTTCAAAATTCTTCCCTCCTTATTTTCCGGACTGTACATTCTGTTATTAATAATTTGATAAATGCTTGTTATCTACTAAAATCATTGAACTTAAAATCTCCATCTTCAATTTCCGACTTCTGACTTCCGACTTCCTTCCTCAAACCTCATACTTCACCAATTCATCCGCTATCTTCCTGTCATTACTCAGCCTCGGAACCTTATTTTGTCCTCCCAATTTACCGATTGATTTCATATAATCAATAAACCCGTTTTTTCTCACAGCCGTTATCTTCAGTGGCCTCAGAATATTTCCGGCTATTAAATCATCATAATAGACATTCTTATTCCGCAGGGCAACATCAAGATCCGATGCAAAAGAATCTGTTGACGAAAGCTGGTCCTCAAATTCTATGAACCATTCGTGGTACGACTTCCCGGCATCGGCACTTACAAACGGGGAAACCGTAAACTCTGTAATTCTAAGGTTATGCTTTTGTGAAGCAGCCAGCATGGCAGCTTCAACCTCCTCACCAATTACATGCTCACCAAAAGCGGAGATAAAATGTTTTGTCCTGCCCGTTACCACTAATCTGTAAGGATCAAGTGAAACAAATTTTACTGTATCGCCAATATTATATCCCCACAGACCGGCATTATTATTTATTATAAGGGCATAATTAACCCCCAATTCCACATCTTTAAGCGAAAGACGGGTAGGGTTCTCATTAAATATTTCGCTGGCAGGCACAAACTCAAAGAAAATACCGCTGTTGGTATTCAGCAATAATCCTTCTGCATCCTGCGAATCCTGGAAAGCAAAAAATCCCTCGCTGGCAGGGAACAACTCAATAGTATCAATTCCTCTGCCGATACTTTCAAGCAGCTTGGCTTTGTATGGTTCAAAATTCACTCCGCCCTGCACCATCACACTGAAATCAGGAAACAGGTCGCCAATTTTCTTGCCACTGCGCTTTGTCAGCTCATCAAAATACATCTGCATCCATGGCGGTATGCCGCTGATCAGTGTCATCCGCTGGTTGATAGTCTCATCAACAATTTTCTGAAGCTTGGTTTCCCAGTCTTCGATACAGTTGGTTTCGTACGATGGCAGTTGGTTCGTACGCAGGTATTTGGGCACATGATGATTCACAATGCCGCTGAGCCGGCCCGTTGGTATGCCTCCCACCCTTTCAAGCTCTGGTGAGCCGGAAAGAAAAATCATCTTGCCGTCGGCAAACTTTGTATTGCCCGTTTCGGCCATATAACACAACAGTGCATTTCTGGCCGTATTAATGTGATTGGGAATTGACTCTTTGGTGATGGGAATATACTTGGTGCCGCTGGTGGTGCCCGATGTTTTGGCAAAATAGATGGGCCTCCCTTTCCAGAGAACATTATGCTTGCCTTCCTTTACCATATCAATCCAGGGGCGAAACTGCTCATAATCCCTTACCGGCATCGCCTGCCTGAACTCCTCATAATTGCGTACATCAGAAAGTTTTGCCTCCTTGCCAATGACGGTGTTGCGTCCGGTTTTCAGCAAATATCTCAGGATAGCCTCCTGGTCTGCCACGGCATGGCGCATACCTTTTCTGATACCTTTATATATATAAGAAGCAAACGGCTTGGCCAGAAATGATTTAATCTTCATGTTTCAAATCTTTTCCAAATGAAAATCAGCCACTTACATAAAAATACTGAATGTTATTGCTTTATCTTTGCCTGTATATGCCGTTGCTGCCGGCAAAACAGCTGCTTTCTTTTGGAGTTTACAAATATAAAGATTGAGCAGCCAAAACAGGGATGGTTATTGTTTATAAATCTTTAAATCGCTGTTTGTCACTTCAGAATTTACCCTTACCTTTGCCGTCCTAATTTTTAATGTATGATAGCCGTAGTAAAAGTTGCCGGACAGCAATATAAAGTAGAAAAAGACCAGACTTTATACGTTCCCCGTGTTGAGGGTAACGCCGGAGATAAAATTGACCTTGAAGTATTGCTGGCCGATGCAGGCGGCAGTTTGTCTGTTGGCAGCGCTGTAAGCGCAAAAGTACAGGCCGAAATCCTGGACCAGGTAAAAGGTGATACAGTGATTGCCTATAAG
This sequence comes from uncultured Chitinophagaceae bacterium, assembly GCA_937858715.1. Taxonomy (GTDB): domain Bacteria; phylum Bacteroidota; class Bacteroidia; order Chitinophagales; family Chitinophagaceae; genus JJ008. The sequence goes on along the minus strand of CALLZY010000245.1, from coordinate 15,325 downwards.
CAAAAAAGAAGAAAAGGTTTTCACAAAAAGAAAGGTCACAGGACTGCTTATACAAAGATCAAAGTAACAAACATCGCCTGATTCATTTCAGCGATGGGTTGAAAGTTTATACAAGCAACTTTCAGACACAACAGTAATAACAATAAACTCATAAATCATGGCACATAAAAAAGGTGAAGGTAGTGTAAAGAATGGTCGTGACTCACAAAGCAAACGTCTCGGCGTTAAAATCTTTGGAGGACAGCCTGCTGTTTCAGGAAGCATTATCGTTCGTCAGCGTGGAACTGAATATCATCCTGGTAAAAATGTTGGAGTTGGAAAAGACTTTACATTGTTTGCTTTGAATGATGGTGTTGTTGAATTCCGTAAAGGAAAAGACAACAAAACTTTCGTTTCAGTTAACGTTGCTGAAGCTTAATGATGAATGCACCTTACAACTTTTGTGGAAAAAAAATTTGGGTGGTATAAAATAATTATTATTTTTACTACGCAAACCCATTTTTACTAACCTAAAATTCTAAAAAAATGGCTACTAAGAAAAAAGCTGCTAAAAAAGCTGCTCCTAAGAAAGTTGCTAAGAAAGCTGCTCCTAAAAAAGTTGCTAAGAAAGCTGCTCCTAAGAAAGCTGCTAAGAAAGTTGCTAAGAAAAAATAAGTTTCATAAGAACTTACAACTAATGAAAAGTCCTCCGGTTAACGGAGGACTTTTTTTGTTATGGATTCCCTTCCCGTAATTTAGAGGCATGGATAATTACACCATTGCAGAAAACTTCTCCCTGTTGTCCAAACTGATGGACATACATGGCGATAATTCTTTCAAAAGCAAAACATACGGTGCAGCAGCGTTCAACATTGAAAAACTGCCAATGCAACTGGCCGGTACATCACGGGAAAAACTCTTTACGATAAAAGGTATCGGCGAAAGCACCGGAAAGAAAGTAATTGAACTGCTCGAAACGGGGAAACTGGAAATACTGAACGACTACATTGGCAATACGCCGCCCGGTGTTATTGAAATGCTCCACATAAAAGGACTGGGGCCTAAAAAGATTAACACCATCTGGAAAACGATGGAGATTGACTCTTTGGGCGAACTCTTGTATGCCTGTAATGAAAACCGCCTTACCCGCTTCAAAGGGTTTGGCGAAGCCACACAGAAAAAAATTCAGGAAGGGATAGAATTCTACTTCTCTAACCTTGGCAACTTTTTGTACGCCGAACTGGAAGAACTTTTCCCGCAAATAGACAACTATCTTAAAAAACTTTTCTCACCCGGGAAAGTACATGTAACCGGAAAATACAGAAGACAAGAACTGATTATTGAAGAACTGGAGTTTGTAGTGCTTGAAGCAAACGAAGCAATAAAACCTAAATTTCAAACGGCCCAGCCTCCGGAACTGACAGAGGAAACAGACAACAGCATTCAATATAAACTAAGAAATGGTTTAAGGCTCCGCCTTTTTACTGGTGGCACAAATATGGCTGAAGAACTATTCAGAACCACCGGCAATTCTGGATTTCTGAAAGCATTTTCCGAAACATACACAAGCTTTGATTTCAGCACATCGGCAGCAGGCGAACCTGATAGCCCGGTATTCAAACACCTGAATCTTCCTTTCATTCCTCCCAGCCTGAGAGAAGATGCTGCCATTATAGAAATGGCAAAGAATAACCAGCTTCCTGTTCTTATTCAGCCACAGGATATCCGTTCCATCATTCACTCACACAGTAACTGGAGCGATGGGGTTAACACCATTGAAGAAATGGCAGAGGAATGTATAAGAAGAAAACTGGAATATCTCGTCATCAGCGACCACTCCAAAACAGCCGGGTATGCCAACGGGTTAAAAGAAGACAGGATTGCTGAACAACACAGGCAGATAGACGAATTAAACCGTAAGCTTTCTCCATTCAGGATTTTTAAGAGCATTGAAAGTGATATCCTGGGTGATGGTAGTCTTGACTACACAAACGACATACTTCAAACTTTTGACCTTGTAATTGCATCGGTACACAGTAATCTGGGTATGACAGAAGAAAAAGCTAACCAGCGGTTGCTGAAAGCAATAGAAAACCCATATACAAGAATACTTGGCCACATGACAGGCCGCCTGCTGCTGAGCAGGAATGGCTATCCCGTCAACCACAAACTGATAATTGAGGCCTGTGCAGCCAATAACGTGGTCATTGAAATAAATGCCCATCCCCGCCGGCTTGATATGGACTGGGGTTGGATTGATTATGCTTTAAACAAAAATGTGCTGCTGTCCATAAACCCGGATGCTCATGCTTTAGATGGGTTTGATGATGTAAAATGGGGAGTACTGGCTGCTCAAAAAGGCGGACTGACCAAAGAAAACAACCTGAGCAGTTTCAGCCTGCAGCAGTTTACCGGATGGCTTAACAGCAAATGATGTAACTTTAAGTGCTGCTCTGCTCGTCATAAATGTAATGGCAGAAACTTATACTACATATTACCAGTCACCAATCGGGCTGCTTAAAATAAGCGGTACCGAAATGTTTATCAGCGAGGTAAGTTTTTATGATGCTTCGCATAAACAAACGCCCCGTAATAAACATATTCCTCCCCTGCTTATCAATTGCCTTGAAGAGCTGATACAGTATTTTAATGGAGAACTGCGGAACTTTACTCTCCCACTTAATCAGCCAGGCACAACTTTTCAACAGGATGTGTGGAACCTGTTAACGCAAATACCATTTGGCAAAACCATCAGCTACCTTGATCTCGCCAGGAAAACCGGCGACTCAAAAGCCACAAGGGCTGTAGCGAATGCCAATGGCAAAAACCATATTGCCATTATTGTTCCCTGCCACCGTGTAATTGGAAGCAATAAAGAGCTGACAGGTTATGCCGGTGGTCTCTGGAGAAAGAAATGGTTGCTCGACCATGAAGCAAAAGTGGCTTATGGAGTTCAGACGCTTTTCTAAACTGTTTTATTCCTCCGCAGCGGGAGGATTTTTTTATGCATTTTTTGTGGAATGTTTTAAAGCTGGCATCTAAGCGGTATAACCACATTGTTCACCGCCAAAACGGCGATTTAAAACCACCGCTTATGTTATTAAGGCAAACACTTAACCGGCTTATCATCCTCGGCTTTATGGTTTTAGTTGGCTATTGCTTAGCCAAGGCCATCAACTCAGGTAGTATCTTAGGGGTATTCTTTGCTGTAGTGAGCTTTGGAGCAGCGATTTATTTTCTTTACCTGGCAGCAAAAGCCAAAGAACAAATGGAACTGGAAACAGATGACGCTTCATAATAGGTTGAACAGGTATAGCCATGTACATGAACCGGAAGCAATTCCGGTTTTTTTATTTAAGCAGCTGCATCATCTCTGCCTTTAACTCATCATGCGAAAGCTGTTCTTCGTAAAACTTCCTGTAGCCCGTTTTATTATTGATGAAGAGAGTGGCGGGAATAGCACCAGACCATTTCGGGTCAATCTTCGGACAGAAATAATCGGCATTCGTTTCATCGAGCCAGAGAATTTCTGCCGTGAAATTTCTTTTGGTAGCGAAGTTCTTAATCGCATCCGGAAATGACTCTTTAAAGTCGAGGCTTACGAGAACCAGGCTTACCGAATCTGACGTGGCAGCCTGGTTATTACGTTTATTTGTTTCTTCGATAAAGTACGGGATTTCTTCCACACAAGGTTTGCACCAGGTAGCCCAGCAATTTATTATCAGCGGAGTTTTGCTTTCGGCAATCATTTTCTCCACTTCTGTAATCTTCACTGCTCTTACCTGCGCCTGCACACCTGCAGACAGGAGGATAAAAGAAATGAACAATGTTAATCGTACAGCTTTCCCCATTTGAATGATTTTATTGTAAGTCCCTGTTCAGTTCCCACTCATTTAAGAGTTCCTGTTTCATAGCATGATCCATATTATTACGGTTGTAATGCCCTGCCAGTGTTTTTTGCCTGCAGGCTTCATATAAAGTAACCGCACAGGCCACACTGATGTTAAGCGACTGAATAATGCCCGCCTGCGGAATGATAAAGTTTCCATCGGCCAATGCCCTTATCTCATCGCTTACGCCGCTGTGTTCGTTGCCAAACACAAGGGCAATGGGTTCTGTCATGTTCACATCGTAGAGATTGACAGCATCGCTGCTGAGATGGGTTGTAAGAATCTTTGTATACTTCTTGCGCAGCAGGGCAAAACATTCTTCCGCATTATCAAACTGATGAACAGTGAGCCACTTTGCCGCACTGGAAGAGCTTCTTGCTCCCCATTTTTTGTGGCGGGGAATTTTTGTGGTAAGGATATAGACTTCCTGAATTCCTACGGCATCGCAGGTACGCATGACGGCCGAAATATTGTGCGGATCAAAAACATTTTCCAGCACAACAGTCAGGTCGGGCTGACGCTTTTCCAATACGGCTGTCAGTTTTTGTCTGCGTTCGGGTGTCATTGTAAAACGGTCTGGGTATTAAATCCTGTTATGTTCATCCGGGAAAATTATCCTGGGCTCAAATGTTTTAGCGGACTCCAGGTCAATTTGAATATAGCTGACGATTATCAGGATATCGCCTTTCTGCACTTTCCTGGCAGCTGCACCATTCAGGCAGATCACTCCTGAGCCTCTCTTTCCTTTTATAACATAGGTTTCGAGTCTTTCGCCATTGTTGTTGTTCACCACCTGCACTTTTTCGTTTTCAATGATTCCGGCAGCATCCATCAGGTCTTCGTCAATAGTAATGCTGCCAATATAATCGAGGTTGGCATCAGTTACCCGCACCCGGTGAATCTTTGATTTCAACATTTCAATCTGCATCATAATCAGCTTGTTTTTACGAAGAACAAATATAGCTGTATTTGCAAAAAAGAACCCCGGGAGTGCCGGGGTTGTATAGTTAAGAAAATCTTATTAGTGCTGGATGTTACCAACTTCGTTCGGATTATGCTTGTGCCTGAAAAGCAGTGCAAAAAGAATTGCCACAACTAATGCGTAAATGGCAAAGGCAATCCAGACTCCCTGCCAATCTTTATCAGAGCCATTCACAGTGAAATACTTGTCAATCACAAAACCACTCACCTTGCTTCCAAGAAAAGCACCTACGCCGTTTGTCATCATCATAAACAGGCCTTGTGCACTCGAACGAATTTTTGAATCAGTCGTTGTTTCAACAAATAAAGAGCCGGAAATATTAAAGAAATCAAATGCCATTCCATAGACAATACATGAAAAAATAATCATCCATAAACCATCTGCGGGGTTACCATAGGCAAAAAGGCCAAAGCGTAATACCCAGGCAATCATCGAAAACAGCATAACCTTTTTAATCCCAAACCGCTTTAAGAAAAATGGAATGGTAAGAATAAATACGGTTTCCGAAATCTGAGATATAGACATTATGATTGTTGAATACTTCACTACAAAAGAATCTGGCCCATATTCCGGCACTTTTTTGAAATCATCCAGAAAAGTATCCCCATACATATTTGTAAGTTGTAATGCAGCACCTAAGAACATTGAAAAAATGAAAAACAATGCCATCTTATATTTCGAGAACAACTTAAATGCATTTAACCCAAACTGCTCAGCCCATGAAGCATCTTTTGCAATAGCTTTCTGAGGAGGGCATTTAGGCATTGTAAAAGCATAAACACCGAGAAGAATTGCGGCAATAGCTCCAATTACAAATTGGTTAGTATTTGCTTTGCTTCCTGTAAGATTGGTTGTCCACATTGCAACAATAAAGCCAATGGTTCCCCAAACCCTTATTGGCGGAAACACCTTAATTACATCATAGTTGTTTCTTTTTAAAATAGTATAAGAAATAGAATTAGACAGGGAAATTGTCGGCATGTAGAAAATCATTGCAGCAAATATCACATAGTACAAAGTATCAGCATCCTTTACAGTAGTTACGTAAAACAAAGCTGCTCCATACAAAATATGCAGAATACCATATAGCTTCTCGGCATTAATCCACTTATCAGCAATAATGCCTGTTAATGCCGGCATAAAAAGTGAAGAAATTGCCAGTGTAGAAAAAATAGCTCCAAACTGAGAGCCTGTTCCCATTTTATTAGAGAAAAAGTAGGTGGCAATCGTTATCAGCCAGGCACCCCAAACATAGAACTGGAAGAAACTCAGAATCGTTAGTCTTAGTTTTAAATTCATATAATTAAAGTTGAATAGGGCAAGTTAAGCAATTTTAATATTGGCAGGTTTGTAAAAGTTCACATTCTTATACACCGTACATTTGCATCTTTAATCCTGATGAGTATGATTAATACAGCTGGTTTATCAGAAGACCTGAAACAGATAGCCGAAAAGGTTAAGGCCGGGCAACGTATTACCGATGAGGATTGCCTGTTGCTGTTTGAAAAAGGAAGTCCCGGTTTTGTGGGCAGCCTCGCCAACCATATTAAAGAGAGACTGCATGGCGATAAGGTTTTCTTCAACCGCAACTTTCATATTGAGCCGACCAATGTGTGTGTGTTCAGCTGCAATTTCTGCAGCTACAGCCGCCTCTATGCCCACCGCGAAGATGGCTGGGAGCTGAGCATTGAACAAATGCTGGACATGGTAAAGAAATACGATGGCATACCCGTTACTGAAGTGCATATTGTAGGCGGTGTTCACCCTAAAATGGACCTGCAGTTCTTTGCTGACCTGCTGAAGGCCATCAAGTCGCACCGGCCGGATTTACATATCAAAGCATTTACTGCTGTTGAGTATGATTATATGTTCCGCAAGGCAAAAGTGAGTGTGGAAGAAGGGTTAAAATTTCTGATTGAAGCCGGTCTTGATTCAATCCCCGGTGGTGGTGCTGAAATCTTTGCTCCCGAAATCAGGGAAAAGATCTGTGCAGACAAAGTGAACGGTGATGGCTGGCTTAAGATACACGAAACAGCACATAAATCAGGCATATACTCCAACGCCACCATTCTGTATGGTCATATTGAAAAATATGAGCACCGCATTGACCATATGAGAAGGCTCCGTGACCTGCAGGACCAGACCAAAGGATTCAACACCTTTATTCCTCTTAAGTTCAGAAATGCAGATAATGACATGAGCAATGTGCCGGAGACCACTCATATTGAGGATATGCGGATGTATGCCATTTCCAGGATTTACCTTGATAATTTCCCGCACCTGAAAGCTTACTGGCCTATGCTGGGAAGACAGAATGCACAGCTGACCCTTTCTTTTGGTGTGGACGATATTGACGGCACCATTGATGACACCACCAAGATTTACAGCCTGGCCGGAGCAGAAGAACAAACTCCGACAATGAGCACAGAAGAACTGGTGGCATTAATCAGGCAGGTAAACAGAACGCCAGTAGAAAGAGATACGTTGTATAATGAGATAAAGAATTACGCTGTTGCAACTGAAGCCTGATGATTAGAATTAACGTGATGTGCTATTAAATTCTATGTGTTTACCTTATATACCTATGGTTCTATGTGGTAAAAATAATTGAACCACATAGTAACAGTAGAACATAGGCAACACATAGGAGATATTCCATATGATAATCAAGTAATTTTAATAGCCAAGACGTTAATATTACAGTATTCTAAATAACTTCTCCCTCCAGGTCATAATCGTAGGCACGGGTGATCTTTACATTTACAAATTCACCCACCGGCAGTTTCTTAGCAGAATGGATGACCACTTCGTTGTCCACTTCTACTGAATCGAACTCAGTACGGCCCAGGTAACGGCCTGCTTCTTTTTTGTCAATGATTGTCTTAAAAACTTTGCCCACTTTCTCCTGGTTCAGTTCGTAAGAGATTTCCTGCTGCACTTCCATTATTTCCTGTGCCCTTTCTTCTTTTTCTTCAGCAGACAATGTATCAGCAAGGCTGTGTGCAGATGTACCTTCTTCATGTGAATAGGTAAAGATCCCCACCCTGTCGAAACGTTGTGCTTCGAGAAATTCTTTCAGTTCTTCCACATCGTCTTTTGTCTCACCGGGAAAACCGGTAATCAGCGATGTACGCAAACAAACACCCGGTACTTTATCCCTGATAGCTGCAATCAGTTCTTCCATTTCCCTGCGGGTAATCTGACGCTTCATGGCAGTCAGCATCCTGTCTGATGCATGCTGCAAAGGCATATCTAAGTAATTACAGATATTATCCCGTTGCTTCATTACATCCAGTATTTCCAGAGGGAATTTTGACGGATAGGCATAATGCAGCCTTATCCATTCAAGGCCTTTAACATCGGCCAGCCGGTTGAGCAGGTCAGGCAAGGCTCTCTTTTTGTAATTATCCAGTCCGTAGTAGGTAAGTTCCTGTGCGATGAGCATTACTTCTTTCACTCCTTTTTTAACCAGTCCTTCAGCTTCTCTTACCAGTTCATCAATTGGCTTACTTATATGCCCGCCCCGCATTAAGGGAATGGCACAGAAGGCACAGGTGCGGTTGCAGCCTTCGGATATCTTCATGTAGGCGTAATGACTTGGGGTGGCGAGCAGCCTTTCCCCCAGCAGTTCTGCTTTATAATCAGCTTCCAGTCTTTTCAGTAACAATGGCAGTTCCATGGTACCAAAGAAGGCATCCACTTCAGGAATTTCTTCTTCAAGATTGTTCCGGTAGCGTTCGCTCAGGCAACCGGTAACATACACTTTGTCCAGTTTACCCCGGCGTTTCAATTCCACCTGGTCGAGGATGGTGTTAATGCTTTCTTCTTTTGCCTTGTCAATAAAGCCGCAGGTGTTAACCACCACAATATTATGGTCAAGCTTCTTGTTTTCATGTACCACATCAATGGCATTGGCCAGCAGCTGGCCGCTCAGCACTTCGCTGTCCACCATGTTTTTGCTGCACCCAAGGGTGATGATGTTGACTTTATCCTTATGGAGTTTTTTTGTTCGCATACGTAAACTCAGTTAATTTCAATCAGCTTCACATATTGCTCTTCAGCCAATGTCAGTTCTTCCTTTAATTCCTTATCTCTTAACGCTAATTCGTTGATTACAGCTTCCACCTTTTCTTTCACATCCATTGTAACGTCATATGCTTTGTTTATACTCGACTGAACAATCCAGTCAATAATAAGGCCATCCAGAAAATAATCGGCGAAAGCAGAAAAACCACCAATATTTAACTTTACCCCGCTGAGAGATATATCTTCTATTTCATTATTAAACTGGTTTAGCAAATGCTGTGCTGAAATCATTTGCTTTTTAGCACTGTTCATTTTATTTCTCTTGGCAGCAGTTGCCAGTAATCCACCCCCAAGCAAATCATAAGTACCCCAGCCTGATGCACTTTTGAGATGAGAAATAACTTGTTTTAAGCTGACCTGAAGTAATGCTCCTGCCTCCAGAACATCGGCAATTTCTTTAATCTTTGCACTAATCTCTGAAACTTTATTTGAAGCTAAGACAATTTCAGGTCTCGAAAACTTGGCCTGGTTTAACAGGATCTCCTTCTGCTTGAAAATTGCATCATACCTGTCTGAAGCGTCGTTTAACTGGCCGACCTGATTCATCGCCTCTGCCAGTTCATCCTTCAATTTTTTAATCTCATTACTGCACTGTTCCCATTTCAATAAAGCAGAAAGATACTCCTGCTTTTCTTTTTCTTTCTGCCGTTCAGCATTATGTAAAAAAATATGGAAAAGATGTTTAAGGCTGATTTTTCCCATTTTTAGATAATCTGACTTTTCCTTGTTCAGAATTACAGCCAGTTCCCTTTCTCTTTCTCCTTCCTCTGTAATTCTTTTCTGCAGGTATTTAACTCTTTTCCCTGTTTTAATCCAGTTGTGCTTTTTATCAGCTATCTCAAGTAATTGCCTGCTGATAGTTTCCAGTTCACCAGTATTTCTGTCCATACTCTTAATCTTTTGAATCAAGGTTAAACAAACTATCCACAAACTCATGCTTGTCAAATACCAGCAGGTCCTCCATCTTTTCGCCCACACCAATAAACTTAACCGGAATTTTAAACTGGTTAGCAATAGCCAGCACCACACCGCCTTTTGCTGTGCCATCTAACTTTGTTATAGCTAATGCCGTCACATCAGTTGCAGCAGTAAAATGTTTTGCCTGTTCCAGTGCATTCTGGCCTGTGCTTCCGTCAAGCACCAGCAGCACTTCATGCGGGGCATCAGGAATGGTTTTCTGAATCACCCTTTTTATCTTGCTTAGCTCATCCATCAGGTGGGCTTTGTTGTGCAGCCTTCCGGCTGTATCAATCAGCACCACATCGCTTTGTTTGGAAACAGCACTTTGTACGGTGTCGAATGCGACGGCTGCCGGGTCGCTGCCCATTGCCTGTTTTACAATGGGTACTCCCGCCCTTTCGCTCCAGATGGTAAGCTGGTCAACCGCTGCCGCCCTGAAGGTATCAGCCGCACCCAGCAATACTTCTTTACCTGCATTTTTGAAATTATATGCCAGTTTGCCGATTGTAGTGGTTTTGCCCACACCGTTGACACCCACCACCAGTATTATGTAAGGTTTGGCAGGCAGTTCGGAATCGAACGCATAACTGTTTGATGACGGTGCATCCACCAGCAGCGATTCAATTTCCTCCTGCAGCATTTTGTTCAATTCACCGCTGTTGAGGTATTTGTCTTTTGAGACCCTTTTTTCAATCCTGTCAATAATCTTCACAGTGGTTTCTATACCCACATCGGCACCTACAAGCGCCTCTTCGAGGTTATCAAGCACTTCCTCATCAACGGTGCTTTTACCCGCAATGGCCTTGGTGATTTTTGAAAGAAAGCCTTCTTTGGTTTTCTTCAGCCCTTCATCAAGGCTTTGCTTTTCCTTCTTGCCAAATAGTTTATTAAAAAAACCCATAACAGAGAATTGTGTCCCGATCGCTATCGGGAAGTGATTGGTGATTAGAGGATTTGCTCCTGTAAAATATGGATTAAACAATAAAAGCCATTCGTTGGAACGAACAGCTTTCAATAATTTATTTTAGCAGGCGATTATTTACCTTCCAGAAAATCTTTCACTTTGTCCTTGTGCACAATCACTTCTTTAAAAGTATAGGCACCGCTTTTAGGACTGCGAACAGCCTTAATCACCTTAGAGTAGTTTTTTGCTTCTGCGGCTTGCTTGGGGTCCTTCTTAATCGCCGTTTTTGCTGCTTTTGCCATGTTGTAAAGTTGATATGTTTATTAGTTAATAAGTTTACAAGGCTTTTCCAACCTTTCAACTTTTCAACTGATTACTTGATTTCCTTGTGAACAGTTACCTTCTTTAAAATCGGGTTGAATTTTTTCAACTCCAGACGTTCCGGGTTGTTCTTTTTGTTTTTAACCGTGATGTAACGGCTTGTTCCGGGCTGACCACTGTTTTTGTGTTCAGTACATTCCAGAATAACCTGCACCCTGTTGCCTTTACCTTTTTTTGCCATGATTATGATGCTTTAATACTGTTAGATTTTTTCTCCTTGTGCTCTCAGTTGCTTAACCACACTGTATAAACCATTCTTATTGATGGTACGGATTGCCTCAGTTGATAATTTCAGGGTAATCCATTTGTCTTCTTCGGCCAGGTAAAACCTTTTTTTCTGCAAATTAGGCAGAAAACGACGCTTGGTCTTGATGTTGGAGTGAGACACTTTATGTCCTCCAATGGGTGTTTTACCGGTAACCTGACATACTCTTGCCATGATTGTAACAAATTTTGGGACGGCAAAGGTAAGGGAATAATGGCAGAATGGTGATTTAATAATGAATATTTTTTGCTGTTTTTCCCAAATTATTCCTCCTGATACAGATTATTTTTATCACCAAGCACCCAAAATGGTTTCCAAAAGCGGAAAATAAAACCTGTTCGTTATCTGCATTTTGCGCCATTGCATCATTTCGGATAACTTCGCAGCACAAATATTAAATTTTCATTCAAAATCAACAATACACTATGGCATACGATGTAGTTGTTTTAGGCAGCGGTCCCGGCGGTTATGTGGCTGCGATCAGGGCTTCACAGCTCGGCTTGAAAACGGCAGTTATTGAAAAAGAAAGCCTTGGGGGCATTTGCCTCAACTGGGGCTGTATTCCCACAAAAGCATTGCTGAAAAGTGCACAGGTAAATGAATATATAAAACATTCTAAGGATTTTGGAATTGAAGCCAGCGGCACCCCTGATTTTGGGGCTATTGTAAAAAGAAGCCGTGGTGTGGCTGAGAAAATGAGTAAAGGCGTTCAGTTTCTGATGAAAAAGAACAAGATTGATGTGATAATGGGCTTTGGAAAACTGGTTTCCAAGGGCAAATTAGAAGTAACGGCCGCCGATGGTACCAAACAGACAGTGGAAGCCAAACACATCATCATCGCCACGGGAGGCCGCAGCCGTGAACTTCCGGCTATGAAGATTGACGGCAAGAAAATCATCGGCTACCGGGAAGCAATGACCCTGCCTGAAATGCCCAAATCGATGATTGTGGTGGGCAGCGGAGCCATCGGCATTGAGTTTGCCTATTTTTATAACAGTATGGGTACAAAAGTGACCGTAGTTGAGTTTTTGCCCCGCATTGTACCGCTGGAAGACGAGGATATTTCAAAAGAACTGGAAAAACAATATAAGAAGTATGGCATCAGCATAATGACCAGCAGCGAAGTAACCGCCGTTGACACATCAGGAAACGGGGTGAAAGCAACGGTTAAATCTGCCGCAGGCGAAACAGTACTGGAAGCTGATGTACTGCTGAGTGCGGTTGGTGTTGCTGCCAATATTGAAGGAATCGGCCTTGAAACACTGGGCATCAAAACAGAAAAAGGAAAGGTGCTGGTTGACAAATTCGGCCAGACCAATATCCCGGGCATTTATGCCATTGGTGACTGTGCACCTGGCCATGCCCTGGCACATGTGGCCAGCAAAGAAGGCATTGTATGCGTGGAAGCCATTGCTTACAACGAGAATAAATACAAGCACAAACCAGAGCCGATTGATTACAATAACATTCCGGGCTGTACGTATTGTGTGCCTGAAATTGCTTCGGTTGGTTATACAGAGAAGGCAGCTAAAGAAGCTGGCTACGAAATTAAAGTGGGCAAGTTTCCGCTTAGTGCCAGCGGCAAGGCATCTGCTGCCGGCCATCCCGAAGGTTTTGTAAAGGTGATATTTGATGCCAAGTACGGCGAATGGCTGGGTACACATATGATCGGCTACAACGTAACAGAGATGATTGCCCAAACGGTAACAGCCCGCAAATTAGAGACTACTTACCATGAGGTATTAAACTCCATTCACCCCCACCCCACCATCAGCGAAAGTGTGAAAGACGCTATTGAAGTGGCATATGGTGAGGCGATACACCTGTAATGAAGAAAAAACTGATGATATAAAAAGGCTGCCGGTAATATGGCAGCCTTTTTTGTAGTGTATTAACTCTGTGCATCAGTAGCAAGCCGGGAAAACTGTCTTGGGCATCCCCATACTCTGCATATGCTCTTTGATGCGGGAGGCGTACTTACAGAATGCTTTAACCATACTTGAAGTTAGCTTGAAGTATGTACATGGTATGCACCTTTCGTACTTGTTTCGTACACTTCTCATACTGTTTGCATGCTGTGGTGATACTGTTGCGGTGCTGACGGGGTGTTGAATAAGCTGTTCTGCCAGAGCCAGCGGTTAAGTACCTGCAGGATTACGGCACCCTTGCCCCAGGTTTGTGGCAGGGTTGTGGCATAGCTGCTATTGGTTGGGACAACTATGGGAGAACTATTGGAGAACTATGGGACAACTATGGGACAACCCCCTTTTTCCGTGGTTGTATCCTGGCCCGATAAAAGGCACCAGTATATAACGGACTGCTGGAAAGACGAGAAAAAAAATGAAAAAAGAAGTTTTACAGACAGGAAAAAGTGATAAGGTGTTGTATCTTTATTTACAACACCTTATCACAAACCTCCTGTGACTGAGGTGGCGAAGCATTGCTTTGAGGTAACCCTTTCATTAACTATTTTTTTCATTTCCCGGATAATATGACGACTGTGCAATTAAAACCCCTGCATCACCGGGGAATGGAATGTATCGGTATTTACTTTACGATACAGCTAAAGATAAACGGCGCATTGCGAAAAACGGGTGTGTGCAAGTTCAGCAATACACATAAATGCTGGTATGCTCCCAATACGAAGGAGAACTATACCAGGATATACAATGCCATAAAAGAACTGGCCACTATTGACCATACGGCCCTGTATGCATTTCTGGCGAAAAAGAAAAGCGGTGCAAATACTGTGGTGCCGGTTAAGGACTTACCCGTTGAGAAGAAAAAAACTCTGCCTGTTAAAGCAGCACAACAACCCGATACCGGCAGGCAGGTAAATGCAGTACAGGCAAGACCCGGAAAAATTTATGCGGTAAACGCCCATGTGCTGCCGGCTATGGAGCAATACCTGAAACTGAAAGCATACAGTGCCAGTACCCGAAAAACCTATCTGAATGAAATGACCCAGTTGTTGCTTACACTAAAAAACATACCGGCTGATGAGCTTACGGCTTCGCACCTGAAAAGATACTTTGTGTATTGCTTTGAGAAGCTGGGTCTGAAGGAAAACACCATGCACAGCAGGATAAACAGCCTGAAATTCTATTATGAGCAGGTACTGAAAAGGGAAAAATTCTTTTGGGAAATACCAAGGCCCAAAAAACCAATATTGACTCCCCGTTTTTTTAACCAGGACGAGGTAACCGCCATCATAAAAGCGGCTGACAATATCAAGCATAAAACTATGCTCATGCTTGGCTATGCAACCGGTATGCGGGTAAGCGAAATTGTAAGGCTGAAAGTTGAAAACATTGACAGCAGCAGAATGTGTGTGCATGTGGAACAGGCAAAGGGCAAGAAAGACAGGATAGTGAGGCTGAGCCCTGTATTGCTTGTTATGCTGCGGGAGTACTGGAAAACAGCAGGGTTGCCCAAAAAGGGGTATTTGTTTCCCGGGCAACCCAAAGAGGAGCCCTATAGTACACGAAGCCTGCAAATTGTATTAGCTGATGCCAAGGAAAAGGCAGGTGTAATGAAGCCTGGAAGTGTGCATGCACTGCGTCACAGTTTTGCCACACACCTTCTTGACAAAGGGACGGATGTAACTATGATAATGAAATTGCTTGGCCACAACAGTATAAAAACCACTTTACGATACCTGCATGTAACCAACCGTGACCTGCTGCATGTGATGAGTCCGCTGGATGATTTATCTTTTTAGTATTGATGGATGCAGGGTTCTACATATTAAAAAAATAAATAAGTTTCATTTGCGAAACTTTTGACTGAAAAACAATTTTTTTAAACTACTAATAATCAGCGCATAAGGGGAAAAAGCGAAAGTTGGACAGCCCAAAACTTTCGTATATTTATGCGTT
>CALLZY010000244.1 GCA_937858715.1 uncultured Chitinophagaceae bacterium | reverse complement strand
AACAAGATTGATCCGGTCAATATCAGTTATACTTTCAGAAGGAACCTTGCTGAGGAATTTAGCCAGATGTTTTACGAGGCCTGGGCCGGAATGGAAGAAGGATATTATGATGAGCATTTCCATGGTTACAACTGGAAAAAAGCAAGGGATTATTACAGTCAGTTTCTGCCATACGTTAACAACAGGGCCGATTTAAGGATGATGCTGAATGATATGCTCGGAGAACTGAATTCCTCGCACCAGGGCTTTAATTCATTTGGTGACGATGAAAACATTGTGTTGCAAAATCAGACCATGGAAACCGGAATCATCTTTGAAAACGATAATCCCTATACTGTAAAATATGTGGTGCGCCGTTCGGTTGCCGATAAAAAGGCAATCGGCATTAAGCCCGGAGATGTGCTGGTGAAGGTGAATGATGAGGAAGTGGCAAAACAAAAAGACAGAAACTTTTATTTCACTCTTCCTTCAAGGGATAAGGAACTGAAACTGACTTTCAGCAGGAAAGGGCAGTTGGTGCAGATAAAAATTCACCCGCAGGCCAGTTTGTTTAACAACTTCTATGACGAATGGGTGGACGCAAACCAGCAACGGGTTGATGAAAAAAGCAAGGGCCGCATTGCTTACGGATACATGAAAAATATGGGCCCGGGCGAACTGGAACAATTTGTAATTGATATGACGCAGGAATTAACAAAGAAAGACGCATTGATATTTGACCTGCGCTATAATACCGGTGGTAATGTGCATGATGATGTGTTGAAATTTTTGTCGCAAAAAACATATCTCAACTGGAAATACAGGGAAGGCAAAGCGACAGCCCAGTCCAATTTCTCGCCTGCAGATAAGCCAATTGTATTGCTCACCAATGAGCAATCCCTAAGTGATGCGGAAATGACGTCGGCTGGTTTTAAAGCACTGAAGCTGGGAAAGATTATTGGTAATGAAACTTACCGATGGATAATTTTCACCAGTGGTATAGGCCTCGTAGATGGTTCTTCGGTACGTATGCCTGCCTGGGGTTGTTATTCGCTGGATGGGAAAGACCTGGAAATGACAGGTGTGCAGCCGGATATTCTTGTTATAAACAGCTTTGATGATAAATTGAACGGCCGTGACCCCCAGCTTGACAGGGCAATTGAGGAAATTCTGAAACAGTTGAAATAGGGGTCAGGGAATTTTCACCAACATTCCGATATTTGAAATAGGGCAAGCTTTTTATCCTTGTCATTTTATTGTTAAGTGGCGAAGAAATTCTTCTGCATAAAGGTTAATATGATTTATGCGGAGAATAACTCCTTTTTCGCTGTTTTTAATAAGAGAAGAGGCTTTACGGGCTGCTTTTTTACTTTTCTTACGAAAAACTGCCCCGCCGCCAAGTTATTTAGCTCGTAAACCTGGAGGGGAATCACAAAAAATAATAATACGGAGAACTGCGGATGGAAATTACACTGTCATTTTGAAAAACAGATTCAGCCATAACTCATTATAAGCAGATAAGTTTTGGGGGGAATTTGTTTTATTCACTATATTAGAGCCGGATTTTAGGTAACGGACGGTTTGCCGAATGAGTCATTCATTCGCTGCTATCTATGTTTGATGAAGCTTATGAAGCGAAACATCTGTTGCTCACTAAATAATGTACAAACAAAACACCTGCTTTTATGAGAAAAAATGTACCAAACAGTTTTTTTGAGGCTCGTCGTGTTTCCGCATCCGGTCAATCCTTAACCGGACTGTTCAGCAAGGTTTTATTCTTTGCGTTTCTCCTTGTTTTCCAGCAAACATTTGCACAAAACGGCGAACAGGACAAAAATGCGTGGAAGAAAGAACTTGCCGGAAAAAAAGGAAGCTTTTCGACAGCCACCAATAAATTTCAGTCTCAGACTAATATTCCGACTGTTGTCTATCTAAATGCCGGTCAAATTGATGTTTCCGGAAAGGAAGCACAAATGGCCCGCACAGCAGTTGCCCCCTTTGCGGGTAAGCATATGCACTTAGTAAAATTCAGAGGGGCTATACAGCCTGAATGGTATAATATGCTGACTGCAGCAGGTGTGCAGGTGGTGGATTATATCCCTAACTATGCCTATCTTGTTTATGGCGACTATGCCAGTATTTCAAGATTACAGGCAGAAGCTAAAAACGAAAAAAGTCCGGTAGAATGGGATGGAGAATTTACTCCGGCATATCGCATCTCTCCCAATGTATATGATGCTGACGGGAAAGGCGGTGTTAATAAAAACAGCGTAGCTTATAGCAGGTTTTCTGTGCAGTTGTTCCTGAACCCGGATGACAACAATGCAACAAGAAGTCTTCTGAATAATATAAAAATTCCTCTTACCACAACATTTGAGCAGGGTATTTCTCATTATGTAAATATTGCAGTAAGCCTTACTCCTGAAGGTTTAAGGCAAATCAGCGAAAGGCCGGATGTGATTTCGATACATCCTTTTATCGAGCCTAAGAAGAATGATGAAAGCCAGAATATGATAATGACCGGACAGTTAACAGGTAATGCCCCCACACCGGGCAACTACCTTAGCTGGCTTGCCAGTAAAGGGTTTACACAGGCCCAGTTTGATGCCTCCAACTTTGTAGTGAACGTAAGTGATGATGGTCTGGACAATGGTGTGACAGGAACAACCATGAATACAACAAGTCATTTTGGCTTATACAAAAATGGAGATGTTGCCCAGGGAACAAGGGTAGCTTTTATCAAAAAGCAGGGTACCGCAACTGATGCTGATTCAAGAGGCTGTGCCGGACACGGAACATTAAACAGCCACATTGTTGGTGGTTATGTACCTGATGCCTTATTAACTAATTCAAATCATACAGATGCCAACGGGTTCAGATATGGTTTAGGTGTTGCTCCTTTTGTTAAGTTAGGCAACTCTGTTGTTTTTACTGTTGCAGGATCTTATACAAATCCTAATTTAACAAACCTGGAGTCGGAATCTTATCAGGCCGGTGGCCGAATCAGTACTAACAGTTGGGGTGCAGCAGTGGGAGGCGCATATAATGCTTCTTCTCAAACCTATGATTTTCTGGTTCGTGATGCACAGCCAGCCGGCTCTACTTTTGCCACTGCAGGTAACCAGGAAATGGTTATTTTCTTCTCTGCCGGTAACAGCGGTCCAGGTGCGAATACAATCGGTTCACCAGGTACAGCTAAAAACGTTATTACAGTTGGTGCCACTGAAGGCGTAAGGCCGTTTGGTGGTGCCGACCAGTGCGGAGTTACCGATGCACAAGCCAACAGTGCAAATGATATGATTGATTTTTCAAGCCGTGGCCCATGCGACGACGGAAGGATAAAACCGGATATTGTAGCGCCTGGTACACATATTACAGGCGGCGTTTATCAGGCAGGGCCTCCTGCTAATCCTCCGACATCAGGGGGTGCAGGTGTTGCTAACGCATGTTTTAATGCTACAGGTGTGTGTGCAGGTCCCGGAACAAGTAATTTCTTCCCTACTACGCAGCAATGGACAACTGCCAGTTCTGGTACAAGTCACTCAACACCTGCAACAGCTGGTTTTGGTGCTTTGATCAGGCAGGATTTCATTAACAGGTCACTTCCTGCGCCAAGCCCTGCTATGACGAAAGCAGCTATTATGGCCAGTGCCGCATATATGAATGGTACTGGTGCCAATGATAACCTGTTCTCTAACAATCAGGGTATGGGAAGGGTGCATATGAATAATTATTTTGATGCCATGACTGGTCCGAAGATTATCAGGGATCAGCAGGCTGCCGATATGTTTACAGCTTCAGGTCAGATGTTTGTCCGCTCCGGCGTTGTGGCCAGCAGCGGCCAGCCTGTAAGAGTTACCTTGGCTTATACCGATGTTCCTGGCCCTACAACTGGTAACGCTTATGTTAACAACCTTGATCTTGAAGTAGTTGTAAATGGCACTACATATCTTGGAAATGTGTTTTCCGGAGCCAACTCTGTAGCTGGCGGAACAGCCGATCCAAGGAATAACGTTGAAAGCGTATTTCTGCCAGCCGGAACAACCGGTACTATTTTAGTAAAAGTAAAAGCAACAAATATTGCTGGTGATGGCGTACCCAATGTTGGTGGTGCATTAGATCAGGATTTTGCCTTGATTATTACTAATGTAACAGAAATGGCTACACCTGTTCTGAACTCTTCTTCTGCAACTATAGTTTCAGAAAGTTGTCTGCCTGCAAACGGTGTAATTGATCCGGGAGAGACAGTAACAGTTAGCTTCTGTGTTCAGAATGTGGGTACAGGCAATACTTCAAACCTTGTGGGTACACTTGCTGCTTCTGGTGGTGTCACTTCTCCTAGCGGTGCACAGACTTACGGAACACTTGTTGCCGGAGGCCCTGCAGTATGCCAGAACTTCACATTTACTGCTGCCGGAAACTGCGGTGATAATATTACTGCTTCTCTGCAATTCCAGGATGGCGCCAGCAATCTTGGAACATTCAACTATACATTCAGACTGGGAGCAACAGTAGTTGGTGCTCCACAAACATTCTCGAATGCAACTGCTTTAACAATTCCAACTTCAGGTGCTGCTTCAGTGTATCCTTCAACAATCAATGTAACAGGTTTAACAGGAACCGTCAATAAAATGACTTTAACGCTTAACGGTCTTAACCATACATGGCCCAGTGATGTGGATATGTTGCTGGTAGGCCCTGCCGGTCAGAAGTTTGTAATATTATCTGATGTTATTGGTGGAACTGACTGGGTTAATATTAATTATACGCTTGATGATGCTGCTGCTTCGGCCGTTCCTTCAAGCGGGACACCGGCTTCTGGTACATTCAGGCCAACTAACTATGGCACTGGTGATGCATTTGTAGCTCCGGCTCCTGCCGGACCATATTCTGATCCTGAAACTGCAGGCACTGCAACATTTGCTAACGTATTTAATGGTACAAATCCTAACGGTCTATGGAGCCTATATGTTATTGATAATGTTGGCGGTGATGGAGGGTCGATATCTGGTGGCTGGAGTTTAACAATTACCCCAGCACAACCAGTATGTTGTAACGGTGCTTGTACGCCACCAGTCATAGCTGCGCCAACAGTGACCCAGCCAACTTGTGCTTCAGGCGTTACTACAGGTACTGTTGTTGTGAATGCCACCAGTGCAAACACAATGGAATACAGCATTGACAATGGTGTTACTTATCAATTATCCAATACATTCAGCGGTCTTGCTGCAGGAAGCTACAATATCAGGGTCCGTGAGCAGGGTAATACAACTTGTTTTGCTAATTATAGCGGAAACCCCGTGGTAATTAATGCGCTTCCTGATTTACCAGTGGTTACTGCACCAACTGTAACCCAGCCGCTTTGTCCTGTTTTAACAGGTACAATTGTTGTAAACGCCACTGGAATCAGCACACTTGAATATAGTGTTAATGGCGGCGTTTCTTATCAGGCATCAAATACCTTTGCAGGTTTAGCCCCCGGCAACTATAATATATTTGTCAGGCTACAGGCCACTCCTGGTTGTTTCAGGGCTTACAGTGCAAACCCTGTTGTGATTAACCCTGTTAATCCTCCATTGGTTGTTACACATCCTGTAAACAGGGTTATTTGTCAAAACGGAAATACTACATTCTCAATTACAGATAACATCCCTCTGCCTGCACCAACTTATCAATGGCAGGTGAGTACGAATGGTGGCACAACCTGGACGAATCTGGCTAACGTAGCTCCATTCTCAGGTACTACTACTACAACACTTACCGTGACAGGTGCAGGGTTGGTGTATAACGGTAACTTATTCCGTTGCTCAGTAACTAATATTTGCGGAACTGTATATTCAAATAATGCCTCACTTACGGTTAATCCGTTACCAATAGTGAATGCTGGACCAAGTGGTCTCTGTGCCCCGGTAACTATTATTGCAAGTGGTAATGCCAACACATGGGCATGGACACCTGCTGCGGGTCTTAGCACCACTACCGGTACTACGGTTATTGCATCGCCAACCTCAACAACAGCATATACTGTTACAGGTACGATTACTGCAACCGGTTGCCAGAACTCGGCTACCGTTACTGTGCTGGGTACACCTGCCACACCGGCTATTGTGCCAGCTAGCCCTGTAATCTGCGCCGGAACTATTCAGCCTCTTACTGTTGCTCCAATTACAAGCACAGTTACTTACAGCGGTGCTGCTATGAATATGGCTACCAGCCCTTCAGGACCGGCCAGTGTCTATCCTGCTGTTATTAATGTTTCAGGTTTGCCAACATCGGGTGTAAAGGTTAAGTCAGTAACACTTAATGGTATATCGCATACATGGCCATCTGATGTTGATGTGCTTGTTCAGTCTCCGACCGGAACTAACGTAATTGTAATGTCTGACAGAGGAGGTTCGACTGATATTATCAATGCTAATCTGGTATTTGATGATGCTGCAGCTGCCATATTACCAACTACTGCAATTTCATCAGGTACATACAAACCATCTAACACAGATTCTCCTGATAATTTTGCGGCACCTGGTCCGGGAAGTATTACCAATGTGAATCCAACACTTTCTACATTCACTGGTAACTTTAACGGAAACTGGAATCTGTTTGTTGTTGATGATTTGAGTGGAGATGGCGGCTCTCTTACTAGCTGGTCTATCACTTTTGAAGTACCAACTGCTGTTTGGACACCTGTGACAAATCTGTTTGTTGATCCTGCTGCCACAGTACCTTATGTAGCCGGTTCGGCTGCTGCTACTGTTTACTTCACAGCCTCACCCACAACACAAACAGCATATAACTATTCTGTAACAAGTGTGCTGGGAACCTGTAGTTCCCCGACATCAAATGTTACAGTAACTGTTAATCCGCTGCCAACTGTAAGCGTATCTCCAACTGGTCAGTGTGGCCCGGTTTCATTAACAGCCACAGGAAACTCAACGGCTTATACATGGAGTCCTGCCGCAGGTTTGAA
This sequence comes from uncultured Chitinophagaceae bacterium, assembly GCA_937858715.1. Classification (GTDB taxonomy): domain Bacteria; phylum Bacteroidota; class Bacteroidia; order Chitinophagales; family Chitinophagaceae; genus JJ008. The sequence goes on along the minus strand of CALLZY010000244.1, from coordinate 13,539 downwards.
CACCACAACAGGAGCAACTGTAACGGCCAATCCACAGTTGAATACCACTTATACTGTTACAGGAACTATTACGGCCACTGGTTGCAGCAAAACTGCTACAACTGTGGTTAACGCAACTCCTGCAACACCAGTTGTATCTCCAACTGCAATCAGCATTTGCCAAAACAATGTTACACCGATTACTATTCAGGGAGTTACAATCACATCTCCAGCAAGTACTGGTTTGATTACAGTACCAGCCGGGGCCCCAGCTGTTACTGCTGCCGGACCTGCTTCACCTTACCCCACAGTTATCAGTATTGGAGGTTTGCCAACATCAGGTGTAAGGGTGAAATCAGTTCAGATAAATGGTATTAATCACACATGGCCTGATGATCTGGATATCTTACTTCAATCACCAACAGGTACAAATGTGGTATTGATGTCAGATGCTGGTGGCGGTACTGATTTAGTAAACACCAACTTTGTATTTGATGATGCGGGAACTTCACAGTTGTCTGATGGAAGCCTTAATGCATCTGGCACTTATAAGCCCACAAACTATGATGTTTCAGATTCATGGGTGGCTCCTGGGCCGGGTGCTGTAGCGCAGTCTTCTCCTGCACTTTCAATGTTCACCGGTAACCTGAACGGAAACTGGAACTTATATGTAGTGGATGATCTTGGCGGTGATGTGGGTTCTATCACAAGCTGGAGTATCACATTTGAAGTGGTAGGTGCTGTTTGGACCCCTGTTGCTGGCCTCTATACTGATGCTGCAACTACAACAGCATACACTGCCGGCACTATGTCTCCTGCCGTCGTTTATGCAAAACCGACGACAACAACAACATATACGGCCAACAGGGCAAGTGCTACATGTACATCCGGCAATGCCACATCAGTAATTACTGTATATAATACAGTTTCTATTACAACGCAGCCCGCCAGCCAAACCGTTTGTAACGGAGCTAATGTTACTTTCAGTTTGGTTTCAACCGGAAATTCACTGACATACCAATGGCAGATAAGCACTAATGGTGGCACTACCTGGACAAATATTGCTAATGCCAATGCAGCCTCTCTTGTCCTGACAGGTGTAACAACTGCAATGAATACTTACCAGTATCGTTGTGTTGTAACTAACACTTGCTTTACGGCGACCTCAAACGCAGCCATTCTTACGGTAAATGCCCTGCCTACGGTAACGGCAACTGATTTGTGGAGCCGCAGGGTTTGTATAAGTGATACATTGGTTCCTTTAATTGGTTCGCCTGCTGGCGGTAACTGGAGCGGAATCGGAGTATCTGGTTTCAATTTTGTTCCGCCGACTACTGCTGTTGGTACTTATGTCCTGACATATACATACACCAACACAGCCGGATGTACAGCATCTGATACAACCAAGATTGTTGTTGTTGATTGTCCCGAAAGGTTAAGGTTGTTAAGGGATAATGCAGTAATTGTGTATCCTAATCCAAATAATGGACAGTTCAACTTCAGAATGAACAGTGTGTTGTATAATTATCTGGGAATGGATGTTTTCAATACAGCCGGTCAGCGGGTTTACCAGAAAACATTCAACGGACTGGTATTTGGACGAGTAGTTCCAATTAACCTTACTCATTTGCCTAAAGGTGTTTACATGATTAAGTTCTTCTACGATGATGGTGCAAGAACTTCTGAGAAGACTTTCCCTGTACTGATAGGTGAATAATCTTTTCCTGATTATAAGTAACCACATCCCCGGCACAAGCCGGGGATGTTTTTTTGTGCTATTTTTCGTAAAAGGTTTATTATATGTTAAAACAGATACTGCATGATCATCAAAATAACTTTATCCCGGTCGTTCCATTTATTCCCGCAACAGACAGAATCGCTGCTATAGATTTATCTGCAGCTAATAAAGCATTTTCGGGAGAAATCTTTTCAGACCTCAGGCGGTTTTCAGAATACATACTTTCTTCTATGCAAAAGGAAGGAGCCCTTTATGTAATTGGGGGCTATGGGGAGCTTAGAGATGTTTACAGCGGCAGCAGTGTTTTTAATGCAACCGGAGATACATTGGAGCCAAGGCGTTTTCATCTTGGTGTTGACATCTGGGGTAAAGCATTAACTCCTGTTTGTGCTCCTATGGATGGTACAATACATAGTTTCGCCTACAACAATACAGCTGGAGACTATGGTGCTACGATAATTCTTAAACATTATCTGTCTGGGCTTACTTTTCATACGCTTTACGGCCATCTCAGCCTTCGTTCGATTGAACGTTATAAGGAAGGAGAAGCTGTGGTTAAAGGAACTGAATTTGCAGAGTTTGGTAAACCAGAAGAGAACGGAATGTGGCCTCCCCATCTGCATTTTCAGATAATTGAAACTATGGGGGCATTTAAGGGTGATTATCCGGGTGTATGCAGGTATTCTGAAAGGGAAAGCTATTTGGCAAATTGCCCCGACGGCGATTTGATTCTGTCACTCAACCGCTTTTTAGACCCGTTTGTCTAATTTGCCGCCTGTTGAAAATGAATTTTGCGGTAATTTCGCAAATTGCAGGCTGGTTCTGTCTTGTGAATATGTAATTCTGCAAATTGATTCGACAAAGTCTTTTTTGTTTAATGGTTAATATGGCGAAAATGCCAATACCCCCTGTTCTCAGGGGGTATTTGTTTTTTGAAATAATAATCACATTCAGCGATACTGTTGCTAAATTTACAGCATGGCGAATCCCAACCTGAATAGTGACAAGGAGCAACTTTCGGCTGCCGACAAAGTATTTGAAAACTCAATACGGCCTGCTGTTATCAGGGAATTTGCAGGTCAGGATCAGATAATAGAGAACCTCCGCATTTTTATAAAGGCCGCCAAAATCCGTGGTGAAGCCCTCGACCATGTGCTTTTTCATGGCCCTCCCGGATTAGGAAAAACTACCCTGTCAAGAATTGTGGCAAATGAACTGGGAGTAAACATTAAAGAAACATCCGGACCTGTTATTGAAAAGCCCGGCGACCTTGCCGGCCTGCTCACCAGCCTTGAAGCCAACGATGTGTTGTTTATTGACGAAATACACCGGCTGAGTACTGTTGTGGAGGAATACCTGTATGCTGCTATGGAAGATTATCGTATTGACATTATGATTGACAGCGGCCCCAATGCAAGGAGCATACAAATAAACCTGAACCCGTTTACGCTGATTGGTGCCACCACTAGAAGCGGATTGCTGACAGCTCCGTTGCTGTCGAGATTTGCTATTAAATCAAGGCTGGAGTATTATACTTCCGGCGTACTGAATAAAATAATCCTTCGTTCAGCAGGAATATTGGGAACACAGATTTCAAAAGAAGCTGTTGAGGAAATTGGCCGCAGGAGCCGTGGCACACCCCGGATTGCAAACGGATTGTTGCGCAGGGTTAGAGACTTTGCACAGGTGCTCAATGACGGGCAAATAGACTTTGGTATTACGCAACATGCTTTAAAAGCACTCAATGTAGATGAGCATGGGCTTGATGATATGGATAACCGCATTCTTTCTGTAATTATAGAAAAGTTCAAAGGCGGGCCGGTGGGTATTACTACTATTGCCACTGCTGTAGGCGAAGAGCCGGGAACACTGGAAGAAGTGTATGAGCCATTCCTGATACAGGAAGGTTTTCTGCAACGAACTCCAAGGGGGAGAGAGGCAACAGAAAAAGCTTATGAGCATTTGGGTAAAACAAAGCCGGGTGCTTTCCCAACTCAAAACCAACTTTGGTAAGCAGCGTTTTGAAATAATAAAATGTCAGAATAAAAAAGCAGTAATGAAATATACCTTATCTGCATTTCTGGTTCTCCTGTTATCCTGTAGTAAGGCACCTGATCAGAGATGCAACTGCACTCTTCCTTATCAGATTTACTATTTAAAGGCTGAAGTAATCCAAACAAAAGATTTGAATTGCAGCAGGCCGGTATTGTCTTTCTTCGAAGATTCTGTCCGTATCCGCACTTTAACAGGGCAGCAGGATATTGTCTATATTGGCGAAAGTCTGCCAACTGCTATGAATCAGCAATCGAAGAAACTATATGTTGATGTGAGGTTGTTAAAACCTGAAGAAGCATTCGCCTGCATCACTTATGGAATTAGTTATCCAGGGATAAAAATTCTTGATGCGAAAGAACGATAATTTTGATTTTTCAGAGTCGTGGTAAGTAAAAAAGGATTATGAGCAAGTCCTCATAATCCTCTTAAATCAAAAAAATCGTGGTTCTCTTACTGCACTACCAGCCTGAATCCGTTTCCGTGAATGTTTACAATCTCAATCTTTTCATCATCTTTCAGGTACTTCCTCAGCTTGGCAATATACACATCCATACTGCGTCCGTTGAAGTAGGTATCGCTGCCCCATATTTTTTTCAGGGCATGTTCCCTCGGCAGCAAATCATTCAGATGCTCAGCCAGCATTTTCAGCAATTCATTTTCTTTGGGCGATAATGTTTGTGTAATGCCGTTATGAATAAGCTGGCGTAGTTTGGGATTGAAGTGATAGCTTGCCAGGTCGAATTCTTTGTTTTCACTTTCCTTATTTTGTTCTTCGTTGCGTTTCAGGATGGCCTTTATTTTCAGCAGAAGCACTTCGCTGTCAAAAGGTTTGGTGATATAATCATCAGCGCCGAGTTTATATCCCTGTATTACATCTTCTTTCATTGTTTTGGCACTCAGGAAAAATAGCGGAATGTCGGGGTCAATATCTCTTATTTCTTCTGCCAAGGTGAATCCATCCATATTAGGCATCATCACATCCAGCAGGCAGAGATCAAATTTTTCCCGCTGAAAAGCAGCCAGGCCAAGGCGGCCATCTCTTTCCAGGGTAACATCATAGTCGTTCAGTTCAAGGTAGTTTTTCAATACACTGCCAAGATTTGGGTCGTCTTCGCACAACAGAATTTTGGGTTTCTTAATATCCATGGTTCGTAATTTTAATTGTTCTTGAAGCAAATAAAGTTAAAGCATTTCGGGGGTTCAAGTATCCGGGCTGAATATTTTGTTAAAACACAGATGCTTCTGCTCCCGTTGCTGTTTACTTTTGCAGTATATACTATAAAAACTGTGCCATGCATATAACTTCTGATAACCGTTTGAAAAAATTGATAGTGATTGGCGACAGGATACTGATAAAACCAACACGGCCAGACGAACGTACTGCCAGCGGTCTTTACCTGCCTCCGGGTGTACAGGAAAAGGAGAAAGTGCAACAAGGCTATGTTATTAAAACAGGCCCGGGTTATGCTATTCCCATGCCAGTGGAGGATGAGCCCTGGAAAGGCGACGATGACAAGGTGAAGTATGTACCATTGCAGGCCCGTGAGGGAGACCTGGCCATCTTTCTGCTAAGTGGTGCTACCGAAGTGATGTATGAGAATGACAAATACTTTATCGTGCCGCAAAGCGCCATCCTGATGCTGGAAAGGGAAGAAGATTTATAGATTAAAAGAAACTTTCAATTAACTTTCCAAAAAATTTACGTTATGGCTGACAGTGCAAAATTTCTTGAAACTATCAAGGCAGGATATACTTTCAAAGGCGAATCTTTTAAACTGGGCTGTGCCATGCTTGATGGTGTTGTAGTAACCGGTGCCGATGTGCTGGTACCGTTTAAAACACTCAATCGCCACGGATTGATTGCCGGTGCCACAGGAACAGGAAAAACAAAAACACTGCAGGTACTTGCCGAAGGATTGAGTGATGCGAGTATTCCGGTGGTGATGATGGATATTAAAGGTGACCTGAGTGGCATTGCTGCTGCAGGTACCGTAAATGATAAAATAACTGACCGCTGCCAGAAACTGGGAGTGGAATTTAAACCAAATGGCTATCCTGTTGAATTGCTAACCCTCAGCGAACAAAAAGGGGCCAGGTTAAGAGCAACAGTGAGTGAGTTTGGCCCGGTTCTCTTATCAAAAATTCTGGGACTCAACGATACACAGGGCGGTTTTGTAGCAATGATTTTCAAGTATTGCGATGACAATAAACTGCCGCTGCTGGATTTGAAGGACTTTATCAAGGTGCTTCAATTTGTAAGTGATGAAGGAAAGGCTGAGTTGGAAAAAGCTTATGGCAAAATTTCAACCACATCTACCGGAACAATCCTGCGCAAAGTAATAGAACTGCAGCAGCAGGGTGCTGATGTATTCTTTGGCGAAAAGAGTTTTGAAGTGGACGACCTGATGCGTATCAATAATGATGGCCGTGGTGTAATCTCTATCGTTCGTGTTACTGATTTACAGGACAGGCCAAAGCTCTTTTCAACATTTATGCTGCAACTGCTGGCTGAGTTATATGCCACCAGCCCTGAAGAGGGAGATATGGACAAGCCCAAACTGGTTATGTTTATTGATGAGGCGCATCTTATTTTCCAGGAAGCTAACGAGGCCTTATTGCAGCAAATTGAAACCATTATCAAGCTTATTCGTTCAAAAGGTATCGGTATTTATTTCTGTACACAAAACCCGATGGATGTGCCCGCATCGGTACTGGCTCAGCTTGGATTAAAGGTGCAACATGCCCTCCGGGCCTTTACTGCTGCCGACAGAAAGGTGATAAAACAAACATCAGAAAACTATCCGGAGACAGAATTCTATACGACCGAAGACCTGATAACCCAATTGGGAACCGGAGAGGCGTTGGTAACTATCCTGAACGAGAAAGGAATTCCTACGCCACTGGCGCATTGCATGATTCGTCCGCCGCAGAGCCGCATGGATATTTTGACCGATATGGAGATAGACAGCATGGTGAGTAAATCGAAACTGGCTTCTAAGTATAATGAGGTGATTGACAGCAAAAGTGCTTACGAAATACTTACAGAGAAACTGGAGGATGCTGCAAAAAGAGAAGAGGAAGAAAAGAAAGATGAGGCGGAAGAAAAACAAGATAAGAAGTCAGAAAAGAAAGAGAAAGGCTTCTTTGATAATCCTGTTGTAAAAAGCATGACCAGAACTGCCGGCAATTCAATAGTAAGAACATTGCTTGGTGTATTAGGTCTTGGAGGAAGGAGCCGCAGCCGGAAGAGTATTTTCTAACCAGGTGAAACAGTTGGTATTACCTTTTTGTTATTTTATTCTTAACAAAAACATGGCGTTGTTTACTTTTGTGCCATGTCTTCAATTGTAAACTTCTTTAGAAAACAATTGCAGAACCGCTTTGGTCCTGCCTTTTTGTTGCTCTACCTGTTTGTTGGATTTAGTCTGTTGTCAAGGGTTATTCTGCTTGCACTTACTATTTCACACATCAGTTATAATCCGCTGCATATCCTGCTGGTATTCCTGGTTGGATTGTTTTATGATATAATAGCAGGGCTGTTTTTCTCCGGCTTGCTGGTGTTGTACCTGTGGCTTGCGCCAACCTGGTGGTATAAGCAAAAAAAGCAACGGGTGATTCTTTACGCTTATTTTATTATCAGCCTGATTATTTTGGTATTTAACCTGGCCGGAGAAATAATTTTCTGGCAGGAATACGGTAACCGCTATGATTTTATTGCAGTTGATTATTTGGTATATACTCATGAAGTAATACAGAATATTATTGAGTCTTTCCCGGTTGTCTGGATTTTTTCTGGTATTGCTTTGGTCGCAGTTGTTATCTTTCTTTTAATCAGAAAATATTTGCATTCCTCACAGCAGCATGTAATGCGGTTCGGGAAAAGAACAATCTGGTTTTTGGGATATGTTGCTATTGGAGTATCGTCTTTTTTCTTTCTCACAAACAGACTTCGCTTTTTTAGTGGTAATCATTACACAAATGAGTTGGCCGGAAACGGGATGTATGAATTTGGAACGGCATATTTTACCAATGAGATCGACTACTACCAGAAGTATGTAACATTACCTGAAACTGAGGCATTCGCCATTATGCGCAAACAATTGCAAACGCCTGAAGCAATTTTTGAGAGCGGAACATCGGTTGCTACGCAGAGAAATATAAAGGCAGACAGTGCAGAAAAAAAATGGAATGTGGTGATGATTACGGTCGAGAGCTTCAGCCGTGATTTTATGTCGTACTACGGAAATAAAAATAATATCACACATTACCTCGATTCTCTGATTCCACATTCTCTCTTCTTCACTAATTTATATGCGACTGGTACCCGAACAGTAAGAGGTCTTGAAGCGTTAACACTTTCTATTCCGCCCACACCAGGGCAGTCAATAGTGCGGCGTCCGCATAACAGTGATTTGTTTACGATGGGCAACTTACTTGGTGAGAAAGGATACGAATGCAAATTTGTATATGGTGGTGTTGCCTGGTTCGACAACATGGGTCCTTATTATGGGGCAAATGGTTATAAGGTCGTTGATAAGTCGGATTTTACCGATGATGAAAAACATTTTTCAACGGCCTGGGGTTATTGTGATGAAGATATTTTTTCAAGAACACTGAAGGAATGTGACAAAAGCTATGCTAACGGCAAGCCATTTTTCAACCAGGTACTTACTGTTTCCAATCACCGGCCTTATACTTTTCCAAAAGGAAGAATTGGAAATAACCCGGATGATCAAAGCCGGGAAGGAGCGGTTGCTTATACCGACTGGGCTATTAACGATTTTATTAAGAGGGCAAAATCAAAGCCTTGGTTTGATAATACTCTGTTTGTTGTAATTGCTGACCACTGTGCTTCGGCTGCAGGCAAAGTAGAGTTGCCGGTAACCGGTTACCAGATTCCCTGTTTGGTTTATGCACCTTCATTAGTATCTCCGCAGAAAATGGAAAGGCTGACTAGCCAGATTGATATTGTGCCTACTATTCTGGGTTTGATGAATATGAATTATCCAAGTAAATTTTTTGGCTACGATATTTTTAAACTGGAACCAGGCAAAGAAAGAGCCTTTATAAGCACATATCAAAAGCTGGGTTATATAAAGAATGATAAGCTGGTAATTCTTTCTCCTGGTAAAAAGGCCATAGTATATAATCCGGATTTTAAAAATGGCAGTGCCGTGAAACTTTCACCTGACAGCGTATTAATAAAAGAAGCAGCTGCATGGTATCAAACAGCTGCGTCGATGTTCAAAAACGGGGAATATAAGTTCAGGTAGGTGTTTACTTAAGCCGCACTATTCCTGTGTCAGCCATTTCAATCTTATTTTCAGCATGGAGAAACTCAAGCACTTTCCATGCTTTTTCTTTTTTATAAGCAGAGAGTGAGTTGATTAAGTCTTTTGTGTGCAGTGGGTTTTTCTGAAGAATGGTTGTTATTGAATGAAGTATCTTCTCAAATTCTTCAGCAGACAGGTGTATAGATTTTTGCTTCAGGCAATTATCGCAAATGCCACATGGCTTTACTGACTTGTCACCAAAGTAAGTGCCAACTATCCTGCTGCGGCATTCACCTGTTTCGCCAACATAGTCAATCATCTGTTTTGTACGCTTTCTGTAGGTCTCTTTTCTCTTATTGTATGCCGTCATATTTATGACCACATCTTCCGCTTTTATCCTGTTCCTGGGAAAGAAGATTTGCGGCTTGTCTGTTTGTGGCTTGTAATCAATTATACCACTGCGATGAAGTTCCGACAAGTCGCTTATGACTTCTGTGAGTTCTTTCTTCATCAGGCTGGCAAGTACTTTCTCAGATATTGTTACGGGAACATCGAATATACCCGCATATGCCCGCAATAAAGTTTTAATACAGGGTTCCAGTTTGGGATGATTTTTTTCAAAATCATAAAGGGTTTCTTTTGAAACAATGAATGAAACAGATGAAGGAAGAAAAACCTGTTCGTTAAATGCCAGCCAGTCTTCCTGTTCCAGTGCCTTCAGCGAGTACAAAGCGGCAAAACTGGTGAGCTTGAATTTTCTGATAAAGTCAGTGAAGTCAAATTCGTAATAGTTGCCTTCGCCGCTGCCAGCCGGCAGTTGCAGGTAGTTAGCAACAGACTGATAGATGCTCCTGATATCTTCAAGCGACGGGAAGCGAACATTAATCATTTCTTCCAGCTCAAAAATATCGGTGTTGTCATATAATAAAACAGCAAACGATTTTTTGCCATCACGGCCGGCCCTTCCTGCTTCCTGGTAATAGTTTTCCAGGCAGTCGGGCACATCGGCATGAACAACAGTCCGTACATCTGGTTTGTCAATCCCCATACCAAATGCATTGGTGCAAACAATCACCCTGGTCTTGTTCTTTATCCAGTTTTCCTGCTTCGTATTTCTTTCTTCCTGCGGTAATCCGGCATGATAATAATCGGCAGAAATATTTTGCAATTGCAGCAATTCGCTTATCTCTTTTGTTCTTCTCCTGCTTCTGCAATACACAATGCCGCTGCCCGGAACTTTTTTCACTACTTCAATAATCTTGTTAATCTTTGAATCAACCTTAAAAACGCTATAAGATAAATTAGCTCTTTCAAATGATTGCCTGAAAATTTTAAATGGCGGATCTTCAAATCCCCCCTGCGGGGGGTGGGGGGGCTTGAGCTTATCGCAAATGTCTTCCTGTACTTCGGGTGTGGCGGAAGCAGTAAGTGCTAAAACCGCAACATCAGGCAGCTCCTTTCTTAATTCAGCTATCCGTAAGTAAGGCGGACGAAAGTCGTAGCCCCACTGTGAGATACAATGAGCTTCGTCAACAGCAATAAGATTGATATCAAGGCCCGGAAGATATTCTTTGAATAAGTTGGTCTCTAAACGTTCTGGTGATACATAGAGAAACTTGCAGTTGCTTTCTGTGGCTACTTTAAAAGTGTTGATTACTTCTTTCCGGCTCATGCCTGAAAAAATGGCAAAGGCAGTAATATTTTTCCTCCGCAGGTTTTCCACCTGGTCTTTCATCAGGGCAATAAGCGGGGAGATGACAAGGCAAAGCCCTGGTTTTACCATTGCAGGCACTTGGTAGCAAAGCGATTTACCGCCGCCTGTCGGCATGAGGGCTAATGTGTCTTTCCCTGAAAGAACTGAATTAATTATGTCTTCCTGCAATGGGCGAAATGAATCGTAGCCCCAGTAGTCCTTTAGGATTGAGTATATTGTGAGTGGTGAGTGGTGAGTCGTGAGTGGCAACTTCATCTTGCTGAAATCATTTTTGACAGAAGTTGAAATGTCCTTATCATCAGCTTTCCTAACTCTGCCAGGTTTGCCTTACTTGTATAATCTAAGTTTTCTGCAATGTCAAATGCTGTGTCCACTTCAATTAACGAGCCTCTTGCAATTTCGTAGAATCTCTTTCTTTCAGAAACAGATTTTCTCGAGCAACCTTCTGCGACGTTTAGATGAACAGAGAGAGCAGCTCTTCGTATTTGAGAAATCATCGCAAATTTTTCATCAGGTGGAAACGCCTTTGTTTCTTTATAACAGGCCAGTACAAATTCTTTTGCAACTTTGAAAACATCAAGTTTTATATGTGCTAATTCAAGGAACATAGTTTTTTTTGCTAAACTAAGAAAAATAGGCCTTTTACTGGTCTCACTGCTCACGGCTCACTCTCGGTATATTCTTCTTTCTGAAAATAATGAGTTCCACTCTCCGGTTTAAAGCCCTGCCCTGAGGGGTACTGTTTGGTGCAACTGGCTTCGATTTTCCAAAGGGATGTATAAGTAAAATATCAGCAGTGCCGATATTATTTAATGCCAGCCAATCCCTGACGGCATTACAGCGTTCAAGACTTAACTGCAAGTTTTTTTTATCACTTCCGATTGAGTCGGTATGGCCTTCTATGTAAATGCTGTCAATATTTTCAGATGCTTTGTTCTTCAGGAAATATTCAGACAGAATTTCAGATGCAGACGGTTTCAGGTTGGCTTTGTTGTAGTCGAACAATACATCGCCGAGTTTAAGAGTGTCTGTTTGAAGTGGTTTGGGCAGGGGCTTGAATATAGTCCTGTTGTTGGTGTCTGCATAATTAAACGCAATGTTCAGTTTGCCTTTTCCAAACAGGGAGTAATCCATCTCTTTATGCCTGTAATTGTAGGCATAGATTGTGTTTTTGTTTTCTTCGTAAGCAGGACACCAGGTTTCCTTTTCGTCAACAGGTATCAGCTCGAAGTTATCTAGCACCAAAGCAACAGTTTGTGTTCCCACTAAAGTTTTTTTTCCGGCTACAGTGTCTTCCGCAATGAAAGTGCCGAAAGTCAGATACTGTTCATTTCCGGTTGCGGTGAATGTGTATTCAAAAGAATAGAATGCTGAATTGGGGATGCTGCGGATAGTTGTAATACTGTCTGGCCTCATGTTTTTGCTGAACGGCCTGTTAGGTACATAAAACTGTTCTCCCAGGCATAAGCCGGGCCTTAGATTTAATTTCGCATTAATGCGGGCAGATATAAGGCCTTTGAAGACATAATTTTTATTCTGTTGAAGACCACAGGGGAGTATGGTGCCAATAACCGGTGTAAAGTTTTTATAGTAGTTCCAGTTATAAAAAATGCCAAAAGAGTTACTGCCTAATAATTTTTGGTTTACTTCATTACTTAACATCTGTGCCTGCACTTCTTTCAGATAAAACCATGCTTCAACCCCGCACTCCGCATTGTATTCAGTGCAGGTATTTATTTCTTCAAAACTTCCGTTAAGCAACAGGTTGCTCTGGGCTATAATGGGCGTTCGCAACTGAAAGATGCAGAATAGCATCAGTATCTTATAATAAAGTTTGCTACAGGTCATTAGATGACTTTTTTCACAAATAATCTTACTGAATTAACAGCAAGCACAACATCGCTTAATCCCATTACCAATGCACCAAATGTGGGTGTGAGCAATCCGAATGCAGCAACAGGTATAGCAACAATATTATACGCAAAAGCCCAGAAAAGATTCTGTTTTATAGTGAGGTAGGTGTGTTTTCCCAGGCCAAGTGCCGTGGGCAAATTCTTCAGCCCATGATTCATCAGAATGACCTGTGCACTTTGTACAGCAATTTGCGAAGCTTCGTTCATGGAGATGCCGATGGTTGCTTTGGCAAGTGCCGGAGCATCATTAATGCCATCGCCAACCATAGCAGTTGGCATTGTTGCTGAGAGCTCAGCAATTTTATCAAGTTTTTGTTGCGGAGTTTGTTCGGCAATTACTGTATCAATGCCCAGGAATAAAGCCATTTCTTCGCATTTCGGTTTTCTGTCACCGCTAAGCAAAATGGTTTTTATGTTTTTGCCGTGCAGATAGTCAACCACTTTTTTCGCTTCAGGCCTTATCTCGTCTTTCACGTCTATCCATCCAAGCAATTCATTATTCTTAATCAGAAATATGTTATGGTTGTCGTCTTTGGTTAAACTCTCTGCTGCTTTATAAGAACCGGCTATGTATTTGTTTCCCTCTTTGTCTTCAGCAACCATGCCCAGGCCTTTCACTTCCTCGACTTTTTTCCAGTGTATCACATCCTTGGTTTTCCACTCTTCATTTATCGTTTTTGCGATAGGATGGTTGGAATATTTTTCAAGACTGTAAACTATCTTTTTAAAGTCTGCTTCATCTCCCGTTAGAAACTTGAAACCGGAGACAATAAACTTCCCTGTTGTCAAGGTTCCGGTTTTATCAAATACTACCTGTTTTATGTCTTTGAAGGTTTCAAGGCTTGTGGCGTTACGAAACAAAATACC
>CALLZY010000243.1 GCA_937858715.1 uncultured Chitinophagaceae bacterium | reverse complement strand
ATCAAATCATAAATAGAAATATGCTCAATAAAATCATTCAATTCTCCATAAAAAATAAATTGGTCATCGGCCTGTTTACACTTGCATTAATAATATGGGGTGTTTATTCAGCCAAAAAATTACCAATTGATGCTGTGCCCGATATAACAAATAACCAGGTACAAGTAATAACCTTAAGCCCTTCGCTGGCTGCTCAGGAAGTAGAACAGTTAATTTCTTTTCCGGTGGAACAAACAATGGCCACCATTCCTGAAGTGCAAGAAATCCGTTCCATATCCAGGTTTGGATTATCCGTAGTTACTGTTGTGTTTCATGATGATGCCAATATTTACTGGGCAAGGCAACAGGTTGGTGAACGTCTGGTAGAAGCCAGGAACCAGATACCGGATAATATAGGCAACCCTGAGATGGCCCCTATTTCAACCGGATTGGGGGAAATTTATCAATACGTTTTACACACCAAAAAGGGATATGAAAATAAGTATGATGCCATGTCTCTCAGAACCCTGCAAGACTGGATTGTTAGGCGGCAATTATTGGGCACACCCGGCATCGCTGATGTAAACAGTTTCGGAGGCCTCTTAAAACAATATGAAATAGCTCTTAACACCGATAAACTTCGCAGCTTCAACCTCACCATTGCTGATGTATTCACTGCACTGGAAAAAAACAACCAGAATACAGGTGGAGCTTACATTGATAAAAAACCCAGTGCCTACTTTATCCGCAGCGAAGGGTTTATTAAAACCATCACGGATATTGAAAAAATTGTAGTAACGAGAACATCAAGCGGGGCTCCGGTATTGATTAGAGATATTTCAACCGTACAGTTAGGCCATGCTACTCAATATGGGGCATTAACCCGAAATAATGAAGGAGAAGTAGTAGGTGGCATAGTGCTAATGCTGAAAGGGGGTAATTCAAGTGAAATTATAACCAGAGTAAAAGATAAAATAACTCAAATTCAAAAAAGCCTGCCGGAGGGTGTAGTGATTGAACCTTTCCTTGACAGAAGCGCATTAGTGAGCAGAGCGATTAACACCGTTAAAACAAATCTCATTGAAGGGGCGTTGATTGTAATTTTTGTATTAGTCCTTTTTCTCGGTAATATCCGGTCTGGTTTGATAGTCGCTTCAGTAATTCCGCTGGCCATGCTTTTTGCTATTTCACTGATGAATTTATTTGGGGTATCCGGCAACCTGATGAGTTTGGGGGCTATTGATTTTGGGTTAATTGTAGATGGTGCTGTGATTATCGTGGAAGCAACCATGCATCAGTTGGGCCATCGAAAACCGGGAAGGCTAACACAAGACCAGTTGGATGATGAGGTGTATAAATCAGCAGGTAAAATGATGAACTCTGCTGCTTTTGGACAAATCATTATATTGATTGTGTACCTGCCCATTCTTGCGCTAGTTGGCATTGAAGGAAAAATGTTTGGCCCGATGGCACAAACAGTTTCATTTGCTATACTGGGTGCATTCCTGCTTTCACTTACTTATGTACCCATGATGAGTGCTCTTGTCCTAAGCAAAAAAATAAGTCACAAAGAAAACCTTTCTGATAAAATGATGAAGTTTTTCCAACGGCTTTATACTCCCTTAATAAGAGGCGCTTTAAAAATGAAATTGCTTGTGGTAAGTATAGCGGTTGGTTTATTTATAATCAGCTTACTTATTTTCAAAACGCTTGGCGGTGAATTTATTCCAACATTGGAAGAAGGAGATTTTGCAGTTGAAACCAGGTTACTGACAGGTAGCTCCTTAAGCCAGACAATTGATAAAATTACGCAAGCATCTGACCTTTTAATAAAAAAATTCCCTGAAGTAAAAGAAGTAATTGGAAAAATTGGCGCTTCTGAAATACCTACCGATCCTATGCCAATTGAAGCTTGTGATATGATTATTCTTTTAAAAAATAAAAAAGAATGGACCAGTGCCAGCAACCGGGAAAAACTGGCAGAACTGATGCAAAAGGAACTGGAAAAAATACCGGGAATTTCTTATGGACTTTCTCAACCCATACAACTTCGTTTTAATGAACTGATTGCTGGTGTACGGCAAGATGTAGGAATTAAAATATTTGGAGAGGATTTGGATGTACTGGCAGATTTGGCAAAGAAAATTGGAACCATTGTTCCTACTGTTAAAGGTGCCGAAGATTTATATGTAGAACAGGTAACCGGCCTTCCGCAAATTGTTATTAAACTCAACAGGGATAAGATTGCTCAATTTGGTTTGAATGTAGAAGATATAAATCATATTATTCATGCTGCCTTTGCAGGAGAAGCTGCCGGCATTGTATATGAAGGAGAAAAACGTTTTGATATGGTCGTAAGATTAGAAAAGACAGGCCGCCAAAATATTGACGATGTGAAAGGATTGTTTGTTGCGGCACCGGATGGCAACCAGATTCCATTGGAGCAAGTAGCGGATATCAGTTTACAGTTAGGCCCTAACCAGATTCAACGGGAAGATGCAAAGAGAAGAATCATTGTAGGATTCAATACACGGGGCCGTGATATTTCATCGGTTGTAAAAGAAATACGGGAGAAAATTGAAAAGCAGGTTAAACTGCCACCCGGCTATTTTATTACTTATGGGGGACAATTTAAAAACCTTGAAGAAGCCAATAAAAGATTATCAATAGCAGTACCCATAGCATTGGCATTGATTCTTTTGTTGCTCTATTTCACTTTCGTTTCTATAAAATATTCGTTACTTATTTTTACTGCTATCCCCATGAGTGCTATTGGTGGTGTATTCGCCTTATGGTTCCGGGGTATGCCATTCAGTATTTCGGCAGGTGTTGGTTTTATTGCACTGTTTGGGGTGGCTGTTTTAAATGGCATCGTACTTATCAGTGAATTTAACCGCTTAAAAAAAGAAGGCATGACTGACATAAATGCAATTATCCTTAAAGGAACTTCAGTTAGGTTGCGGCCAGTATTAATGACGGCATTGGTTGCATCATTGGGCTTTTTGCCAATGGCATTATCTACAGGTTCCGGGGCGGAAGTACAAAAACCGTTAGCAACAGTTGTAATAGGCGGGTTGATTACAGCCACTTTTCTTACATTGATTGTTTTGCCTGTCTTATACACCTGGTTTGAAAAAATAAAATCAAAAACTAAAAAATCTTCTCCAGCTAAAGGCCTGGCTGGATTGCTGATCCTATTTTTAGCTTCATCATTTGCTGCAAATGCGCAACAGCCAAAGACAGTCATAAATTTGAATGATGCGGTTACATCTGCTATGAAGAATAATCCTTTGGTAAAAGTAGGAACGCTGGATATAAGTTACCAGCAGCAGTTGAAAAAAACGGTGAAGGATTACGGCAAAACAAATGTGGGTCTCACATTTGGTCAGTACAACAGCCGCATAGCTTACGATAATAATTTCAATATTATTCAGGGCATACCTAATCCTGCTTATTTCAAAAGTCTCTTACGGCTGTCTGAATCTAATATCAAAAGCAGCGAACTGCAATTGAAAGTTTATCAAACTGAACTGGCGGCCAATACAAAGACATCTTACTACCAGTTAAGTTTTTGGATAGAGGAAATAAGGTTGCTGAAAGAACTGCTGGCTATCTATGAAAAGGTACTGAAAGCATCAGCGTTGCGATATAAAACGGGTGAAACAAATGCCCTGGAAAATTATAATGCTGAAAGCAAGGTGAATGAGATAAAGGCGCAATTGAAAAGTGCGGAAGAAGATTATCGTATTGAGTTAAACCGCCTGAAGGTGTTTACTGCAGATTCATCTGTTACGGCCATTGCCGACACTTCCCTTGTAGAAAAGCAGATGCAGGTAAATCTTGATACGGCTGCCATTGCCGCCAACCCTACACTGGCATTTATTAAACAACAGATTGATATTGCAAACAAAGAGAAAGCTGTTGAGCAGTCAAGATTAAAACCTGATTTCTCTGTGGGCTATTTCAATCAGTCGCTGGTAGGTTATCAAACCGTAAACGGAACTGATAAATATTATGGAGCTGGTCACAGGTTTCAAGGTGTTAATTTGGGCATCAGCATTCCCATATTTGCCAAGGCACAAAAAGAAAAAGTAAAAGCAGCAGAAGTAAACCGGGTACGGCGTGAAGCAGAATTGACGAATTACCAATACAACCTGCAGGCTGAACTGACAAGATTGTTTGGCGAATTGCAAAAGCAAAGAGTTCAAATCAACTACTACCGCAATACAGCAATACCGCAAGCCAATCTCATCATCACCCAGGCTCAAAAAGCTTTTACTGCCGGTGAAATTGGTTATTATGAATTGACGCAATCACTCAACAATGCGGTCATTGTAAAACAGGAATACACCAAACTTTTAAACCAATACAATCAAACCGTCATTGCTATCGAATTTATCGGTGGCATCAATTAATAAAAACGGGATAAAATAAAATTAATATGAAACAGAAATTTTTAAGTTCAATTGTTATACTCACAGCTGCCATTGTTTTGCTTTCATCCTGCTCTTCCAAAAAAAATACAGAAACTGCATCGGCAGAAAAAACTAAAACTGAAGAAGCAGGCATGGTTGAATTGTCGGAAGACCAATTCAAAACAGTAAATATACAGTATGGCGCTGTGGAAGATAAAAACCTCAGCAGTGTTATCAGGGCATCAGGAGTACTGGATGTACCTCCGCAGCAGTTGATAACTGTCTCCTCTCCTTATGGTGGTACATTAAAGAGTACTGAATTGTTGCAAGGAAAACCTGTTACAAAAGGAGAAGTAATAGCTGTATTGGAAAATCCTGAATTTATTCAGTTGCAACAAGATTACCTGGACTATAAAAGCCAATTGGTTTACCTGAAAGAAGAATTAGACCGTCAGCAGGAATTAGCAAAAGAAGATGTAAATGCAAAGAAGATATTGCAAAAAGCCCGCAGCGAGCACAACAGTATGATGGCAAGGGTGCAGGGTTTAAAATCAAAACTGCAACTCATCAATATTAATCCTGATAAAATCAATCCAGAAAACATTTCTGGCAGGACAAATATTTATGCCCCCATATCAGGCTATGTTACTAAAGTGCTGGTGAACATAGGCAAGTTTGTAAATTCAAACCAGGAGCTATTTGAAATTGTAGATACCCGTCACCTCCATGCAGAACTTACCATTTTTGAAAAGGATGTTCCAAAATTAAAACCTGGCCAAAAAGTCCGCTTTGTATTGAATAATGAAACTAAGGAACGTTTTGCAGAAGTGTATTTGATAGGACGGGAAATCAGTGCTGAAAGAACGGTTCGGGTGCATGGGCATCTGTTGCAGGAAGATAAAAACTTATTGCCAGGAATGTACCTGAAAGCAATTGTAGAAACAGGTGTAGCTACTACAACTGCCCTGCCCGATAAAGCGATTGTACAATCGGCAGGTAAGTCATACATTTTTATTGCAGCAGAGGAAATGAAAGATGAAAAAAAGCCGGATGATGCTGATAAAATTACAACCGTTGAAAAGCATATAGCTTTTAAAAGAATTGAAATAATTATTGGTGTTGCAGAAAATGGATACACAGAAGTTATTTTACCGGAAGGCTTTGACCGAAACAGCAAGGTAGTGATTAACGGGGCGTATGATTTATTGTCTAAGATGAACAATGTGGAGGAAGAAGAATAAATACTTATATGGGTCGGAGCCCTGCCTTGTTTGTCCCGTTTTAAAATGGAAAACCTTGAGTGGCAGGGTTTCCGTACCCACCAAAAGTTGGGGTTTAAATATTATACAACAACTCTAATAATTACAATATGGACAATCTTTAAAAGATAATTGAGGTAAACATTTATCAAAAAGGGGTATGTACAGCATCATAACAGGCACCATATTGTTAGGCATTACTCATGCACTCATTCCTAACCACTGGTTGCCATTGGTGGCTATTGCCAGGTCGGAAAAATGGGAAAAGTATGAGTTGATGCTGGTAGCTTCCATCACGGCATCGGCGCATGTGCTGGGTACTGTTATTCTTGGTTTTGCATTGGGAATGCTTGGTTCAAAACTGGCACATCAATATGAAGGATATGTGCATGTAATTGCGCCAGTGCTATTGATAATATTCGGATTGATATATTTTACTGTAAACCTGCCGCATCACCATCATGCTGCCAATAAGGATGTGCAGGAATATAAAAAATCAAAAACCAAATGGGTGTTGATTTTTGCAGCTACCATGTTTCTATCTCCCTGCCTGGAAGTAGAAAGTCTTTTTCTTGCAGCAGGCGCCTATGGATGGAATGATATTTTACTGCTGGCTTTGGTGTATGCAGCCATCAGCATCACAGGAATTATCACTATTGTAATGCTCGCATTTAAAGGAGTGCAGATGATGAACTCAC
>CALLZY010000242.1 GCA_937858715.1 uncultured Chitinophagaceae bacterium | reverse complement strand
ATGAATTTGGCCCGGCTTCTGTATTAAGGCAGATATTGCCGAAGGCGGTTAATGGAGAAGAAATGGTTAATGATGGAGTTGCTGATGCTTGCGGGGTAAACGCAATACCCCTGAATGCAGTATTTGTAGTTGCTGTTGCAATAGTTGTCACCGTGCCGCTAATTGTAGCATTATAACCGGTGGCATCAACCAGCTTTTGTATCCCAGTAGGTGTTGTACCGTATAGTGTAACTGTTGTTCCGCTTACAACGGCAGTTAATCCCCTTAATCCATTACCTGAAACTGTAATATTTCCATTGGTAACCCACGAACCAGCAACTAAAGAATACTTCTGAAAACCAGGAGCAGCATCATCAGCAACATATAACACATCATCTCCCGGAACTGCAGCATCTAAATCTGCAAGAAAGAATCCATACGGGCTTCCAGTTGTAGGAAATCCAGGTAAGTTCGTGATTGTTTGACCACTTGTTGTTGGAACACCTGCCCCGACAGTTGCAACACGAATTGATCCAGATCCTGTACTTGTATATAATTGTCCACCGGATATTAATATACCTCTGATGTTTGTGACAGTTGTACTTAACTGCGTAGAAGTTGTAGTCGCATATGTAGCATAGCGAACTCCACCTTGAGAACCGCATAGCCAAAAATCAGTTCCATTTGTGGAAATCACTCCTCTTGGATTACCACCAGAAGAAAAATCAGTTAAAGCAGTCGTAGCATCCAATACTGCTGTTGCATCCATCCTGCCCACAACTCTGTTAATTGTTGTCCCGGTTGAAGATGTTATGCTGGCAGTACCTACAGCAGCGTCATAACCCGGAACCAAAAGGTACTGTCCATTACCCGAACGGCTTAAGAATCCTTCTGAAGTGGCAGTACCACTTGCAGTAATCCTTCTGTTAGACCCTGAAATATTTACCGGCATTGGAATGCTTTGCACAAATGTTCCAGCAGTAGTATACTCATCCAAAAAAACAGCAGTAGCAGCCGAAGTAAGAGCAGCAGAGCCATCACCCACTCTGTAAACGACAAGATTACCAGCACCAAACTGAGCTGCAGTACTCAAGCCTGAAAAAAGTATTGACAATAAAATAATCTTTTTCATTTCTATTTTTTTAAACATTCTTTTAATTCCAAGACAAACTCAAATCATCCAATGCCGTTGATGCACGGCTGCCACTGCCGGTTGTACCTGATAAAGTCACAATCCTGATCCATACTTTCTGACTGATATTATTCAGTGCTGCGCCAAAGTTTACCGTAACGTTAGTGCTGCCAAAAGTCGGGCCTGTTGATAGTGAAGCCGGGCTTGAAGCAACAGCAGTGAAAGATGCCGGAGTGTCTCCAACTCCATACTCTACTGTCCAGGCTGTTGTACGGCCAATGGAGGCGTCAAGCGACTGAAGCATAAAGCTCATCTGGAAATTTGATTTTCCGGTCGTGTTATCAAGCTGAAAAACATAAGCAGAGCCCGGATCGTATCCGGTTGAACTTGTCTGGCGAATGCCTAATGCCCTGTCTGCAGAAGCATTCTGTGCTGTAGCATCGCTTGCAGATGTAAGTCCGGTAGCAGAAGCAAAGTTCTTAAGCCCTGCACTTGTTTGGTTCCATGCAGTTGGTGTACCCAGGCCGCTACCATATTGCGGCATATCACCGGTTCCTAAAGAAGAGGCTGTTGCACCTATCTTGGCATAAATTCCCTGGGGCATACCCGATGCAATTCCATTAAAGTTTTGTGTATAGGGTGAAGTTGTAAGTGGCAAGCCCGAACCACCAGGAGGAGGTCCGCTGCCTGCTTCAACATCTGTTAACGATCTGAAGGCGATTTGTTTTGTTGCGCCGAACGGAGTCAGGTAACCTGTAAAAGATAAAGCCGTTCCCGGGTAAGGTGAAGAAGCAAACGTAGCAGCACTGGAAGTGAAAGCAATCAGGCTTCCTGTTCCATCATTCATCGTTACGCTTCCGCTCCAGTTTCCGGCAGTACCACCAGTAAGTGAATTGATATTCAGAATTTTCACCAGTGTTGACTCCCAAGTTTCAAAATTTGTGTTGATTGCACTCATAGTTGCCACCCGGGGTGCAATGGTTTTGCCAGTAGCTTTCAGCGAAGCATAACCAAGCGGTACATTATTCAACTGAAGCAAAGCATTAAACTCAGAAAGTTCCTGTCCTGAAATATTTATATCAATTGAATCTCCAAGATTGAAGCTGTGGTTTGCATCAAACCTCACGGCTATGCCGGATAATCCATTTCCCTGTTGCAGGTAAATATTCCGGGCATTCAGATTATTGGTGTTCTTGTCACTAATAACCACACCGGTTATTCTTCTGCTATTAGGCGCATAAGTAAGGGAACCGGTAAACAAGGCCCGAAGATCAGATATATTCATTAACGTGGTGGGTCCTGTTCCGCATCGGGAATTATAGAATTTTACATCGGTCGTATCCCTGATAGTAAACTGTTTGGTAGAACCAAAGAAAGAATACACACCAATTATTTCCCCATTACCCTGTGGTACAGGAATCTTGGCAAAGTTGGCATAGTTGCTTGTGCGTAATGTTAAGCGGTTAGTTGATGGAGCCGAACAACCCTGAATATACCTGTTGCCGGACTGGTCATCATCTGCATAATTCTTACCTAACTCTGAAGAAGCAAATTCAAAATCAACCAGCCTGATCAGGGTATTCACATACTTATCCTGAATATTAGTTGATAACTGTGATACGGTTACCACCTGCGGAACCAACGGCTGATTCAAGGCACCCTTAACCACATGCTTGTCCTGAAGGTTAACAGCAATTAATGTAACACCACCCGAACTGATGTAAGCAGAATCAACGCCTCCGCCAAGTTGTAGTGTTCCATTATATTGGCCAAGGTATAATCCTTTACATTTAACAAATACCTGGCGGCCTACCGGGTAATTATTGTAATGATTACTGCCGGCAAGACGCAGCAAAATGCCACCAGAGGCATCCTGAATAGCAATCTGCTGATAGAAGTTCCCGCTTTTGTCGTCGCAACTCACAATACCTTCAACTACGATATCATCAGTAATAGCAACAGGATTTCCGCCAGTGTATCTTGCCTTCAGATCTTTAAGTGTGGTATTAGCCACAATGTCAGGGGCTCCGATTAACGGCGGATCATTAAAGGTTTTTTTACAGGAAATGCCTGCAATCAATATTGTTGCCAGCATTACTGCAATTCCGCCCAGGCTGAGTATTTTTTTATTTTTCATAATCTCCTTTTCTTTTGAATGAATGCAATTATTGATTACTGCATATCGGCTGCACTTCTGATTCCTATTTGGGTAGCCGTATTATAAATAGAAACATATCCTGTAATGGATGTAGCACTTGTATTCACGGTGATCCCGGAAACAGTTCTTACAAACATTGACAAAGTACCACTGGCATCAGTTACATTATAGGTAATGCCGGTTGTATTTGAGGATGCCTGCACTATTGATATTATGTTTTTAATTTTCACAAGTGAAGAAGCCCATGTGTTCTTATTGGCAATAATTTCAGCAATGGTTGCTTCCCTTGGTGTTACAGTGAAGGTTCCGGATTTTTGAACCACCTTGGCCATCGGCACACTCTTCAACTCCAAATCTCCATTCCAAAGTGTAAACACTCCTGAGCCCGCAGCATCTACTTCCAATACAGTCCCAACTGGATATACGGGAGAACCAACAACAGTATACAAATACAATCCTGCACCACTGTCGTCCTGAATCCTGTAATTTCCTGCAGCTTCATTTGCATTATTAGAGATTACAACCCCGTATATCTTTTTGGTACCTGCCGGAATTGTAAAATCGCCGCTGCCCGGATACAATGCCCTGAAATCTTTTATGGAAAGATAGGTACCCGGTGGCGGTACAATAAACGGATCGGGCTGAGTAGGGCCTATCGGCTCTTTATCGCATGAAGTGATGACAAAAGCCATTGCCAATACAGCTGCAGACAGCAACATCACTTTTTTTGTAGTTCTTATCAGCATATTTATTCCTTTTAATTGTCTTTAGTTTATTTAGAAACGCAGTGTTACACTTCCAAAGAAATTGATACCATAAGCATAGTATAA
>CALLZY010000241.1 GCA_937858715.1 uncultured Chitinophagaceae bacterium | reverse complement strand
CACCCCGAAGTATATCACTCCAAAGAAGGAAAAAAAATTCTGAAGAACTTTTTGGTGAATATCTGCGGCTGTCATCAGGACTGGACACCGGCCCACTTCATCACCGACACGGTGGAAACATTAAAAAAGCAAATCGGTAACCGTAAAGTAATTATGGCACTTAGTGGTGGTGTGGATTCAACAGTTGCAGCCACACTTATTCATAGGGCCATCGGCAGCAACCTGTTCGGCATTTTTGTTGACAATGGTGTGCTGAGAAAAAATGAATTTCAGTCGGTGCTCGATATGTATGCACAACTGGGACTGAATGTAAAGGGCATTGATGCCAAAGAGCATTTCTATACGAAGCTGGCCGGAAAAACCGACCCGGAGACCAAACGTAAAATCATCGGCGGCCTGTTCATAGATATTTTCCAGGAAGAAGCTAAAAAGATTAAGGATGTGGAACTGTTAGGTCAGGGCACCATTTATCCTGATGTGATTGAGAGTGTATCCGTGCATGGCCCTTCAGTTACCATCAAATCACACCACAATGTAGGTGGCCTGCCTGATCATCTGCACCTTGAACTGGTGGAGCCACTTCGTTCGCTTTTTAAAGATGAAGTCAGAAAAGTAGGAAGAGAACTCGGTATTCCTTCTGAAATGATTGACCGCCATCCTTTCCCGGGTCCGGGTCTTGCCATCCGCATACTGGGAGAAATAACCGAAGAAAAGGTACAGTTATTGCAGGAAGCAGACTACTTATACATCAAAGCACTAAAAGATAACAATTTATATGCAACTGTTTGGCAGGCTGGTGCTATCTTGTTGCCGGTGAAAAGTGTGGGAGTAATGGGTGACGAAAGAACTTATGAATACACGGTGGCCCTGCGGGCCGTTACCAGTGTGGATGGAATGACGGCTGACTGGGCACATCTGCCGTATGAGTTCTTAGCCAATATCTCCAACGAAATCATCAACAATGTGCGGGGCATTAACCGTGTGGTGTACGATATCAGCAGTAAGCCGCCCGCCACTATTGAGTGGGAATAGTCAGAACCACGATTAATGGGATTTAAAGGATTAGTATGAAAAAGATTCTTATTGCTTTTCTTCTGGTTTCAGTTGCTTTAATGCAATCTTATAAAATGATTGCACAAAACGGACAATCAAAATTCAAGATTGCCATTTTTGCTCCCTTGTATCTTGATTCAGCCACTAACGAACTGGGCGAATACAATTATGCAAAGTATGTATTCCCTAAATTCTTTAATCCCGGACTTGAATTCTATGAAGGTGCACAACTGGCACTCGACTCCCTGAAAAAAGAGAAGGCCCCGCTTGAAGTATTTGTATTCGACACCAAATCATCAGCAAGCATACACCAGCAACTGGATAAGGAAGAACTGAAGGACTTATCTCTTATCATTGCCCATTGCAGTTCTGCCGAAGCAAAGCAACTGGCTGATGCAGGTCTGAAAAGAAATATCCCCGTCATCAATGCCAACCTGCCCAATGATGCCGGTGCCGCTGAAAATCCTTTTTATGTTATTCTCAACCCCACACTCCGTACACAATGCGAGGGCATCTATAAGCACATACAGAAATACTATTCGCTGTCACCCATTGTTGTTTTCAGAAAGAAAGGACAACTGGAAGATAAAATCAGGGAATACTTTAACGAAGCCTCCAAAGCAACAATGGCTATTCCGCTCAAATTAAAATATGTTGATCTCATTGACAGCTTCACCGTCAACAACCTGAAAGACCATCTTGACAGTGTTACAAAAACGGTGGTACTTGCCGGCAGCCTAGATGAAAAATTTGGCAACCGCCTCATTCAGCAGTTAACCACTCTTGATGCCAAGGGATATAACACCACCATCATCGGAATGCCCACATGGGATGGCTTCGCATTTACCAAGCCTGAATTTAAAGGTCCTGAAATTGTGTACAGCAACCCGTTTTATAACGCCAAACTGGATAAGGTAAGCCTCAGCATTACCAACCATTTCAACAAGGTTATGTTTGCACGACCCAGCGATATGGTCTTCCGCGGATATGAGGTGACCTGGAAATTTGCAAAACTCCTCATGCAATACGGCGCCGATTTTTCATCCAACATCGGCAACAAACAACATAAAGTATTTACCGATTTTGATATTCAACCCGTACTGAACAGGCAGACGATGTCACTCGACTATTTCGAGAATAAAAAACTCTATTTCCTCAAGTGGCACGACGGAATTCTGCAAACCGTGAATTAATATTTCCTTCTTTAACTTCACCTTTTTAATAAGGTGAAGCTGCATCAGTCAACAGGATATAAAATAATCAGCCACTTGCTGCATAGCAATGGAATGAAGCCTTTTGCTTTCCAGGAAGAAGCCTGGCAGCGCATTGCCAGCGGCGAAAGCGGACTGGTAAATGCTCCCACCGGCTGCGGCAAAACCTTCTCTGTTTTCCTGGGAGCACTCATCAACTTTATCAACGACAATCCCGGAACATTTAAAGAGAAAAAGAATTCAGGTCTGCAGTTGTTGTGGATTACTCCTTTACGGGCATTGGCAAAAGACATCGGCCGGGCGATGGATGAAGTGATAGAAGCACTGGGCTTGAACTGGAAAGTGGCCATCCGCAATGGCGACACAGATACAGCCGAAAGGGCAAGGCAAAAAAAACAAATGCCTGAAGTACTCATCATCACCCCCGAGAGTCTGCACCTGTTATTGGCACAAAAAAACTATCCCGGGCTTTTCAGCACTCTTAAAATTATTGCTGTGGATGAATGGCACGAACTCCTCGGCAGTAAAAGAGGTGTGCA
>CALLZY010000240.1 GCA_937858715.1 uncultured Chitinophagaceae bacterium | reverse complement strand
TTTTCAGTAATTTTCAGCCATAACTGCCTTGCTTGATGAAAGAAAATAAAGAAGGGTCACATAAAAATATTTGGTATGGTGCGGGCCGGCAACGGATAGAAATTCCGAAAACTGTACTTAAGTCGAAAGTGCAGAATAACCTGTTACTGTCCCACCTGCATATTTGCTCTATCGGCTATTACCCAAAAGCGAAAGATCATTTCACCTTTCGTAAAAAGGGTCTTCCGGAAAATTTCCTTTTTTATTGTGTGGACGGTCATGGCTGGTACGAATTAGATAACCAGCGGTATGAGGTAAGACCCAACGAATTTTTCATACTGCCGCAGAACAAAGCCCATGCCTACGGCAGTTCCGACGATCATCCCTGGACTATTTACTGGATACATTTTGGCGGAGCGGCACTTGGCGAACTAAATAAGATTCAGGCTGTTGAAAAACATTTTAAGCCCACCTACATAAAGAACAGCGAGGAGATAATTTCAATTTTTAATAAAATTTATAAAACTCTTCAGTTAGGATACAGTATCGATAATTTGCTTTTCGCAAATATGTGCCTGTCGCAGTTCTTAACGATGTTTGTTTATAATTTCCGGCATTTTGAATCAACAGCAACAGAAAAGCTTGATTGTGTGGATAACGCCATTCTCTATATGCGGGAACATATTAATGAAAATATTCCGCTGAGCGAACTGAGCAAGCATTATAATTATTCGGTTTCCCGCTTTTCAAATCTTTTTAAAAAGAAAACCGGGTATGCACCTATTGATTATTTCCTGCAAATGAAAATGCAGAAAGCTTGCCAGCAACTCGATTTTACCAATCAGTCAGTTAAGGAGGTCGCATTTAGTATGGGCTTTGACGACCCTTATTATTTTTCAAAGCGGTTTCGTAATATCATAGGAGTGTCACCCAAAAAGTACAGGTTATTGAAGAAGAGTGAATAAACGCTGGTTTTCGGCATGGAGGGTTTCATGAATTCATTCTGTGTAATCAGGGCTTCAGGATTAACGTGTAATGCTTAGATGAAATCCCCGGTTCTTAATTTTTGCTTTTGTTATATTCTTTGCCTTGGAGTTTTGTGCAGTAATCCTCCGGTATGTCAGAAATATTAATTGGAAAAATTGTTTTCTCATATTCCTGATTGACAAAACTCATAGGAAACTGATATTCATTTTCTTTTATTTTTGCGGCAGATAAATTCTGAAACTAAAGCTTGCTGTATGGAAACCAATTACCCTCCCATCTCGTTCGAGAACACTGAATTTGCTTTTCAATACAAACCGGATAAAGAACTAAGCAGGGCCAAACTGCTGTTTACCTTTATGGGGAAACCTTGGATAGTGAAAATTGGTGCTAAGATGGCCCCCTGGGCTTTGAGGGTGGGTCTGCCGGTAAAAGGAATTATCCGCAAAACTATTTTTCAGCAGTTTGTAGGTGGGGAAACCCTGGAAGAAACTGCACTTGTGGCAAAGAAGCTGGGCGAATACAATGTAAAAATTATCCTTGATTATGGCGTTGAAGGAAAAGAAGGGGAAGAAAATTTTGATAAAGCCCGGGATATGTTTGTGAAAGTAATTGAATATGCGGCCACCCAGCCGAATATTCCTTACATGAGTGTAAAGGTTACAGGTTTTGCCAGGTTTGCTTTACTAGAAAAGATGAACGATATGATGGCGGCCTGTTCAGGAACACTTATGCAGCGATTTGAAAAAACCGTTGCCGACATGGATCAGGCCGACAGAGAGGAGTGGGAAAGAGTATATCAGCGGGTAAACAAAGTATGTGAAACCGCAGCAAAACACAATATTGGCGTTTCTATCGATGCGGAAGAAACATGGATTACCGATCCGCTGGATGCCCTTACTATCATTATGATGGGCACATACAATAAAGGCAGGATTATTGTTTATAATACACTGCAGATGTATCGCCACGACAGGCTTCAGTTCCTTATTGACAGTTACGATATATCTGTAGAAAAGGATTTTATTCTTGGCTCTAAATTAGTACGTGGTGCTTATATGGAGAAAGAACGCAGGAGGGCTGCGGAGAAGGGGTATCCATCACCCATTCAGCCTGATAAAGAAACCACTGACAGGGATTATAATGCCGGTGTGAAATTCTGTATTGATAACATTAACCGAGTGGCACTGATGGTGGCATCGCACAACGAATACAGCAACATGTATGCTGCTGATTTGCTTAAAGAAAAGGGGTTGCCGCTTGGCCACCCGCATGTACACTGGAGCCAGCTATATGGAATGAGTGATAATATTACTTTCAACCTTGCCAAAGCCGGATGCAGTGTAAGCAAGTACCTGCCGTTTGGTCCTATAAAAGATGTAATCTCTTACCTGATGCGCCGGGCACAGGAAAACACATCAGTAAAAGGGCAAACCAGCCGGGAAATGAACCTGATAAATACAGAGTCGGCAAGACGGAAAGCTGCAAAAAAATAATAAGCAGCGCTTTCCTGACAGAGCTTGTCAAATAAGAAATGCAATATGAAAATCGCAATGATTTTTATGGCAATGGCCTATCTTCTGTTGTTGCAGGGGTGCAGAAAGAATGATAGCTCAGGTTATACAGATGGAAAGGGAATGGTGGGCAAGTGGAAGGCTGAAGAGCAATTTCGCAGCCCGGGCAGCGGGGGAGAGTGGTACCCCTTAAGCTATGCTGAACGGTTTACCATTGAATTTAAGGCAGACAGCAGTTTTTCTTTTTCTTCTGATTTCCCAATGTCTGCTGCTTCGTTTGACAGGTTCAGCAGAAATGGTTACCAGGTTAAGATGTTTTCTTCGTTGACTAATGAAACGGCTAACTGGTACCTGGGAGATACTGTAATTAATAATGAAATGTCATTAGCTGTTTTTCTTTGTATTGAGGGCTGCCCGTATAAACTCAGGCGTATAAAATAACGGCATATTTGTTTACACCCTCATCAGTTTCTTCAGCCTCATCAGGTAATCCAGTTCGGTTGTATTGATTTTCCGGACACATTCTGCAATGTGCCGGGCACTGTTGAATATGGAGTGCCTTGTGGGAACATCTACCTGGTTGCCATATTCTTCGAAAAATGATTCAAAACGGATATATGCAGTTTCTGCTGTTTCGTTTTCATCTTCCATCGCTTCAAACTCAAATTCAATCAGAAATGCCCTGTCGGTTCCAAACCGGTCAGTGGTGTGGTCGTGGTTGCGCCATGTTCGCTGTATTTCTTTCTCTATTTGTGCTCTTTCTTCTCTTCTTATTTTCTTATCTGCGGCAGCAATGGCATAAAAGAGATTCCCCAACTCCTTATAAAACCTTCTTGTGTTCACCATAAACTAAAAGTAAAAAAAGACGGTTGTAATCCTGCTGACGATTGTCAGCCCTGCAAATGCCGAAAATCAAAAGAAAATTTCTTTGTTTCATTTATATTCAATAGAACGGGAATTATGCTGCTATTCACACCTTGCCCACAACATTACACCTTATCCCTTTCACTTTTCACCTTTTACCTAACTTGCAGCCATGCAGCAATATCTTGATTTACTTAACCATATACTTGCCCACGGAACCGAAAAAACTGACCGTACCGGTACAGGCACTAAAAGTGTGTTTGGCTACCAGATGCGGTTTGATTTACAAAAAGGCTTTCCGCTGGTTACCACTAAGAAAACCCATCTCAAAAGTATCATCTACGAATTGCTTTGGTTTTTGAAAGGGGAAACAAACATTGCCTACCTGAAAGAAAACGGTGTAAAAATATGGGATGAATGGGCCGATGAAAATGGCGACCTGGGCCCTGTTTATGGAAAACAATGGCGGAAATGGGAAGGAAAAGACGGCAAGGTGATTGACCAGGTAAGCGATTTAATTGACCAGATAAAGAAAAACCCCGACAGCCGCCGCCTGATTATAAGTGCCTGGAATGTGGCCGACCTGCCATATATGGCACTGATGCCCTGCCATAATATGTTCCAGTTTTATGTTGCCGATGGCAAACTTAGTTGCCAGTTATACCAGCGCAGCGCAGATGTTTTTCTGGGGGTGCCTTTCAATATCGCATCGTATTCGCTGCTTACAATGATGATTGCACAGGTTTGCGGTTTGCAGCCCGGTGAGTTTGTACATACATTTGGCGATGTGCATATTTACAGCAATCACATGGAACAGGTGAAGTTGCAACTAAGCCGTACACCTTTTCCTTTGCCGGTAATGAAGATTAACCCTGAGGTTAAAGATATTTTTGCATTCAGGTTCGAAGATTTCTCGTTAGAGGACTATCAATCTCATCCCGCAATCAAAGCGCCGGTTGCAGTTTGATAAATAAGATTATTTTTACAGTAGCAAACACCTGTATCTGGTGACTTGTTTCTTCTATAAATCTGTTTTATGACTATATCACTCGTCGTTGCGGCATCATCAAATAACGGAATCGGATTAAAAGGAAAATTGCTCTGGCACCTGCCTGCTGACCTGAAGCATTTTAAAAATGTAACATGGGGAATGCCGGTTATTATGGGACGCAAAACCTATGATTCCCTGGGTAAGGCTCTTCCCGGCAGGAAAAACATTGTAATCACCCGGCAGCAGGACTGGAAAGCCGAAGGTGTGGTGGCTGTACAACGGATTTACGATGCCCTTTTTGTGGCGAATGAAACCGATGCCAGCGAAGTAATGATTATTGGTGGCGGCGAAATCTATAAAGCATTTTTTGAAAGGGCTCAGCGTATTTACCTCACAAGGGTGGAAGCTACACCTGAAGCTGACTCTTTTTTTCCCGAATTAGATCCTGCGCAGTGGCGGCTTGTAAGCCAGAAGGATAATGAGGCCGACGAGAAGAATATGTACAATTATTCATTTCAGATCTGGGAGAGGATTTAGAAGGGTTGGTTTGTTAATTGATAATGGGAAAAACCAGGTTCCCGTTTTCAGATAAATTTTACGATGTACAACAGCTTTCAGTTAGTTGCCAGATATCTTCATTATTATTTTACTTCTTTGAATGGTAAAGGGCATGGCACTCATTCTCCTTTTGTATTTGAGTTTATTACAAAAGTGCTGAATGATAAAACTGTTTTTCCTGAATACAAAACTGTTGAACAACTCAGGCACCGGTTGCAGAAAGACAAAACCGTTATCACTGTTGAAGATTTCGGGGCAGGCTCTTCAGTTTCCAAAACCAATAGCCGGACGATTGCATCCATCGCCAGGCATGCTGCCAAATCACCCAAACTGGCACAACTGCTGTTCCGTATGGTGAGAAAATATCAGCCCAATAATATCCTGGAGTTAGGCACTTCCTTAGGTATTACATCTGCCTGCCTGGCACTGGCAAAGCCGGATGCACAGTTGCAAACGCTGGAGGGTGCTGGCTCCATTGCTGCCATTGCAAGAAAGAATTTCGATGAAATAGGGCTGACGAATGTCCATCTGACAGAAGGCAACTTTGATAACACTTTGCCTGGAGTGATAAATAATTCACCATCGCTTGATTTTGTGTTTGTTGATGGTAACCACCGGCAGGAGCCAACGGAGCGATATTTCTCCCAGGTATTGCCCTGCTTGAACAACGACAGCATTCTTGTTTTTGATGATATTCACTGGAGCCGGGAGATGGAAGCCGCCTGGGATTCGATTAAGAACCACGAAAAAGTGAGGTGTACAATCGATTTGTTCTTTCTGGGAATTGTATTGTTCCGGGAAGAATTCAGGGAAAAGCAGCATTTTTCTGTCCGTTTTTAGTGTTTGATTAGTAAGAGGTTACATCCTGATTAATAACAGGTGTTAGTATGAAAAAAATCATCTGCTGCGATTTCTCTGGCGGATAAGTAAACAATACCTTCACACATCCAAAAAACTGATTTGTAACTTAAAGAGATATTATGACGATTGTAGTTCTTAAAGAGCCTGCCCATGAAACCAGGGTTTCCATGCTGGCAGAAGCGGTAGCAACTCTTACCAAAAAAGGAATTTCAATTATAGTAGAAAATGGCGCCGGAGAAAAAGCTTTTTGCAGTAATGCAGAATATGAAAAAGCCGGGGCTGTTATTAAAAGCCGGGAAGAAGCACTGGCTGCAGCCGATATAGCCTTGGCTATTCATCAGCCAGAACTGCCGGAACTGAATAATTTAAAATCCAAGGTTCTTGTTGGCGTCTATCAGCCCCTGTTTCAGCAAGATTTAATGAAGCAATGGGCAACAGCCGGACCTACTGTCTTTTCTCTTGATATGCTGCCCCGCACAACCAGGGCACAGGCAATGGATGTGCTGAGTTCGCAGGCAAATATTGCCGGTTACAAAGCTGTGCTTACAGCTGCCACAATGTACTCAAGATATTTTCCCATGTTTATGACGGCAGCCGGCAGTATTGCTCCTGCAAAAATGCTGATACTGGGTGCAGGTGTTGCCGGCTTGCAGGCCATTGCAACTGCCAAAAGATTGGGAGCCGTGGTTGAAGTATTTGATACAAGACCTGCGGTGAAAGAAGAAGTACAAAGCCTCGGGGCCAAATTCATCGAAGTGGAAGGTGCAGCCGATGCCAGTAAAGCCGGTGGTTATGCCGTTGAGCAAACTGAGGAATACAAACAAAAACAACAACAACGCATCGCTGAATCTGCCGCCAAAGCAGATATCATTATCACAACTGCTCAGATACCTGGCAAAAAAGCACCGGTTCTGATTACAGCAGAAATGATTGCTGCCATGCGTAATGGGTCGGTGATTATTGACCTTGCTGCAGCAACCGGTGGTAATACGCCATACACAAAGAACAATGAAACGGTGAGGACTGAAAATGGGGTCACCATTGTTGGTAACTCATCATTACAATCAACAACACCTTCAGATGCCAGTAAATTATACGGAAAGAATGTGCTGAACTTTTTACAGCTCATCATCACCAAAGAAGGGGCTATCAACCTGAACTGGGAAGACGAACTGGTAAAAGGAAGTTGCATTACACATAATGGAGAAGTGGTGCATGAAAGGGTTAAAGCCTGAAGCATCACAGGTCATGGCTCCTTGATTTAATAAGGAGCGGCAATGAAAAAAGTTCTTTAAACAATTTTAATAACAATAAACCACCCGGTGCTTTCAGGGGCTGTGGGTGGGTTCTCCCCTTCAGGGGGAGTTAGAGGGGGCTATTTTATGGACTCAATACTGAATTGGATACAGGAAAACCAGCAGATTATCTACATTGTTATCCTGATGATTTTCGTGGGCATTGAAGTAATCGGCCATGTGCCGAGTGTATTGCATACACCGCTGATGAGTGGCGCCAATGCCATACACGGAGTGGTTATCATCGGGGCTATTATCGTAATGGGCAAAGCAGAAAGTGATAACTACCTGGCTTTAGGACTCGGATTTTTGGGAGTAATTCTCGGTACGCTGAATGTGGTGGGTGGTTTTGTGGTTACAGACCGGATGCTTGAGATGTTCAAAAAGAAAAGGCCTCCGAAAGCCTGATTGTACTTATGTAAGCACTCATTAAGAGTGGCCAATCAGTTTTTTTCATTTGTTCTTTTAAATCATTTTAAATAAAAAAATTCACTCACTGCTTTCAGGGCTGTGTGTGGATGCCTCCCTTGCGGGGAGGTTAGGAGGGGCTAAATATGGAACTGAATATATTGACAATCTGTTACCTCATCGCTTCGGTAACTTTTATATTGGGTTTAAAGATGCTTTCAAATCCTGCTTCGGCAAGAAAGGGTAACCTTGTTGCTGCTGCCGGTATGACAATAGCCATTGTTGCCACAATATTCCTGTATGAAGAAAATGGAGTTAAGCTGGCCAATTACGGCTGGATATTCGCTGGTATTGCAATCGGAGGAATAGTTGGAACATTAGCTGCGAAGAAAGTGAAAATGACTGCCATGCCCGAAATGGTAAGTATGTTTAACGGTATGGGTGGTGCCTGTGCTGCATTAATTTCTATCATTGAGTTTGGCCATATTGAAGATATCAGTGCAGAACCCGCCGGAAAACTGATAATCATTCTTGCGGGGTTAATTATTGGAAGCGTATCATTTGCCGGCAGTATGGTTGCCTGGGGCAAACTGAGCGGAAAGTTCAAAGACATTGCCTTTGGCGGTCAGCACCTGGTTAATATTGCCTTATTGTTAGCAACACTTGGCGTGGCTGTGTGGATGGCAGTTTCTACACCTGCCTCATCACATACAATCATTTATATAATTCTGGCCCTGGCCTTGTTGTATGGCATTATGTTCGTATTGCCGATTGGCGGTGCTGATATGCCGGTTGTTATTTCCTTGCTCAACTCATTTACCGGTGTGGCCGCTGCCTGCGGAGGTTTCCTTTACGATAACAAAGTGATGCTTACTGGTGGTATCCTGGTAGGTGCAGCAGGTACATTGCTGACGATATTGATGTGTAATGCCATGAACCGTTCCCTTACCAATGTGCTCATTGGCTCATTTGGCGGCGGTACAAAAGCTGCAGGACCTGCCGGTACAAAACAACAGGGAACTGTAAAAGAAATTACATTGAGCGATACGGCTGTGGTGATGAGCTATGCCAGCAAAGTATTTATTGTGCCAGGTTACGGACTGGCAGTTGCCCAGGCCCAGCATGTGTGCCACGAACTGGAAAAACTGCTCGAAAGCAAAGGTGTCGATGTAAAATATGCCATTCACCCGGTGGCAGGCCGTATGCCCGGACACATGAACGTATTGCTGGCCGAAGCTGATGTTCCTTATGATAAATTACTGGAGATGGAAGTTGCCAATGAAGAGTTCAATACAACTGATGTGGTGTTGATACTGGGAGCAAATGATGTGGTAAACCCTGCCGCAAAAACGGACCCTTCATCGCCCATTTACGGTATGCCGATATTAGACGTGGAACTGGCCAAGAACGTAATTGTAAACAAACGCAGTATGAAACCCGGCTATGCAGGTATCGAAAACGACTTGTTCTTCCGGCCAAAAACGAATATGCTTTTTGGAGATGCTAAAAAAGTACTGCAGGATCTGGTGAGTGAAATAAAGAGTTTATAAAAGAAATAGTTTAAAATGACAAAGGGCTTTCATCTGAAAGCCCTTTGTTTGAATAGCATATTAGTATGTAAACATCAAAACTGTTTTGCCGCAATATCGTCAAGTTTGTCAAGTGTTGTAGTTTCTAAAAAGGTAAGGATGTTATTGCGTTCTGCAAGCCATGTGTCGTGAAGTTTGCAGGGATGAGAATCGTCACATTCTTCAAACCCAAGGATACATTTCTGGTATTTATCCCTTCCTTCAATTGCAAAAACAATATCTGCCAGGCTAATCTCATTTATTTTCTTTTTGAATTTGTATCCGCCATCCCGGCCATGGCTGCTTGCTGCAAATCCTTCCTTTGCAAGGCTCGTCATTATCCTTCGCAGGTATTTGTCAGAGATGCTGAGTTTCTGGATTAATTCGGCAGCAGAATACTTTCGTTCAGGATTTTCTGACATATATAATAAAACCCTGACGGCGTATTGCGCTGTATTGGATAAAAACATTTTTCTTTCAAAAATACAATCTGCAAACAAAAAGGCCGGTTCTTTAACCAGCCTTTTTTATAAGATTAGACCCTGTTAAGCGTTTTCTTCGGGCAGCAGTTTGTCTTTATCTAGTTTGGAAGAGGTGAAAATTCCTAACAGCCCTTTTACTCCTACTGTCATTAATATATTATAGAAGAAAGCAAGAAAACTGAGCAATAACAATGCCCCGGCCGATGCAGCAAGTACCATATACAAATTAAACTCTCCGTTAAAATAAACGGTACGGCGCAGCATACCTTTTAATCCCGCCATACCCATAAAAGCACCCATTCCTATACCGCCAATCAGGTGGGCCCAGAAGTGGAAGTTGGCTAATTTTTGACTGTAGAGTTTTGCCCCGTTGGTCAGTATTGGCAATAGCAGATAAATAGCGGAATACAGCGTCATCGTTAATCCAACCAATATGGCAACATGCACATGTGGCCCCACAATCCATTGGGTGTTGTGCAATATGCGGTTCAGTCCCAGGTCGGCCTGCATAATACCTGCCGGCACTGCAAGTGCAAAGCCAAGCAATCCTCCCAGTAAGAATTTTAAAGGATTGCTCATTTTTAATGGTCTTGCCTGCCATAAAGTTGCTAGTGTAATAAAAAAAGCAAGTCCTTGTGTAATTAATTCAAAAGCAGTAAGCATCTCGCCAGAAAATATTTTCAGAAAGGCTGGCTGTGCCTGGTCCGACATCAGGTGGTGCGACCATACAAACCATGACACAATCATTTCAACCATCAGGGCAGTTCTGGCCCATTTTTCCATGAAGAGTTTTTTCCCGGAAATTAATGTTGCCAGCAAATACCAGGTTCCTGCAACATAAATAAGTACAAGGCCGTCTGCAATCAGGTCCAGTCCCCACCAGAACCAGTTTTTGTACAGCAAAGCATCAACTGAGGAATGTTTCAGGTTATAACCAAGTAATGAACCAATCATATAAACCAGGAGAAGGACGCCGGTAAACGTAATAATGCCTGCATTCAGCATAGTGTCAACCGTACCCCTTGCAACTGCCGCCACTGGTGTGGATACCACATTTGTGCCATCAGCATTCTTCAGCTTTTTAAAACCCAAAGCTGCGGTAAGAATACCTTTTGGTTGTTGCTCATGACCTTTAGGTTTGTAAACAATTGTTTTAAAAATATTCAATACAAAAAAGAGTGTACCCACCATTACAAGGGCTATTCCCACCACAAAGAATGTTCCGCCTAATACACTAAACTGTGTAAAATCGGCCGGCAATGGCCAGTATAAAGTATAAAGCGGTGAATAATGTGAGAGAAAGCCTGCAAACCAGAATACAAATGTTCCAACTGCAATCAGCCATAGTGTCCAGTTAGCAAGTTTCAGGCTCCATAAAGGCTTCTTCATAAGATAAGGAACCAGGAACAGAAATGCCCCGAAAACTATCGGATAGGAGGAGCCGAATATGCCTACTAAGGGGTGGGCCGTCATTATGGCAAAGTATTGTTTGTCGCCCATAAAAGTACCCGGAGTAACCAGGTGCATCCTCATCAGCATGCCTTCAACCACGGCAAATAGGTAATAAACTAAGCCTACGACAACAAACCGCAGGGTAAGTTTTTGCATGGGGGTGAGTGATTTGTGTTTGAACAATCCCTGTGCCCCGTTCATTAAAGTATCAGTGAAGCTCATAAATATTTTTTTATTGATTATTGAATCATTTAACCACCACTGCGTCTTTCACCATCATATTGTGGCCTTTCCAGCCTGAGTATTCGGTGGAGCGGATAGTAAGTGTTTCAGGCTTTGAAAACTTCCAGAGAATATCATTGATATGCCCCGGCACCACCTGCATTTGAAATATCATTGAATTATCGGATCTGAAAAGGCCGAAGCCATATGTCAGGTCTTCTGAGTTTACTTTAAATTTTACCATCTCGCCCTGGTTTACAAGCAGTGTGTTTGCTGGAAGTGTGAACTGGTGGTCTTTGATGTTTATTTCAAAAACTTTGTCTGGGGTTATCTTGTCCCTGTTCAGGTCAACAGGCTTCCAGGGAATGGTGGCATGGGTGACCAAATGCAGGCTAACCCCCAGAGCAACAAGAAATGTTACAAACGAATAAAAATATACCGGTTTTACAAAGTTCCCTTTACCTGTTTTGGTAATCTGATAACCAAACCAGGCCATTACGAGAAGGATAGCCGCTACGTAAAGGGTATAGGCAATAGTCTGTCCAAGCAGGACATCAGTTGTATCTACCATGGCAAGTCAATTTTGGTGATGAATTAATTATATGCTACATAAAAGTAGTATATGAATAAGCCGAAGAAAAACTGGCGCAGGTTGATTTTCATCAGATGACAGTATGTTTCTTATCAGGAACAAAAGATTGTCATTTGGATGGTTGAGTATTGCCACGTCATTATCATTCTACTATATAAATTTACCCGATGAAATTGCCTGTCGGATTAATTCAGTCATTGCAAAACTGCAAGGGCTTTAGTGAAGAAGCCTTTGTGTCTGTTCATACATCCGGAGAACAGGTTACATCAGTCCGTCTTAAATTCTGTAAAACTATTTTTTTTGCCTTTGCTGGTCATCCAAATTTGCAGGCGGCCTTTGTCATGCCTGCGGCAGATAAATTGTGTCTTGCGTGCCGGCCTTGTGCAGGGCAAAGAGACGGATATGTAAGGACGTAGGGGTGAAACTCCATCCGTTACCCGATTGGCGGTAGTTTTTATGCAAAAGATCTCTTTCTGGTAGAGGTAGTAGTTTTTTTTGCAGCAATTGTTTTCTTTTTTGAGTGTTTCATTTTATAGTTTTTAATGAACTCACTTATTGCTTCTTGCTCTTTGTCTGTCAGGGGTTCACTTTTGATGATAAAGTCAATGCCTTTAGGTTCTTTTATGTGTCCCATGTTTTAACTTTTAAAATACTTGTTAACTAATATTTCTGCTGATACAGTAGGTATAATCATCCTGTGCCCACCGAAATGATAAGCACCCAGTGTTTTCTCATAATGTTCAATAAGTCTTGTCTTAGCTGTAAAAGAAACGAAGCCGTCAAACCCATATTGAAATGACAACTTACAGGCATACGCAACAAGGTTACCTGCAACTCCTTCGTATAACTTGTTTTTGCCAATATTGAAAGGGGCACTTTCAACTAAATCCATCAAAATATGGTCGGGGCGGATTGTTAAGCTAATTAACCCTTGAATAATATCCGGATTGTTTACAATTGTTAATTTGTAAACTTCTTTCGAATTATTGGCTAATTCTGTTTTCCAGTTAAATTGCCATCCATTTTTTTTGATTATTAGCTTTGCATCTGCATTAGTGAACAAAGAAACCTCAGTCTGAAAACTGTCTCCTGAAATGGTGTTCTGGATTGAATTTGTAAGCCTGTCAATTATGAAATCCAGCGCTATTTTTTTTTGCCTTTTCACTCCACAATTTACAAAAAATAAGGGAGAATATGCGTAAAAATTAGCTGACAATAGCACTAAAAACAACTATTGACCTGCACCAAATCTTAAGCTGGTCATCCAGATTTGCAGGCGGCCTTTGTCATGCCTGCGGTAGATAAGTTGTGTCTTGCGTGCCGACCTTGTGCAGGGCAAAGAGACCAACAAACGAATTAAGGAAAACCCAATTCTTCAATCCTTGTAATGCGTCAAAAATCCCCGGTTATCAACTCCCGTTTCATA
>CALLZY010000239.1 GCA_937858715.1 uncultured Chitinophagaceae bacterium | reverse complement strand
GAAAATCTGCAAAAAAAAGAAAGCGATTCAAAAAGAATCGCTTTTAACCGTGCCCCTGATTGGGCAAATATCCAACCAATTTTTGTGCGATTTAAGGGGAATAGCGGCCTTTAAGGGCATTTTCGGATAAAAACGGACAAATAGCCACACGGGGTGCTAAAATCTCATTTTTTGAATCCTGACGGCGTTTAAAATTGCCAGTAATGCCACCCCAACATCAGCAAATACAGCCTCCCACATGGTAGCCAGTCCCCCTGCCCCCAAAATGAGAACAATAGCTTTTACTGAAAATGCCAAAATGATATTCTGCCATACGATTTTCTTTGTCTGCCTCCCAATATTGATGGCCATTGCTATAAGGCTGGGTTTGTCATCCTGTATCACTACATCCGCTGTTTCAATAGTTGCATCACTACCCAAACCTCCCATTGCAATACCTACATTACTTAATGCAACTACTGGTGCATCATTCACACCATCACCGACAAAGGCAACCGTTTCATTTCGGTCTTTAATTGTTTTTACTTTGTTCACTTTATCTTCCGGTAATAAATCGCCGAAGGCATTATCTATTCCTAATTTATCTGCAACAAATTTTACTACACTGCTTTTATCACCACTCAGCATTGTTGTTTTTACATTCATGCTGTGGAGTTTATTTACAGCTTCCTGTGCATCTTCTTTTATACTATCTGCAATGGTTAGATAACCGGCAAACTTTTTATCGTACGCAATGGCAATTAAAGTATAAACAATTGTTGTTGGGTCAATATCGTATTGGATGGAAAACTTATCCATCAATTTAAAATTTCCAACAAGCAATTCTTTACCGTTAACTTCTGCTTTCAGACCATGCCCTCCAATTTCTTCTGTATTGCTTAATTGTATTAATGTGTTTACTTCTCCCACATATTGATGAATAGCTGTTGCAACAGGGTGAGTACTCTGGCTTTCCAACGCATTGACCATTTGCAGTATTTCAACTTTGTTGAATGCCGGTTTTAAGTTTACTTCCTGCACTTTAAAAACCCCTTCTGTCATTGTACCTGTTTTATCCATCACTACATTTTGAATGTTTGCAATGATGTCTAAAAAATTACTTCCTTTAAATAGTATCCCGTTTTTACTGGCTGCACCAATGCCTCCAAAATATCCTAACGGTATGGAAATAACCAAAGCACAAGGACAAGAAATAACCAAGAATATCAATGCACGGTAAAGCCACTGACTGAATACATAATTTTCAACAAACAGCAGTGGTGCTACACAAATAAGCAGTGCTAATAAAACCACAATGGGAGTATAGATTTTCGCAAACTTCCTGATGAATAATTCAGTGGGTGCTTTTTGTGCGGTGGCATTTTGTACCAGTTCTAAAATTTTACTCAGCTTGCTATCTGTGTAAGCAGTGGTAACTTTTACCTGAGCAACAGTGTTCAGGTTTATCATTCCTGCTAAAACGGTTTCTCCTTTTGCTTTGGTATCAGGCTTACTTTCTCCGGTAAGAGCTGCCGTGTTAAAGGACGCAGTTTCAGAAATCAACTCTCCGTCCAATCCTAATTTTTCTCCGGACTTTAATTGAATGATGTCGCCAATATTTACACTTTCTGCCTTTACGGTTTTGGGTTGGTTTTTTTCTAAGACAGTTACTTCATCAGGCCGCTGGTCAAGCAAAGATTTTATGTTTGCCTTTGCTCTTTTTACCGCTAATGTTTGAAACACTTCACCAACAGCATAAAACAACATTACCGCCACGCCTTCAGGATATTCGCTAATAGCAAATGCACCGATTGTTGCGATGCTCATTAGTAAAAATTCAGAGAAGATTTCCCCCTTACCAATGCTTTCAACAGCTTCTTTTAAAACGGGAAAGCCTACAGGTAAATAAGCAGCCACATACCAAACTATACGAACCCATCCGGCGAACCATGTTTGTGGAATCCAATTGTCAAATGCAATTGCTATAAGTAATAAGGCAAGGCTGATAATGGCAGGAAGGAACATTTTGACTGTGCTGCTGTTTTCACTTTCAGAATGGTTGTGACCATCTTCATCATTGTGGTCGTGGTCGTGCCTGTCATCATGGTTATGGCCTTCTTTCAGCAATTCTTTTGCACCGGCTTTGGTATAAATTTTTTCTTCCAGTGTGCAGCAGGTCATTTTACCCTGTGCATCGTAAGTATGTTTGTGATTGGGGTCTTTGTTTATCACTTTGCATTTATTTAATGTTTTCAATTATGTTGTAAATTCTTCTGGTATTTGCATTTGCTTTAACTATGGCACCCTTTTTTGTACTTGTTTTCCATGCATATTCAGTTACAGCAACAACAATTTTATTTATCATTACTCACTTCCAACAACATATTTAACTTGTATTTTTTAACTTTTTCGTCAAAGAATGCAAGGTCTGTATTGTATTTAAAACCCGACTCAATAAGACCCAGGAAAACTTTATTACCGACAAATGTTTCCTTCAAATTCTTAAAAGTCAGCTTCAGTATCTTTCCATTTTTACCAACGCTGAAATAATAGTTTGTTACATTAGTACGGCCTGAAAGGGGTCTTGCACCCAGCCGCCTGTAAACCAGTATTTGTTCATTACTATTTAAAAGCAACAATTCCTTTTTATCAAAAAACCTATAAAGTTGTCCATTGCAGGTTTGATATCCGTACAGATTTTTTTTAAGAAACTTATAAGTACTGTCTCCTTTCTTTATAGTTACATAGCTATTAAAAAGGAAGCTATTCAACAAAATTCTATTTTTTGATTTACAGTCAAAATCAAAAGCCGGGCTTCCGGTGCTAAATTCCGTTTCTGTTTTATACAACATTTTAACTCTGTTGCGTTTTTGGGCAAACAGGTTTACTGAAAAAACACAAAACATGAATACGCTATAAACTAATGTTTTCATTTTACTGTCTTTTTTTAATGACCATGTTCTCCTTCACCGGTATTGGTCATTTTTGCCAATACAAAAAATGCACCCTTTACTACAATTTTTGCATCTTTCGGAATTTCCTTCAGCAAAGTGATTTCTGTATAACCCACATCTGTAGTGCCTTTGGCAACAGAAACTAATTCAAATGTCAATCCTTTTTCTTCTTTGTGCTGATCCTCAGCATCATGCTTTACGGTGACATTTTCCTTTTGATGCTCACCCTCTGCCTGTTCATCTGTAACGATAAAAATATAATCCTGACCTGCGATACTTATAATAGCATCAGCAGGTACAGCAGGCTTAGTCGCTTTTTCCAAACTAATTGCTGCCGTGATAGTCATGCCGTCAATTAATCCTGTTTTGTCGCCCTGCACCTTAGCATGTACGGTAACTGCTTTACTCTCTCCTTCAAACGAAGAGCCCAATGAATAAATCTGTGCATCATATTCCTTGCCTGGATTATTGGTTAATGTAAAATGGATTAGCTGGTTATTCTTTAGTTTTGGCAAGTCCTTTTCATAGACAAATAAATCAAGATGCAACTGACTGTTGTCAACAATTTCGGCAACGACTGTACTTACATCAACGTAGCTGCCCATTTTTACCATTACATTACTTACCACACCATTGATGGGGCTTGTAATTGACAGTACAGAAATCAATTTGCCATTGGCAAGCCTTTCAGGGTTTATGCCCATTAACTGAATTTGCTGAGCCAGTGTTGATTTTAAAGTTCGCAGACTTCTTAATTCGGTTTCTGCCGCCTGTAAATTTTTTAATGCCCCGGCATTGCCTTCGTTCAATTCTTTTTGCCGCTTTACTTCCAGTTCGGCAAATGAAATTTTTGCATTCACACTAAGGTATTGGCTCTGTGCTTGTATAAATTCAGGGTTTGCTACTGTGGCAATAATCTGACCTTTTCTTACAATGTTTCCCGGTTGTACCAACAGTGATTTTATAACACCACTATAAACAGAGTTTACACTGGCTTTGTTTTGATTTGGCACTTTCAGAAA
This sequence comes from uncultured Chitinophagaceae bacterium, assembly GCA_937858715.1. Taxonomy (GTDB): domain Bacteria; phylum Bacteroidota; class Bacteroidia; order Chitinophagales; family Chitinophagaceae; genus JJ008. Next base: position 50,849 of record CALLZY010000239.1, on the reverse strand, counting down.
TCCGTTTGTTTTGAGTGCTGTGGTTAATTGTTTTTCTTCAATAATACCCAGCTCCAGACCAATACTTTTCATCTGCTCTTCGGTAAGTGTGGCAGTATTAGGGTTTACATGTTCCTCTTTTTTCCCTGCATCTTCTGCTTGGATAGTTTCCTGATTGCCCTTGCTTTTACAGGAAATAAAAGAAGCTACGTTGAACAACACAATTGCTATTATTAAAAACTTCTTCATTATTTATGTTTTATTGATTGATGTAATAATTGTATTGAATGACAGACTGGTTATACGCATTGAGATTTTCTAAATAGTTTTTTTGAATCTCTATCGCCTGTGTTAAGAATTGTGATAATTCGGCGAAACTTATTTCTCCGGCACGGTAAGCCAGCGTAGCTGCTTTAATAATTTCTTCTGCCTGTTTTAATCCGGTGCTTTCGTAAAAGGATAACAAGCTGCGGTTCTTTTCCACTTCCTGCTGCATCTGCAATTTTTGCGTATTGAATACCTGTTCTTCATACTCATATTGCTTTTGCTGTACTGCCATATCAGCCTGCGCCACTTTTACTTTGTTCTGGTACGCTTTTGCCCCAAACAAAGGAAAGGCTGCTGTTACTGAAAAACCAGTGAACGGGTCTTTTGCTCCCCACAACCTTTGCGAAAAGAAACGGCCTGAGAATTCTGGTTTGTTTTCATTCTTCACTACATTAATACCAGCGTTGGCAATGTTGATGTTTTGCGATTGTAGTGATAACAAAGGATGCACACTGTCACTTGCTAATCCGGGCAATGTTAATTTTTCCAATGGTAACATTTGCGGCAGTAAAACTTCTGTGGTATTGAGTAATTGCATTAAGGATTGCTGCTGTATCTGTATTTCTTTACCCACCTGTTGCATCAATGCCTGCAGTTCCCTCATTCGTACATTGGCGGCAATGCTGTCAAGCCCGGGACTGTCGCCTGTTTTTACTTTTAATATTGCGGCCGCATTCAGAGATTTATAAATGCTGTCTAAGCGGTGATACAGTTGTTGTTTATCTTGCAAATACCAAAGCTGGTAATAAACTGTCCTTACATCTCTTTTAATATCTATTTCAATGGCGGCAGTATTTGCCTGGTAATATTTTAACTGTTCACCGTACAGATTTTTTTGTGCCTTATATAAACCAGGCCATGCAATGCTTTGTGATAAACCAACTTTCAGGATGCCTTTATTATCACCTGGCCGGAAGTCCTCATTCTCAGCAAATACACCAGTTTTAGGCAGTGCCATTGCTGTTTTAATTTGTATCTGCCCTTTATTTATCTGCTGGTTATTTATTTCATATTGCAGATTGTTTGTTGCCAGATTGATTACTTCATTACTACTTAGTCTTTTTGTGATTGGCTGTTGTGCTATACCATTAGTTGAAAACGACAAGAGAATAATACCTGCTATAATTGTTGTTACTGGCTTTGCTTTTGATTTCCTTTTAGTTGAAAAAATAAGATAGAGTAATGGCAAAACCACCAGCGTAAGGAATGTTGCAGTAATCAATCCGCCAATTACCACTGTGGCCAATGGTTTTTGAACTTCTGCCCCTGCACTTTGCGAAAGTGCCATTGGCAAAAAGCCAAATGATGCAACGATGGCTGTCATTAGCACCGGACGCAACCGTATTTTTGTTCCTATTTTAATTCTCTGTAAAATATCGGTCATTCCATCCTTCTCTAACTGGTTGAATGTTCCAATAAGTACGATACCATTCAAAACAGCAACCCCAAACAAGGCAATAAAACCAACACCTGCCGAAATGCTAAAAGGCATATCACGAAGCAATAAGGCAAATACGCCGCCAATTGCTGCCATTGGAATTGCAGTGAAAATAAGGGTTGCCTGTTTAATTGATGTAAATGTAAAATACAGCAACAAAAAAATAAGAGCCAATGCCACCGGCACAGCAATCATCAATCTTGCGGATGCTGCCTGTAAGTTTTCAAAAGTGCCCCCATAAGTATAATAATAACCCGACGGAAGTTTTACTTGATTCAATTCCTTTTGAATGTCTTTTACCACACTTGCAACATCTCTGTCTTTTACATTGAAACCGATAACAATCCTTCGCTTACCACCTTCACGGCTAATTTGTGCCGGCCCCAATTCCAATTTTATTTCTGCCACTTGCGATAACGGAATTTGATTTCCGTTTGAAATTGGAATATATAAATGGTTCACATCTTCAATATTATTCCGATGAGTACTATCCAAGCGAACCACTAAATCAAATTTGCGTTCGTTTTCAAAAACAACTCCAGCCTCACCTCCTGCAAAGGCGGTGCTTACAATGTGGTTTATATCCTCAATGTTCAAACCATAGTTGGCAATCTGGGCACGGTTGTAGTTAATTACTATTTGTGGTAAACCTGCTACCCGTTCAACCATCGGTTCTGTTGCTCCCTCTATTTTTTGCACAATTGCGTTTACTTTGGTGGCATAAGTTAAAAGTGTGTCCATATTTTCACCAAATATTTTTACCGCAACATCCTGACGAACACCAGTCATCAATTCGTTAAAACGCATTTGGATGGGTTGACTTTTTTCAATGATAACGCCGGGAATAACTTCTAATTTCTCATTTATTTCATCAGCCAATTCTTCATAGGTAATATCTCTTTTCCACTCCCGCAGTGGTTTTAAAATGATAAAAATATCCGTTATCTCGGGAGGCATGGGGTCAGTTGGTATTTCAGCACTTCCTGTCCTGTTTACCACCATTTTTACCTCATCAAACTCTTTAATTAACCTGGCAGCCTGCATGGACGTTTCCACACTTTGAGATAATGACGTTCCCTGTGGTAAGAAACATTGAAAAGCAAAATCGCCTTCAGCCAATTTTGGAATAAATTCACCACCCATTTTTGAAAAAATAAAAACAGTGATGAAGAAAATTGCAACTGTAATTCCAACTACATACGTCTTAGCCTTTATAGCTTTTTGCAAAAGTGGTGCATAAATACGTTGGAAAAAATCCATCATCCTGTCAGAAATATTTTTTTTATGTTTAACTTTTTTACTGAGGAAAAGTGCCGACACCATTGGAATGTAGGTGAGTGAAAGAATAAAAGCACCTATAATTGCAAAGGACACTGTTTGTGCCATTGGGCCAAACATTTTACCTTCAATACCTACCAGCGAAAGGATGGGGAAATATACAATGAGAATAATGATTTGTCCGAATGCTGCTGAATTCATCATTCTTTTTGCACTTTCAAAAACGGTTTCGTCCATTTGTTTTGCCGAAAGTTTTGTTACGCCACTTTGCAATTGTGTGGTACTAATCCTATGAAAAACACTCTCTACAATAATAACTGCACCGTCCACAATTAAACCAAAGTCAATAGCACCTAAACTCATAAGGTTGGCACTTACACCAAACAAATTCATCATTCCTAAAGCAAAAAGCATGGATAATGGAATAGCGGAAGCAACAATTAAACCTGCCCTGAAATTTCCCAAAAAAAGTACCAATATAAATATTACAATCAATGCACCCTCAATCAGGTTTTTTTCTACCGTAGAAATGGCACGACTTATTAAATCAGTTCTGTCTAGAAAGGGCTCAATGATTACATCTGGCGGCAATGATTGCTGAATTGTTTGCATCTTATTTTTAACCCTGTTTACGACCTCGGCACTGTTTGATCCTTTTAGCATCATCACAGCGCCGCCTACTGCTTCTTTTTCACCATTAAAAGCAAGTGCACCATAACGCACAGCACTACCGAAACGAATATCCGCAACATCTTTAATTAAGATTGGAATTCCGTTGGGATTGTTCTTTACTGCAATGTTCTTTATATCATCAAATGACCCTAGCAGGCCAACTCCACGAATAAAATAGGCATTGGGTCTTTTATCAATATAGGCCCCTCCTGTATTTTCATTGTTTTTTTCTAAAGCGGTAAAAATTTCAGGAATAGATACTCCCATCGCAATTAGGCGGTCGGGATTGACAGCAACTTCATATTGCTTGAGTTGTCCGCCATAGCTGTTGACTTCGGCAATACCGGGTGTACCATAAAGTTGCCGTGCAACAATCCAATCCTGCATGGTTCGTAAATCCATTGCGGTGTATTTTGCTTCGCTACCTTTTTTAGGATGCAAGATGTATTGATAAATATCTCCCAAACCAGTGCTGACAGGTGCTAATTCGGGTGTTCCAATCCCTTTCGGAATCTTTTCTCCTGCTTCTTTTAATTTTTCATTGATAAGCTGCCGGGCAAAATAAATATTTACTTTATCGTCAAACACAGCAGTAATTACTGAAAGACCGAAACGGGAAATACTTCTCAACTCTATCAGGTCAGGCAGGTTTGCAATACTTTGTTCAATTGGGTATGTAACCAATTGTTCCACTTCCTGACCGGCAAGTGTTGGGCTGAGTGTAATGATTTGTACCTGATTGTTGGTTATGTCAGGCAGGGCATCTATGGGCAGTTTGGTTGCACTCCACACTCCCCAAATAATGAGTGCAAGTGTCATTAACCCTATGATCAGTTTATTTTTAATACTGAAATGAATTATTTTATTGAGCATGTCGTTTTTCAGTTTAGTTAAATGCTGTAGTAATAGATTATTCTTTCTGCAACGGATGTTAAAAGAATTGGACTATACCAAACGATTTAATTGCAATGATTTTTAATCACTTTATACGAAAGGTCGTATTGAGCTACATTTTTTGCTTCTCAGTTATACTACGATAAAGAATGATAAATAAGATACATGCCATTAAATGGCGATGCAGCAAACCCGAAGGCTTTAGGATTACTAAAAGGAGTAATTAAGATAACCTGGGAGGCTGCCAGATAGAAGAAAATACATCAGAATCAAAGGTTATATCAAAAAGGGAATATTTGATAGATTGAATATGAACATGAGTATCCTGTGCTTTTGCAAAGGGAGTAAAAAATACAGAAGAAGGGCAGCAGGAGCAAGTGCAGAATGGCGTGCAGGCTTCTTTATTGTGGTTATGCTGCTGATGGTCGTCTGATTGTGAAATTTTTGCTTCTGCTTTTACATCACACTCCTGGCTGTCACCACAAGGGTAGCAGCTAAGAGCCAATAAGTAAAAACTCATTATAAAGGCGAAAAATTTCATTAGAGGGCAAATATAGAAATAAAAGTTTGAAAGACGAAAGGTTGTTAAGCATTTGCAAAAAGGGGCCATTTATTTTATAAGACTTGCATTAATAGCTACTACAACAGTACTCATACTCATAAGTACCGCCCCATTGATGACAAGAATTAAAAAATGTATTCATGCTGTTGATTTACTAACTTTTTAATGATTATGCCCTGCCATCGGGTCGGCACCTTTTTTAAATACATATTCGCTGTGTAAAAGATAAGCTCCGGTGATTACCACTACATCACCCACATTTAGTCCTGATTTTATTTCAATTCTGTCATCACTTTCCAAACCCGTTTGTACCATCACACTTTTAAATGTTTTATCGGCTGTCTGTATCCAGACTGTTGCACCTTTGCCATCCCTTATTACGGCATCAACAGGCAAATTGAGTGATTGCCGCTGCGGGCTTTTCAATAACACATAAGCTGGCATACCCGGTTTTAATTGATTACCGGTATTTGGTATAGAGACACGGATAAGATTGATTCTTGTATCAGGATTGATTTCGGGGTTTACAAATTCAATCCTGCCTTTGATTTCTTTATTATCAAAATCAGGAAGCTGAACTGTAGCTATACTATTGCTGTTTAATTCGGCTAATTGCGATGTATATACCTGCGCCTCTGCCCACAAAGTAGAGAGGTCAGCCAGTTTTACAATTGTACCGCCTTCCATTACATAATCTCCCTCCCGTATGTCAAGCTGTGTAATGTAGCCGCCAGCACTGCTATAAAATGTAGTGACGGGAGTGGCCTTCTTTGACTTAACCAGTTCATTAATCTGTACTTCATTTAATCCCCAAAGCAATAATTTATTCCTGGCACTCTCAATCAATTGGTCAAAATCAATAACCGTTTCAGTTGTAAAAGCCTTTTTCTTATCCAATGCAAGAAGGTATTCCTGTTTGGCATTATTCAGTTCCTCGCTGTACAAATCATAAAGCGGCGACCCTTTTCTTACATAATCACCCAGGTTCTTGTAGTAGAGTTTTTCAACCCTGCCCATCACTCTTGAACTCATGGAAGATGCCCTCATCTGGTCAAAATTCAGGGTAGCCGTTAAAACCAACTGGTCGCCGATTGTGCCGTTACGAATAGTATCGGTTTGAATATTTCCTAATTGTATTTGCTGTTCGCTTAACTGCAATTCATCTTTGCTTTCCCCGTTCTTTTTCTTAACAGGAGTTAAGTCCATTTTACAAATGGGGCACTTACCTGGCTTGTATTCTACCACCTGCGGGTCCATAGAACAGGTGTAATATGTGTCCGGGTTTTTAGGAGCTTCCTTTTTGTTTTTGCATGCTGCAAAAAGTAATAAAGCTGTTGCTGCAATTATGATATATCGCATAATTAGTTTTTTACTTTGATGAAACTTTCACTATCCATCAGGAACTGTGCATTAGCTGACACAGAATCTTTTGTTGTTAATCCGCTTATTACTTGTATATGTTTTTCATGGACAATACCCGTACTTATTTTCTTTGCTTTAAAACCTCCTTCTGTTTTTTGAAACACAACTTTGTCCATTCCTAATGAGAGTACTGATTCTTTGGGCAGCCAATATGCTTCTTTTGTGTCTCCGAAAATGGTTGCTTTCACCTGGCTGCCAATAGGAATTTTTAATGTGCTGTTATTAAAGTATACTCTTGAAGTAACTGTTTTACTTTCTTTGCGATAGAATGGCTCAACAAAATCAATGGTTGCCCTGAAGTCTTTATCCGGCACAGTTTCAGGAACTACTCTTACAGTGTTGCCTTTTTTTACCAGCGATTGATTTTCTCCGTAAATATTGAGAATAGCCCATGCTCTGTCAGGATTGAAAACTGTAAAAACAGACTGTCCTTTCTGCACATACATTCCTTCTTTTAAGGAAAGCTCTTCCGTAATTAAAGAAATATCTCTCATGTTATCAGATGCAGTATTCATACTGCCGCCATTCGAAGCTTCATGAATATGCCCGCTGTAATTACTAAACACAGCAATAGTTAATGAAGGTTTGCCTGAGTGAATGACCTGCTTTAACTGTTCATTGCTCATTCCTAATAACAAGAGCTTTTCTTTTGCAGCTTCTATAAATGTGATGTTTGCAGCATCATTCCTCAGGAGGAATAAAAGGTTCTGTTGTGCGGTGAGTAACTCAGGACTGTATATATCCAGTATCTTTTGCCCTTTACTTATTTTCTGGTAGCGATAGCGAACATATAACTTTTCAATTCTGCCGGAAACCCTTGTTGAAATACTTCCCACCTGCCTGGTATCATAAGCAATATTTCCTAATGCTTCAATTTCTATTTGCACATCTCTTTTTTCAATGGTTGTTACCGGAATGGATGATACTACAAACTCATTAGTGGGTTTGAGTAATGATTCCAGCTCTATATCATCTACTTTTTTGCTGCCTGTTTCTTTTTTTACTAAATCCATTCCACAGATGGGGCATGTACCGGGTTTGTCTTTGATTACTTCGGGATGCATGGGACAGGTGTATTCCACTTTGTCGTGCTGATGGTCTTTCATTTCCATTTTTACCAAAGCCATTCCACACTTCGGGCATTTACCCGGCTTATCGCTGAATACAGAATCTTTCGGCATAGGACAGGTGTACATATCCTTGGCAACTTCTGTTTGATGCCCCGCATGAGGGTCTTTCTTATTCTTACAGCCAAATGCAACAATCACCAATATTAAGCCGCTTATATAAAATAGTTTCTTCATTGTATACTTTGATTAACTTAATTGATATTGCAACATCATACCATCATCTTCATGTTCCAGGTTATGGCAGTGAAAAACAAATTTGCCGGTGTTGTTTTCAAAAGGAATAATTATTCTTACTCTTTCACCCGGCATTACCAGTACCGTATCTTTCCATCCGTTTTCAGAAGAGATAAGATCTCCCCGGCCACCTGTTCTGTTCAATACCTGGAAGAACACACCATGCAGGTGCATTGGATGCGGTTCGTCACCTTTACTATTATCAAATACCCATATTTCATTTGAATTGGCTGCAACATTTTCATCAATACGGCTGCTGTCAAATAATTTTCCATTGATGCGGTGACGCATCTGCATTCCATCATTCATTGGCATTCCATCATGCTCCATTGCATTGGAGATTTCAAATGTTCTTGTTTTTACTGATGATGAAGCAGGAATTGCATTGAATGTTGAAAGGTTTGAAGGAACAATAAATGTATCAGAAGCAGCAGTCGTTACTTTGAATTTCATAATTCTGAATAACTGCTTGCCCTGTGCATCGCCACCATGAGCAAACTCCTTACTTACTAAAAATATTTCTGTACCTACTGATACTCTGCTGAAGTTTACTAATACATCTAATCTTTCGCCAGGCGCTATCAATATGTCTTTTACTGTAACCGGATTTTTTAACAGTCCGCCATCGTTACCAATAATTATCATATCAGCATTGTTGCTGAAAGCAAGATTGTAAACCCTTGCATTGGAACCATTCAAAATACGAAGTCGGTAATAACGGGTGGCTACTTCAGTATAAGGTGAATAAACTCCATTCACTACAATTGATTCTCCCATATAACCCGCCATCACTTCTTCCATTGAAGGATTGTAAGAGATGCCTGTTCCGGTGATGCGTTTATCCTGTATAACCAATGGTATTTCATACTGACCTGATGGCAAATTCAGGGCTGCTTCTTCTGCATCATTGATGATAAACAAACCGGCCAATCCCTGAAAAACCTGTTTGCCTGTCTTTTCATGCGGATGCGGATGATACCAGCTTAAACCAGCCCTTTGATTTACTGTAAACTGATACCGGAAAGTACTTCCTGCATTCACTAACTGGTCAGGATGACCATCCATTAATGCAGGGATTTTTAAACCATGCCAGTGGATATTGGTATGCTCTGATAAATTATTCTGTAATAAAATATTTACTGCATCGCCTTTGTTTACTTTGAATGATGGCCCTAACAAATTATTAGGTTGATAACCCAAGACCGGAATATTTGCTCCTTTCGGGTTTGCAGTAGTTGCCTGCGCAGTGAGTGTTTGATTTATGCCAGCTTGCGACGGAAATGAAAGCAGTTTTGAAAAATCGCCTTCTGTTATCATTACCGGCTCTGTCATCAAACCTCTGTGATGCTCCTTTTTACACCCACTGCAACTGACTAAAAAACCTGCCAGAGAACCACTGGTTACAACTGCGCCTGCACCCAGGCCTGACATTTTTAAAAAATTTCTTCTTTTCATAACAGGAGATTTATTTTTTTTCAATAATTCGTTCAATCGTTACCTGAAGTTTTAATGCCTGGTTGAGCAATTCTACATATTCCAGTTGCTTCATGTTTAGCGTTTCCCAGGCATCATAAAGCATAAATAGCTCCTCTGTGTTTTGTTCATAACCCAACTGCATGGTTTTATAATTATTCCTCAATGCAGGAATGATATTTTCCTCATAGAGCTTAATCTGCTTTTTCTTTAGCTCTAATTCATTTCTCATACCATAAGCCATGCCGCTGTATTCATTCACTATCATTTCTTTTTGAGATTGTATGGCATAGGTTTTCCATTTCAGGCTTTCAATATTAGCCTTATTCATTTTTGATGACCATTTAGCCATTGGAATCCGCACCATTCCCATGATTGTGTATTGCAAAGGCTGACCGCCAAAACCAATCATATTGTCATAGCGGATGCCGAATTGCGGTTTTAGTGACGCCCTTTCTGCCTCCTGCTTCAACCGGGTAAGACTAATCTCCTTGTCTAATGATTTCAGGTCACTCCGGTTAGTATAAAATAATGTGCTGTCAAAAACAAGACCTGAATAATCATTTAAAGCATAAGCTGTATCAATGTCAAAATAAATCATTGCATTTCTGCCCATAAGTGCATTGATACGGATTCTTTTTTCTTTTATATCGTTTTCAAACATTAGTTGCATATTCTTCACATCACCCAATGCAGCTTTAGCTTTGTAGTATGCACTTATTTTTTCTAATCCGTTCTTGTATCGTATCTCAGCATTCTTTATCATGAAGTCCAGAATCTTTTCATTTTCTGCCAGTATCACCAGCTTCCTTTTCAAGATTATCCATTCGTAATAAAACTGTTTTGCATCGTTGATTAATTCGTTCAGTGTTGCGTTTTTTCTTTCCTTCTCAACTGAGGACATTGCCTTCATGTATCTCTCATCTGCATCCAGTTTTTTTCTGTTTGGGAACATTTGCTCACCTGACACCATTACTGAGCCCATGCCCGGAATATCGCCTTCTCTGTGCCAGAGCCGTACATCATACGGCGTCATAAACTGCCCGATGCCAACCTGCGGCGGCATCCAACTTCTTGCACCTTTGGCTGCTTCATCCATTGAACGGATTTCATTGTCGTACATTTTCACAACGGGGTGTGATGCGGTGATACTGTCAATGATTGTATCTAATTGCATAATGGATTGACCCGATGCAATATTTCCCGATACAACCAAAGCAAGTATTAATAATATTTTCCTATTCATTTAATTTAGATTTAAGCACAACAGTCTTTGCCTTTTTGTATGGGCGGACAGGCCACATTTCCATAAGAGCAGAAAACACAACAATCCCCTGATTTGGGTTTTAATACCGCTTTGCATTGTTCGCAGGTATAAAAATATTGACAGGCATCCACCGGCATATTCTCCTCCTTTTTATAACCACATTGCGGACAGGTTATGGTTGATTTTAAGATAACTTCCATTTTATTTAATTTTTATGTCTGTGACTTTATATCCTGTTTTATTAACTGCCAATTCAATTATTTTGATATTTGTTTTCATCGTATCAAAAGTTATCATGGCATTCCTATTTGCATAGGATACTTCTGATGATATAATTCCGGGTAATTTAGTTACTTCAAATTTTACATGTTCCTCGCAGGCGGCACAGGTCATTCCTTTAATTTTAACTTCCGCAATTTTTAGAACTGCATCAGTAGTAATTACTGACTTATTTGTAGTTTGGGGGTAAAACATTTTTGAATAGTAAGGGAAGGCCATCATAAGGATAGCAAATACAGTTACTATTCCAAGAAATGCTTTTGTGTGAATAAATTTTTTGTTTTCCGGCGTTTCACAGCCGCAATCGTCTTTTTTTGCAGCCCTTAGTTTTTGAAACCATGCAAAACCAATCGTAAGAATGGTAATACCTATTAAGAATGGCCGTAATGGTTCCAGCCAGGAAAAAGAAGCGGCGATTCCACTGGAGCCAGCCAGCAAAGCCAGTACAGGTGTAATGCAGCACAGCGATGCTGCAATTGCTGTTATTATTCCGGCACCAATTATTCCATTTTGTTTTTTCATATTTTAATATATTGTGTTCAACAATTCCATTTCTCCTGTCTTTCTCAAAACTGCATCAGAAGCAGTTTATTCTTTAACATCTATCAATTCAATTTTGCCTTTACGTTTTAATTCTCTTTCCTTAATCATTTCAAAAATTACAGGGGTGATAAGTAATACATAAATAGTGGATGAAATAGTGCCACCAATCAGCGGAATGGTGATTGGCCGCATAATATCGCTGCCTACTCCGGCAGCCCAAAGGATGGGTATCAACCCAAACAGTCCGACAGAAACAGTCATCAGTTTTGGCCTTAGCCTTTTTGCAGCGCCTTCTATTACAAATCTCCGTATGATGGCCGGAGTAAGTGTTGCTTTTGAATTACCATGCTTTGCAACCATGTTTTGCATAGCTTCATTCAGGTAAATCGTCATCAGCATGGCTGTTTCAATTGCCATTCCGAATAAGGCGATAAAACCAACGGCAACCGCAACCGACAGATTGATACCATAGAAATATACCATGAAGACGCCCCCAATCAACGCAAATGGAACAGTTATCATGGTAGTGATTGCTTCCTTGAAGGAGTGATAAGTGAAATACAACACCATAAAAATGATGATAAGCACAATTGGTAAAATCATTTTCAATGTGCGGTTAGCCCTTATCTGATTTTCCCACTGGCCACTCCATTCCAGGAAATAACCTTTAGGAAGTTTTGTTATCATCTGGTTTAATCTCTCTTGTGCATCTTTCACTGTACTTCCCAAATCTCTTTCTCTCACATTAAACAATACTGTTCCCCTTAACATGGCATTTTCTGAATTTATCATCGGCGGGCCATCACTGAGCCTGATATCTGCCACTGCCTCCAATGGTATTGGGCCGAAGTTCATCGTCTGTACCTGTAACCGTTTTAATGCTTCCAGATTATTGCGAAAATCCTGACCATACCTTGCATTTACTGAAAAACGCTGGCGGCCTTCAATAGTCGTGGTCAATTTCATACCACCCAATGCACTTTCAATAACTGTATTCACATCATCAACACTCAAACCATATCTTCCGATTTCTTCCCGTTTGATTGCTATGTCCACATACTTACCCCCGGTAATTGGTTCCACATATAAATCTTTTACCCCGTCAATACCTTCTAATTGTTTTTTTATGGTTTGTGCAAAGGCATAAATGCTGTCTAAGTTTTGTCCATAAACCTTCAGACCCACATCGGTACGGATACCTGTTGAAAGCATGTTAATACGATTAATGATTGGCTGAGTCCAACCATTAGTCACACCGGGTATCTGCAATTTTGAATTGAGTTCATTAATGATCCCATCTTTGGTCATACCTTTTCGCCATTCGCCTTTTGGTTTCAACAGAATAATGGTTTCAATCATACTGATGGGTGAGTTATCTGTTGCAGTATTCGCTCTACCTGCCTTTCCTAACACATGCGATACTTCCGGAACTGTACGGATGATTTTATCCTGTACCTGTAATAAACGCTTTGCTTCAGAGTTGGAGACATCCGGTAATGTTACCGGCATAAATAACAAGGAACCTTCATCCAAGGGCGGCATAAACTCCGAGCCAAGGCGTGTCATCATGATGATACCTGTAGCTAATGCAACGATGTTGATGCCAATGGTGGTTTTTCGCCATTTCAAGCACCATTTCAAAATTGGCGTGTAAATCCTCTCCAATGTTCTTGTAATTGGATTGGCACTTTCAGGTTTTAATCTCCCTTTCAGGAAAAATGAAATCAATACCGGGGTTAATGTAATGGCCAGTACAGCATCTATCAGCAGTATGAATGTTTTTGTCCAGGCTAAAGGATGAAAAAGTTTGCCCTCCATACCTGTAAGCAGGAACACCGGAAGAAAAGATGTAACCACAATAATGGTGGAATAGAATACGCCAGGGCCAACCTGCCTGGATGACTTCTCAATGATTGCATTTCTTTCTTCGCTTGACAGCGGGTCTTTATTTCTTTTGAACCATTTTGCCATGATTATGCTTTGTCGGATGATTTAAATTTTGCCGTTTGAGCTTCGCTGATATGCCGGTAGGCATTTTCCACCATTACAATACCATCATCCACTACCACACCAATAGCCAGTGCAATACCGGTCAATGACATGATGTTGGATGAAATGCCAAACATTTCAAGGAAAATAAATCCTGCTGCTACAGAAATGGGTAACTGTATAAGAATGATAACTGCACTGCGCCAATGGAAAAGAAAGATGAGAACGATAAGAGATACGGCAATCATCTCCTCAATCAACGTTCCTTTTACCGAATCAACGGCTTCCTTTATCAATGTGCTGCGGTCATAAGAGGTTTTAAAAGTTACACCTTCAGGCAATCCCTTCTCCACTTCCTTCATCTTGGCTTTAACAGCCTCAATAACCTTATTGGCGTTTTCATTATACCGCATCACTACAATACCGCCAACCACTTCACCTTTTCCATCCATATCAAAAATGCCAAGCCGTAAATCGCCGCCCATTTGCACAGAGCCTATGTCCTTTACCCTTACCGGGATGCCGTTGTAATTGCTTAGTGCAATGTTTTCAACATCCTCTTTGCTTTTAATATAACCAAGGCCACGGATGATATAAGCCATATCCGCCATCTCAAATTTTCTGCCGCCCACATCGTTATTGTTGGCTTTGACTTTATTCATTACATCCATCAAAGAGATGTTGTAATACTGCAGTTTCACAGGGTCAACCACCAACTGGTACTGTTTTTCAAATCCGCCAAATGATGCCACTTCTGCCACACCCGGCACTGTTTGTAAGGCAAACTTGATATACCAGTCCTGCAAAGCCCGTTGCTCACCTAAATCCATTTTTGGAGCATCAAGATGATACCAATAAACATGGCCAACCCCTGTTCCATCAGGACCTAATGATGGTGTTACTCCCTGCGGCAATAACCGTTGAGCAAAATTTAACCGCTCCAGCACTCTTGTTCTTGCCCAATAGATATCAACATTATCCTCAAAAATCACATATACAAAACTCATCCCGAACATAGATGAGCCCCGGATATTTTTGATTTTAGGAATACCCTGCAGGTTACTCACCAGTGGATAGGTAACCTGGTCTTCCATAACCTGCGGGCTGCGGCCCATCCATTCCGTAAAAACAATGACCTGGTTTTCACTTAAATCAGGAATGGCATCAATGGGATTTTGTTTGACAGAGTAAACGCCATACGCAAACAGGCCGCCTGCCAGTAGCAGAACAATCAGCCTGTTGCGCAAGGCCAGTCCAATTAATTTTTGAACCATGATTTTTGTTTAATATTATTTAATCATTTCTTCAACTCTGCCGCACTTGAACATTTCTGACCCGAAATAGGGATTCTTAATCTCTTTCACTTCACTTAGCCACATTGCCCCCTGATTATCTCTTGCCATCGGGCAATGGTCATGATAAAGCGGACGACCGGCACCAAAGTTTTTCGCCAGCTCATATATCACTTCACTCATCATTACAAAATGTGAACGCTGATGCTTGATATTGTCCCCATTTTTTCCAATATGTTCAGCATGTTCTTTCAGCTCATCTTCGTTTGCATCGTAGGCTGTTTTTTGCTCGGCTGTGAGGAGTGATTTATCCAGTTTGGTAACAGCATTCTCCATTGCCCTTGCGCCACTGGCTGCTTCACTGGCATTGTCATTGGCCAGTGCATTTTTAATATGCAGGTAATGGTCAACAATTTCTTTGATACTTGCAGCGGCTTTCGCATCTACGTTTGTAAATGCCACGGATATTATTTTTACGTCTTTGTCATCTGTTGTTGATACATGCTGTGCGGTATCATTACTTGTCTTATTCATATCATGTCCTTCATGTTCATTTTTTGTACCGCCACTGTTGCAGGCTGAGAAAACAAGTGCAGAAACTATTGTGATTGCTGAAATAATTTTATTCATTGTGAAATATTTTAATGATTGATTAATGTTGATGATTGGAATGGTCTTCCTTTTTCTCTTTTAAATCCATGCCGCACTTAGGACATTTACCGGCTTTAGTATAAGTTTTATCACCCTCGCATTTCATGGGGCAGGAATAAGCTTTCACTACTTCCATTTTCATTTTTTCTTTTGGCGAAGCGGTTAAATCCATATTGCATTTCGTACACTTACCGGGCTTATCACTTACTACATCTGCGTGCATGGGACAGGAATAGGTTTTTGTTACCTCTGCCTTCATTTGTTCTTTTTTTGAACGTTCCAGTTTCATCCCGCAAACCGGGCAATTACCGGGTTTTTTAGCAGCTACTGTATCGTGCATGGGGCAGGCGTAAAGCTTTACATGCTTCAGTGTATCCTTTTTGCCTGCTTTTTCCTGGGCAAATACAGAAACAGTCAAGATGGTTAATGCTGCCATCATCAGCATTTTAATTGCTTTCATTTTATTTTATTTAGTATGAAAAGGAGAATTTTTCAGACATATAGGAATGCCTGTAGCCCGGCAATTCTATTGCCCGGCTCATAAAAGAAACTAATCTTTAAATAAGGAAAGTACAATTGCGGACGTACACCGCAACGCCACAACATCGGGGAGGTGCATGGCTGATGGGATTTTCTTCTGTTACAGATGGAAAATCATTAGATGAGATTTCAAGAAAAACAACAGGCAAAGCCGCTCCAAGTAACTGTGTAATCTGGATACTGGCTTCAGCAGTTTTTTGGTCTGTATCGTTTTTTACGAACTTGTGTTCATCCTTGCAGCAACCATTATCTTTTTCTTCGGATTTCTCCATACCACAGTTGCCGCAGGTTTTAGACTTATTATGACCAAGACCCCAATCAGCCAATTTGCCCATACAATAATGCATATGCACTGTAGCCCCGGTAGAAGTACCAAGGTATAAAACAGCTAATATGGCCGTGATGAACTTTTTCATAACTGAATGAGCTATAAAGGTATAGCTATTTCTGTGTAATTGGGTTATAAAATTTTGCAGAATATTTATACTTAAATGATATTCACCTATTTGCAGCAGTCCTTTTTCGGCAAAAGAAAGTGCCTAAAAAGCTTCAATACCCTTTTCAAAATCGTTCTAAACAAAATATTACCCCTTTACATTTTTTTTGAATGAAGATACCCGTCTAATAAGCAGATAATACTTAGCAGAGCCAGGATTATTGAATCAAAGAACAGGTGCTCTTCACTTCTTCCAAGAATATTGCCCCCTGTAAACCCTGTAACCCATGTTAGCATAAATGAAATCAGTGAAAACACCGAAAACACTCTGCCAAGTTTGATGAAAAGATTTCCTTTGTTCATAAAATAAATTTTAATAAAAAGAGAGAAAAGTCAGTATCTGCATTGCTGCATAGTAATAAGTCCAGTTCTGATGCAATTTTGCTGCTAAACGCTGATTGTACCCTTTAATAAAATTTAGTCCTGCAATAGTAATTTGAATACACCAGATTAAACCGGTCAAAAAACACAAAATAGCAAATATTGAATCGGGAAACCTATCACTCATATACAATGCCTGAATCCAAAGGATAAAGCCAAACCACGAAAAAAATATCATTATACGAGATGATATTTCAATCCCGGCAAAATTCACATAGGTATTCCTTCCTCCTTCACGGTCATTGTCAAAATCCCTCATATCTTTTGCTATTATTTCTGCAATACCCATGAACAAAATGATACCTGAAATGAAAAGCCACCCAGGAGCATACTTCACCAACTCATTAAAATTGTTTTCCTGAGAACTGAGTACATTAAGCATTAAAAGATAACAAAAAAAACAAAGAACTATCCAAAATAATACACTGCCATAAGGTTTAGCGCAAAATTTTGTAGGCCGCAATGAATATGAAAGGGCAAATGCTATAACGATAGCAGAAAAAATGGTAGCCCTTGTATCATATAATAAAGACACTGCCAATGAAAGTACAAATGCAATAGTTGAATAAATAATGGCCTCTTTTTTTGTAACCTCACCAGTAACAAGCGGTCTTAATCTCTTGCCTTCTTCCGGGCTTTTTTTATCAACTTCAATATCTCCCAAATCGTTAACGATTATAGCCCCAATGTTTGCAAAAATTATTGTAATAATGATGTAAATGAAACTTATTGATGGAACTCCATTTTGTATTACGGCTCCAAATGCCAGGCATGTTGAAATACCAAACCAAAGCAGCGTTTTGGGTCGTATAAATTTTATTATGGTTTTCAAACTTGCCAAAGCATATTTAGATAAAAAATTATGTCATTGTAATCAGCATTATCCCACTCATCCCAATCATCAGTGCATCTTCAATAATAGTTATCGTACTCATGGGCAGGTTAAATACATCGCCTAAACAGGCGCATTTAATTTTCCGTTTATTTAATACACTTTGTAAAACCCCGAAGATGCTTACAGTCATTATTACAAAAGTAACGCTATTGGTAAGGATAGTGTTAAAACCGGTTAAGAACGCCAACCCCAATGCCAGTTCTATGTAGGCATATATATAGCCCCAACCATTCCACTTCTTTGCAACAATATCATACCTGCTATAGCTTTCTGCAAAGCCCTTCAGATTAATCAATTTGAAAAAAGAAAAGACCAAAAAGAACCCTGCCATAAAATGATTCATCCAGCGCATCCATGAAAATTCTCCCTGCATCCACTCAATGAGCAGGGTAATGCCGGTGATGTAGCCAAAAATTAATAGCACAGGCTTGTAGATTGCCAGCCAGCTTTTAGCCTGTTCTGCTGTTTCACTGTGTTCTGCGGCAGTAATGGTGTATTTGCTGTCCAATGCGTTTTGAAAAACGGATAAAGCAATATGCTTTTCCATACTAATGGTGGCTGTTTCGTTTTCTTTTGAAACTTTCACATCAGTTACTCCCGGAAGCATTAGCAGGCTGCTTTTCACTTTTGCTTCACAACTGCTGCAGGTCATTCCGGTTAATTTGTACACATGCGTCATAAACCAAGATTTATGACACAAAGTTCATGCAGGTAGTAAGAAATATTGTTATACTGTTTTGAGAAAGAGTTATATTTAATTGCTACAGGTTATCAAGCGATTTTCTGCTGCCACCCATCTTCTTGAAATCACTGGGTGTAAGCCCTGTGATTTTTTTAAACTGGGCTGATAAATGGGATACACTACTGTACCCAAGTTTATATGAAATTTCATTGAGGGATAGTTCGCCATATACCAGCCATTCTTTTACTTTTTCAATTTTTTGCAGAATAAAAAACTGTTCAATCGTAATACCCTCTACCTGTGAGAAGAGGCGGGATACAGAGCTGTAGTCTTTATGTAATGATTTGCGTAAATACCCGCTGATGCTGAAATGTTCTTCTAAATCGCCTGATTGTGTTTTTTTGATAAGCAGAGTTTTAATTTTTTCAATTTGCTTCTGCTTCTGGTCGTCCAACAACTCAAACCCCAACTCTTGCAGCCTTGCGCTGAAATCGTTAAGTTGTTTTACGGAGGCGGGTTTTGCCAGTTCCACCTCACCCATGCTTACATTGGCTACCTTTAGTTTCATCTTTTCCAGTTCCTGCTTTACCACTATTACACAGCGGTTGCAGACCATATTTTTTATGTAGAGTTTACTCATGTTTCATATAATTGTATTCCTGCGATATTCGTTTTGTTGTTGAAATTATATACAATACCAACACTATATCTCGCTCTGGTAATTGCAACATATAATTTTGATTTACTTGTTGGGGCTAACTCCTTAGTATTATCTTTTACCCAATCAATAATTGGTTGAGTTGGATAAATTAATACTCTGTCAAATGATAACCCCTTAGATTCTCCGAAATTCATTACGGAGTACTTTTCATTCACAACTTTCCTTTTGCTATCTCGTAATTGAATTGGGGTATATTGATTTAAGTAACTATCAATGTCACTTTCTTTAATAAAGAAAATTCCGTCATGCACTGTTTTACAATTATTGCCTGAAGTTGTGCCTTGAAAGTCAGGAAAAAGTTTGTTGGATAGTTCACAAATCGGCGAAGTACAACGATAGTTAACGAGCAGTGAACTTTTATCAGTTTCAATTTCAATTGATTCATCTTCAAAAAAATGAACAATTTCAGATTTTTTGTACTGTTTATTTTTTGACGAACTATTTGTTGAGTATGTTCCTTGTCTTGGATCTCCAACAAGCAGAATTTGAATATTGCTTGTAAAAAAAAGTTTAAGGAGTTCCAAATCATAACCGGCTAAATCTTGGACTTCGTCAATAAAGATATGTTTGTATATTTTTGATAAACGACTAATTACTGCTCCTCCAGATTTCTTATTGCAACGAAAAACAAATTTTGAAAGTTTATCAGAGTAAATTTTAAATCCGTTTGTAAAATAGTGTTTTTCAAATTCTTTTTCTTCGCCAAAATAAATAGGGTTTTTACATTTAGTGCAATTGTCTTTAACTACTTTTTTTTGCTTGCATTCCTGACA
Source organism: uncultured Chitinophagaceae bacterium (assembly GCA_937858715.1). Classification (GTDB taxonomy): domain Bacteria; phylum Bacteroidota; class Bacteroidia; order Chitinophagales; family Chitinophagaceae; genus JJ008. The sequence goes on along the minus strand of CALLZY010000239.1, from coordinate 30,931 downwards.
CTGATTCATGTAGGCTTTTAAACCAGATTTACTATTAACTAAAATCAATCCTTTGATCTTCTTTTCAAATATATATCCCTGAAATGGCCTTGCGCCATGTTGCAATAAAAAAGAAAACCATGTTTGTACGGTTACGTTTTGAGGTATGAATTTATTTATTTCAATGATCTTTTTTCTTATTTCAGCTTCGTTTGCCTGGGTATAAGTCGTTATTAGAACTTTTTCATCTTTAATCTCTAATGCTTTTTTAACTAATACGGTGGTTTTACCCGAACCTGCGGCAGCTATAATAAGTTTATTGTTCATTAATTCGCTATTGCATCTAAGATATATTTTGGGAATGTTACTGGCTGTGCAGAATCAAATACTTTTAAAGCACACTCTGTTTTGTTTGCTTTCATATACTTGTGTATTTCGTTTGCATCGGTATATGCTGTTCCAAGAATTGTATTCATCTGTTCAATCCCGGTCTCCTTCAATAATTTTGGTTCCAGTGTGTTGTAGTTAAATTTTTTGCCGCTAATTTCCAGATCACCACTATCTACCGTTTCGTCAAAACAAATCTTTATATAATCTTTACTTTTTTCTCCCAAATAGTTTTCATACTTCTTTTTCAATGCTTCTATATCGCCATCATTATCTGTTACAACGGCCACTTGCTTTGTGATTTTATCAGCTATTTCTAAAAACCGTAAAAAAGATGTACCTACGGAAATAATATCAACGCCATTCTGAATAGGAAGGTTTCCATCATTTTTTGACATAAATGCTTTTTGTACAATCAACTCATCTGAATCACCCTCTACTAAAATTGCTTTTTTACATAGAATTAATCTCAACGTATCATATCCAGCTAATTTTTCAAAAAAACTTTGTGTGTCTTCTCCTAATTCAGTAAGCCGGATTGTCTTCTTGGCATTCAATAAAATCAAATGTTCTAAACCAAGTTTATTTGCTACAAAACTGCTATGAGTTGAAATTAAAATTTGTTTCCCACTACCACTACTTTTAATATCCCTTATCAATTCATTTAGCTTTGTATGCGACAGGTGATTTTCTGGTTCTTCAAGTAAAATGATATTAGCTTCTTTAGCCTTTTTATGTCCTAATGCTAATTTTGTTTTAATAATACATTGTTCACCTTTACCAATATAGTGAAAGGGGATTTCTTCAATATAAGTCATCAGGCTGTTTTCCCAGGCATTTTTTGATGTTAGTTCAACAGATAGTTCTATTTTCTTTTCAGTAATTTTTGATTCTGTTTTTATTTTTTCATTTATCTTCTTTATAACTTCTTCTCCCATAAAAAACTCTTTCATTCTTCTGTGTGCTTGAGAAATTCCGACAATTTCATCTGAATCTAAAAATTCTTTAACCAGACGGGAAATATATACATCCGAACCGTTTTGCTGTCGGTTACTTGATGAATCAATTAATGCTGATTTAATCGGGATTGTTCGGGGAGTAATATTTTCATCTCTTGCAAAAGTTGACCATGAAATATTGTAATACTCAATTGGAAGAGTTTTGATACCCCCCAGCTTCACCAAATCCTCGTATTCCTTTTGATATTTTTCGTCAAATGCTACTTTCAGACTAATACCGCTTGAATTATTTTTTTCACTATTCCCATCTCCTTCAAATTCCGCTAAATCTTCGCCAGCCATAAATACTTCAATTAGTATTTGAGGTAAAATTGCGGGAGATTTCTCCTCCTCCAAATTTTGAATGTATTCAGCTACAACTTCGTTGTTGAAGATATATTGCGTTAATTCATTTTTCAGGTATTTGCCATTAAGTAAACCGGTTAATGCTAAATGAATCGCTTCTAATATAGTTGACTTACCTGCCTCATTATCCCCAACAATGATATTAATACCATCATTCAAAGGAAACTTAAATTGCCCTTTAAAGCATTTGAAATTTGTAATATAGATTTTTGATATTTTCATTTGCTGTTTATTTTATCCCATTCACAATTTTTATTTCGTTTTCATTTAAACCGTATAACTTGAAGACTAATAAATCTATTCTTCTTTCAAACGCAGATGTATCAGTATTGAAATCATTTCTTTTAAGCTCTAATATTTTCTCAACAAGTAAGATAATATTTTCTTGTTCGCCTTTTGTAGCCTTGTAAATTGGTAATTGGGATAAATATTCTTTAGAAAGATTAACTGTAAGTTTTGATTCATTCGTGAATTGATTTGTATAAAACCAATTAAGAAGTTTTGAGTTTAATAAGGCCAAAATATATTTTACATTATATAAACAGTCCTCCTTCAATATTATGTTATTTATGGACTCTTTATTATAGTATTTGTTATTGTCATAAGCTACTTTTAATGGCTGGTTACCCCCTGTAATACGTTGAATGATTAGTTTCTCAGGAGCTTCAAATATTTTTTTTGTTCTTGCTCTATGCAAAAGGTTCGGCGAATAGTTTAAGTAACTATGAATGGGTTTAATATAATAAGCTCCAATATCTCTCCCTTCTAAAAAAGGCTTCCATCCAGGTTTAGGAATTTTACTAACTACCTCATCTTTATTCATTGTAATTACAACTCCAAAAATAAGTTCATCACATATACTTCCTAAATCAATTGCTGTCTTCTTTAATTTTTCGATTAGTGCCTTCTTTTGAGGATCAATATTTAATGCGATAAGATAATTTGAATCAGCAATTTCATTTTGCTTAATACTATTGAGTACCCCATTATTATTTATTAAAATTTCATGATTTTTATCTGATGTCTCTTTGGAGGCTATTATTACAACAGCAGTTGTAATTGCATCTTCAAAAACGGAATTACCAAAGTCATAAATGTTATAAACTTTGTGATTCTGTATTAGTAGTCTTCTGGATTCATCATAAGATGTTACACGTAAAAAAGTATTTGGAATAATAAATGAAAAATTCCCAGAATTTTTCAAAAGTCTAAATGATTGCTCAATAAATAGAGTAAAAAGATTGATTTTCCCAGAACCACTCTTAAAGGCTTCCTTGAATAGTTCTTTTGCTTTAATTGAAATCCCTTCGTTGCCACCAAAGACATATGGAGGATTACCAATAATTAAATCAAACCCAACATAATCACCTTCATCATTTAATACTTCAGGAAACTCAAACCGCCACTCGAAAGCATTCTCATAAATTGCATTATTCTTTATTTCACCAATTTCTGTTTCCAGCTTTGTTATTTCATTACTTAATTGTTCAATCTTCTTTTTAGTGTCTTTGCTTTTTTTATTTCCTTCGTCAAATAATTCTTTGGTCTGGCTAAGGTTAAATAAATCACCCCGTAGCTTAGATAGCTTTTTATATTTCGGGTCATTGGGGCTTATGTAGCTTCTGAAATCTTTTTTTATGGCATCAATCAATTCTTCCATTTCTCTTTTTTGCTCCTTGCTTTCGGCATCACGGTACGTTTGCACAGCCACTTTGTAACTATCAATACTCCATTTGCTATTGCGTAATGCACTCTTTATGTCGGCATCCAAAGCAAAGCGGCTGATAAGGCTGTTGCCGCATTTAATGTTTATATCAATATTGGGTAAGGTTTCTAATTCTGTGTAATTACTTGCCGGGGTGTAGTACGCATTTTTCAGCAGTTCAATCCACAAACGCAGGCGGCAAATCTTTACAGAGTTGGGGTTTATATCAACGCCAAATAAACAATTTTCAATAATAGTTTCCTTCTCATGAAATAAGGTTTCCTGTATGCGCTGGCTTTCTTTGTTTTGAGGGTTATAATCAAATAATTTACCGTCCTCATCCGTAATAATCAATTCATCGTTCACCACTTCCACATGATAATCCCTTAATGATTTACCTGCCGCATCCTGCAAAATTTTCAACTCACTTTTAATGGCAATCATTTCATTTAAGGCACTTACTAAAAAGTGTCCGCTGCCCACAGCAGGGTCGCAAATGTGCAGGCTATTAATAATTTTATTGGCTTCTTTTTTATCGTCAATTTTATTATACAAACTATCAAGGGTATCACAGCTCCATCCTTTGGTGTCATTAAATTTTTGCAATACTGATCTGCGAATGGTCTCTTTACACATATACATCGTTACGAACCCTGGTGTAAAGAAAGAACCGTCTTTATAGCCATTTATTTTTTCAAAAATTAACCCCAATACAGAAGCATTGATAAGGTTTTTATTTTCTTCCTGTATTTCTTCGCCCCCTTCGCTTGTAAAATCATAAGCATCCAAAAACTCAAAGAGATATTGCAGGGTTGGCAAAGTGCCGGTTTTGCGTTTCCCCTTATCGTCTTTTAAAACAGTAGTGTTTGCCAAAGGAAGTTGCAAGCGGTTATCTAATTCACTGACGTTAATAGTTTGTCTTTCCAGTTCAATACGTTCAAACAAAGAACTGTTGAGATACGGTACTTTACTGAATTTTTCTTGTATGTGGTTGCGCCTGCTTTCCGGTTTTTCTGCCAATACCTGAAAGAAAAGATTACTCAATTCATCAAAATCAAATACTAATTTGCTATTTAGAAAAAGATACGCTGAATTGCTTTTGTGGTATTTGTACAGTTGGGCCTCAAGTAGTTTAATAAACAGCACCCGATTTACCCAGGTAATACATAACTCCAGTGCTACATTAAATAATCTTTCTTCCTTGTTTGCGCCAAATGCTGAAAGATTGCTGATGTTGCGTAAAGCATCTTTGTCTTCTAATTTTATAATCGTATTCTCCAGTAAAGAAGCTTCGTCAGATTTTGCTTTTCGTTTTATGAGTTTTTTACCGCCATCCTTTATTTCTTCCAGCCCGATGATATGTAATAGTTCAGTATAGAATTTTGTATCAAGGCTGTTACTGTCGTTGATGAAAGGCTGCTTTAAGAGATGTGCTGGTGATAATATTTTATAAAGCCCGATCAGCTTAGTATCATCTTTTTTATCGGTATTAGTCACATACTTTTCGTAAGTACGAACATCAAAATAAGTAGCAGGCATTTCTTCTGCCACTTCATCCAAAAAAGATTTGGCGATGCTATCATAAAAGAATTTAGTGTCTTTGCCACTCAGTTTCCAGTTCTCATAATCCTTTTTTAGTTTGCTGTTTCTAAAAACATTTTTCTCAAACCAAACCTCATCTATCACAAACCACTCGTAAATATTGGTAACGACCAGGTGTTTTATATCGGTATTATTGTGGTCAACCCTTTCCCGTAAATAATATAAAATCAGTTCCTGCAAAGCCTTTATGTTTGGTTTTGCTACTGTTACCATTTCTGTCTTATTAGAAGGCTTTTTAACTTCAAGGATAACACCTACTGCATCTTTGGTTGTTTTGCCTGTATGTACGACCAAATCATTTCTGTCTTTGGTATTTATTTCAAACTGATCTTTGTACCAGGTATCTTTTAAAAAATCGGCTATTACATTTTTCAGGTGTTCTTCGCTTTCCTGTTCGTTAATGCGGCTAAGTAATTGTTGAAGATTTTTTTTGAATAATTCTATATGGTTACGGCTTACCTTTTCCTTCAGGTAGGCTTTATTAAGGGCTTTAATGGGCTTGATTATTTCCAGTTTCATGTATCTTTTTTAATAAAATACTGCCGTTATCTCTATTTCGTTCCAGTTTAATGGCATTATCTGTTATATTAGTTTCGGTTTATTTGCAATTTACTCAAAATGCAGCGGTTACTGGCACATAATGTTCTGACAGTCAAATTCTGCAATGCCCCTCAGCCATTCTCAATCCCTCCCTGAATAATCCCTAATAACTCCTTAATTGTATCCGAATCGTAAAACTACTATTTTTAGTAATTTATCCACATTATGAGACTTTTTTTAAAAATATGCAGAATTTATTTTTATGTTTGTCCCCCCAACAAAAGAACGGAACTATGACACAGACGATTAATCCAAACATGATTTTACTGGCAAGGGAATCCAGGGGGCTTACCCAGACTGACCTGGCGGAGAAGCTGAACAGCTACAAGGCCAATATCTCCCGGCTGGAGCATGGCGATACTGTCGCAGATGAAGAAACCCTGGTTGCTCTTTCAGATGCTACCAACTATCCCCCGCATTTCTTTTTACAGAAAGGCGAAATAATGCCGGTGAACCTGAGCTACCGCAAGCGGAAGAATGTACCTGCCAAACTTATCACCCCCATTGAGGCGCAAATGAACATCATCCGCCGCCATGTGCAAACGGTGACCCGTGCTATGGAACAAGCAGTTCCTGAACTGCCTTTGTATATGGTGGATGAAACGAATACTCCGGAGAAAATTGCAACACTTGTAAGAAAGAAATGGAATATACCTGCCGGTGCGGTTGAGAACCTGAGTAAGATATTGGAAGAAAAGGGCATCATTATCAGCAGTTTTGATTTTTGGACAGACAGGGTTGACAGCCGTAGTATGCTTACTGATGATAATTACCCAATCATCTTCCTTAATAAAAACCTGCTGGGCGACAGGCAACGATTTTCATTGGCTTTTGAATTGGGGCATTTAATCATGCACACCTTTTGTGTAGTACCGCATGACAGGGATATTAACCATGAAGCCAATGTTTTTGCTGCTGAATTTTTAATGCCTGCAAAAGATATTCTGAAAGACTTTAAAGATGGCATCACCCTGCCGCTGCTCGGCGAACTAAAACGCAAATGGAAAGTAAGTATGATTGCCCTGCTGTACCGGGCTGATGATTTAGGATTGCTTACTGCCAATCAGAAGCGATACCTGGTACAGCAATTCAATGACCAGAAAATAAGAAGGCGGGAGCCACAACAATTAGACGTACCCAAAGAAAACCCGCAACTGATGCGGCGATTACTGGCTGATTTTATGAGCAAAACAAAGTTGGGCGTAATACAATTGTGTACGGTGCTTGCCATTGAACATGCTGATTATTTGGCCTACTATGGATAAGAAAGGATAATTACTACTGACCCGGATTTATTAACAGACAAAACGAACCACGATGAGTATTACAGACAACACAATTGAAGTAAAGCCCTACAGCCTGACAGAGCTGGCAAACATTTATGGCATAACCAACCGCACTATGAAAAGCTGGATTGTCAGGCACAATGAGGCAATTGGTGAAAAAGTAGGCAGGTTATATAATGCCAAACAAGTAGCAATTATCTTTGACAGGTTGGGACTACCGGGCAAAGTAGTGGATTAAACTACAATTAGAAAAACAAAATTATCTTTAGTAATAAATTTTCAGAATGAGTCAGAAGCAATATGCCCTTTTTGATGATAGGTTTTTAGAATCTTTTGCTGGAACATCAATATTCAGTGATGTGAAGGTGGCGATTATGGAACTAATTGCTAATTCATGGGATGCAGGGGCTACAGAAGTAGAAATTCAATGGCCAGAGGAAGAAGGACAAACATTTTCTATAAAAGATAATGGGCATGGCATGTCAGAGTCTCAATTTAATAAAAGGTTTAGGACTTTAGCTTACAACAGAGCAAGAGAACAAGGTGGGTATGCTGAAATTCCTCAAGAATTTAAAAATCTAATTGCAAAAAGACCTGCCTTTGGAAAAAATGGGAAAGGCAGGTTAGCTGGCTTCGCATTTGGGGAGACTTATTTCGTCAAAACATCAAGAGATGGTAAGGAGAATAGTTTTAAAGTATTTAAAGATCCATCAAATACATTGGCTTTTCAAAAAATAAATGAAACAGTAACTTCAAGCCAACACGGTACAGAAGTTTACCTTGATTACTCTCTTAAACCGTTTTTATCTGCCGATGAGGCAAGGATGGAAATAGGCATGAGGTTTTTAACTGACCCTCACTTTAAAGTTAAATTGAATGGTGTAGAAATTACTTTTTCTGATATTCCAGAGACCAACATCACAACTTTTAATCTTTTAGTAGATGAAGTCGGTACTATAAAAATAACAGTAATTGATGTACAATCAACTGACAGGACTACACAACAACATGGAATTGCATGGCATGTAAAAAGAAGGCTGGTTGGCGAATGTACATGGAAAGGTAGTGGCAGCGAACATTTGATTGACGGAAGAAGAGTTGCGGCTAAACGTTACATTTTCATTGTTAATGCTGATTGTTTGGAAGAAGCTGTCTCACCCGACTGGACGGTTTTCCTTCAGACCAATACCAAATACAAAAAATCCTTTCCATTAGTCCAGGAATCAATACGCAATTACATCCTTAGATTGACGAAAGAGCAAAGAGAAGAATCATTTAGAACCATAGAAGAATCCAATAAACCGGCCTTAAAAAGGATGGGGTTAGTCAGTCGTGAAAAATGGGAAAAATTTATAAAAAATGTACAGGAAGAATGCCCGTCAATAGGAATGGATGACCTGGAAAAATTAGGCGCATTGTTAGCTAATTTAGAAAATACAGAATCCAAGTATCAATTAATCTCTGTATTAGCAAGCTCCTCACCTGAAGAATTGGATAGCCTTACAGAAATTCTTCAAAAATGGGATATTGATTTTGCAAAAATTGTGTTGGATGAGATAGAATACAGAACCACCTTGCTTGAAAAATTACAGTCTAAAGTTTTAAATAAAAATTCCGATGAAGTCCAGGAATTACAACCCTTATTCCATAGGGGGTTATGGATATTCGGCCCTGAATACGAAACAATACATTTTACATCCAATCAGGGCATGACAAATGTGATTCAAACCCTGTTCGGTGAAAATGAAATAAAAGGTTCACGGAATAGACCTGATTTTGCAATTCTTCCAGATGGCTCAGTAGGATTATATAGTTTTTCAAAATTTGATTCCGAAGGTGGAGAAATTGGTATAGACAGATTAACTATTGTTGAACTAAAAAAACCTGAAATTCCAATCGGCAATGAACAAAAAAATCAGGCATGGAAATATGTAAAAGAATTAATGGATAAAGGATTACTAAAGCCTTATTCAAAAGTCATTTGTTTTGTACTTGGTTCACAATTAGAAGCTCATGAATCAGATGAGAGAACAGAGAAAGATGGAGCAGTAAGAATAATTCCAATGGATTATGACACTGTAATTAGGAGAGCCAAGAGCAGACTTTTAAATTTATATGACAAAGTGAAAAATGTTTCTTTTTTAGAAGATACACGAATGCGGCAATACTTACAAGAAAAAGCACAAATGGAGTTGTTTGATTGATAAGCACCTTATTTATTTTAATACTTGACCGTTTTCTTTGAAAGCGGTTTTTTATTTATACGGTTCCACGCAAAACTTTCATTAGACAGAATCGGACAAAATCATCCGAAACTTACAATTACTTACAACTTCTTTCAACAACTTACCGAAACTTGCTCAAAGTGGAAAGTGACCCCTTTGCCCCATAGTATGTTTGTGTTGTCAATCGAAAATAACAAACTAAAAATAAAAAAGATGAGACAACAGGCATTACGAAATCAAAAGACAACAAGACCCACCATGAGGGTTGTAAAAGGGTTAAAGGACACACAAACAGAATTAGCCCCATTAGTAAATACAGCATGGAACTTTGCTTACAGCAGCCTCTGGAACTGTACACAATTTTCACAAAAGGAAATTGACACAGCAAAAGAAAAGATTGAAGAATACCTGCGGCTGGCAAAACATCCTGAAAAAGCATTTTCCATTTTCTGCCAAAGGGTATTGCTTACCCGGTATTACATCAGCAAGAACAGCAGCCGCTATGTACCGCTGCCATCTGTATGGCTGGACCGTACAAACGAAAATGGCTTTGCCGGTACAAAAGCATGGTATGATGAAATAAAATCCGTAAGGGAATCATTACCGAATTACAAAAAAGAACTGAAGGCAATGGCGGAAGCGGTGCTGGAGTTCAGCGAAGAACCCACCATTCAGAATTACCAATACTGGAGAAAATATTTTATTGATAAGCAAACGCCGGGATTATTAAGCCTGTTCCAGGTGGTAGCTATTCAGCAACTATGCAACAATTAAGCAATGACCCGTACCCCAAAACCATATTATGATGAGCAGGGCCATTTGATAATCCGTCACTACCGCATGAAGGACTTGGCAGCTATTTACTGTGTAAGTACCAAAACCATGAAGAGGTGGATTGATACCAAAGCCCCGGCATACAGTAACAAAACGAAAATGTTTTTTACCATAGAACAGGTAACAGGCATATTCACCGCACTTGGTGTTCCGCAAAAAATTGCACTGGTAGTACCGATACAACAATTAAAACAAGCAGTTTAAAATATTTTCTATGGAAACTAAAACAACAAGCGACAGCACATCCAGCAGCATACTGCTCACCGGAGTAGTGTTCTTGGCCAATCTTGATTTTGTAGGGTTGCTGGACTATGCCCTTAAAGCAGCCATTGGCGGCGCAATTTGGCTGGGCTACAAACTTACCGCTGATTACTTGGGGAGAAAAAGCAAGAACAAGTAATGAGTGCCACTGCAAAAATATTAACCGGCACATTGGTAGGCGCAGGTGTGATAGCTGTGTATGGCTATGTAAAGAAGCTGAAAAAAACACAGGCTGAACTGGAAATCATTCCAACCGCTAACCTCTACCAGGTAACCTGGAACGCTATCGTTGTCCGTGTTGATGTCCTGTTGAAAAACCCAACAAAGGGGACTTTCTCTATAAAGTTCCCCTTTGTTAAACTAATCAGCAATGGCACCACAGTGGGCAGCAGCCAGGCGGTGAACAAGGATATAAAAATTCCATCCTATGGTGAAGTGGTTATCAGCAAGCTGTTAGTTACCATTCCGGTTACCAGTTTCTTTTCCGTAGCAAGTGATGTGCTGAAAAACATTCAGAATAAAAAACCGGTGAAGCTGACACTGAAAGTTATGACGACTGTAAGCCTGGGATGGACAGAACTGCCTTATGAAACAAACACTGAAGTAACGATTAAAAAGTAAAGTGTGGAAGCCAATAAAAGACGACATATAAAAAGCGGCAAGGAATACGACCATCTGTTTCCAATAGCAGAGGGCAACAATTCCACCATCCGCAAAAATGCAAATGTCTATCACACGGTTGCTTTTATCCCAAAAGTGGTGAATGAAACACTCGACCAAACAAAACAATTGGCTGAACAACTAAAAGCAAACAGTACCTATGAAAGCTGTAAAAATATCTGGCACTTTGTTTATGAACACATCAATTACAAAAAAGATGCAACGGGCTATGAGCAGATAAGAAGCCCGGCAAGAGCCTGGCACGACCGATTCACCGGGGTAGATTGCGACTGTTATTCCGTTTTTATATCCAGTATCCTGTCCAATCTTGGCATATCCCATACGCTGCGTATCACAAAGTACCACCGTGACTACTTCCAGCATATCTACCCCGTCGTGCCTTTTCAGAATGGTTATATCACTATGGATTGTGTAACCGACCGGTTCAATTACGAAGTACCCTTTAGCGAAAAAAAAGATTATCCTATGGACTTACAATATCTCAGTGGATTTGATGATGGCTCTGAAATAAACGGAGCCGGTGATGGCATGGCAGAGCTGGGCAAACTTATCCAGCGCAAAATGAGTGGCGGCAAAAAGACCTTACCAGTAAAAGCCAGAACACCTGTGCCTGTGAAAAAAAAACTGCCCCTTATTAAAAAGAAAGGAGCACTGCTGACAAAAAGTAATGACCCAAATCCTGTGCAAACACCAAATCCATTATCCAATGGAAAGAAGCCAAAGAAAAAACCCTTTGGTAAAATCCTGAATGTGGTGAATAAGGTAAACCCGGCAACCGTACTTCTCCGCAATGGCATACTTGCCAGTATGAAACTCAATATCAAGAATACAGCGGGAAGGTTACGCTGGAGCTACCTTACACCACAGCAGGCATCCGCAAAAAGTATTGACCCCGCAAAATTTCAAAAGCTGGTAAATACCCGGATGAAACTGGAAAAAATATTTTTTGGTGCAGGCGGCAACCCGAAAAATTTAAAGAAAGCCATCCTGGGAGGAAAAGGAAACAAAGACAAAGCCGTAAACGGACTGGAGGGTTTTGGGGTGATTGATACAGATGCTGTGCAGTATATGAATGAATATACCCCTATGGCCGAACTGCTCGGAACAGAAATATATTATGATGAAAACATCAACGGGATGGAGGGGTTTGGAGAGCTTGGTGAACCCATCACCATGAGTACGATTGCTGCGGCTGCGGGGGTGATTGCAGGGATTGTAGCCATGCTGAAAGATGTGGGTAATATCTTTCAGAAGAAAACAAAAGAAGCGGAAGATTTTGATGAGAAGAAAAATGAAGTGGCGGAAAATGACACCCCTGTTCCATCCGGTGCAACGCAGCCGATTTTACCAACTGTAATTACAAAAAGCAATGCTGATGTGCAGGAAAATACTTCACAGTCCGATGCAATAGTTACTGATGAACCAGAGAACACTGTCTTGGTAAAAACAAACCCCGGCCAAACATCGGAAGCAAAGAATGAAGTTGCCCCGGTTACTACAAGTGAAAACAATGTAACCACCAAAGAAAACACAGATAACCCCGGAGATAATCCCGGCTTTTGGGAGAAAAATAAAAAATGGCTGAAACCGGTGGCTATTGGAGTAGGTGGCTTAACCATCATCGGGATTGGCTATGCCATGATGAAGGGTGGTAAAACACAAAACAAATCATCACCACCCGGTAATGGCCTATCTGGTACACCTCATTATAAGAAAAGAAAAAACCACAAACGAAATAGCCCCAAACATCAAAAGAAAAAAGCAATAGCCCTGCTCTGATTCAATCCGTACACTTAACAAACAAAAAATTAAATATGTCAAAAAAGAAAAACCAATACAAGAGTAATGCCCGGAAGAAAAACTTTCTGAAAGGCATGAATGAAGAACTGCCTACAAAAGGCAATGTAAAAAACACGGTGCTGGAAACCGGAAAGGATCTGCTGGTAGCAGTGCTTGGTGGAGGCTTAATCGGGTCCGCAATCGGGAGGCCATCACTCGCCATTGGTCTGGTAACAACAGGCACCGGCCACTACACACAAAACCGTTTGCTCACCCTTCTGGGTATCGGCATAATGGCAGCCAATGGTTTTCAGAAAAGCAAAGCTGTGAACGGCCTGGAAGGTCTGGATGGCGTGAAAGAAAGGCTGATGGCGTACAAAGAAAATTTCTCTGAGAAGCTCTACCTGGACAAAATAATCAAGAAAAAATCAGCCGCAGCAGCAACCAACGGTATGGGTGAACTGCAATACTTCAATTACAACAATGACCTGAGTGGTGGATTGAATGCGCTGGAGAGCATAGAGAACCAGCTTATAGAAAGTGGTATGCAGTTTCAGCAAATGACCGGCGCAGTGATGCCTGAAATGGAAGAAGATGACCAGTGGGAAGAAAGGCTGTATTAACCCCTTCCCTAAAGGGGAATAAGAAAAGTAAAATCAAATTCAATTAATAATCTCTCCTAACTCCCCTTCAGGGGTTAGGGGGCAAATCCAAATTTTATGTTAGGACTTTTAGAAGGTATTGAAGAATACAACAACCAGGGGGCATTGCTCGGACTGGAAGGTGTAGATGACGGTGAACTGCTCGGCGCACTTCGTAAAATGAACCCTGTGCAGCGTTTGCGTATGGTTTCCAAATTATCCAACACCGGCTCACCCAGCAAAGGTTCAAGGGCTGAAATGGAAAAATTCTTTGGCGAGCTGCCGGTGCATATCAAAGAAGCATTGGTAAAAGGCGACCTGCGTTTGGCCGACAGCATCATCTATTCCATTAAACCGGTTACTTCCAAAACTATTAAGCTGTTTGAAACGCAGGATGACAAGGAAATCGGCCTGCGTAATATCAGCAATTCCAAATTGCCAAAGAACCAGGCATTCCTGGCAAGCGGTATCATCCTGCTGGCCGGTACATCTGCTGATGCCAGCAAGGACAAAGTAATTGCCACGAATTATAAAGGGCTGGAAGAATTTCCTGCGATTGCCAACGGTGAGTTCAACCTGAAAAGCAATAAGAAGCAGATTGTGCCGGAAACCAGCAATGCTGTTTTTAAATCAGGTAACAACCGTAATGTGCCGCTGGGGTATTACAAATTGGCAAACCCCAGGCTCATCCATGATGATGTGCTGATTGAAATGACAGTGGAACTCGGTACAATGGAGGGCATACCGCAGAACACCTACATCTATGCGGCCATGCACGGCACTATTACCACTCCGTAAAACAGATTAAGAGTTTCAGTTACTACTAACTTGAGGCGCAAGCTGAAAGTTAAAACGGCGGAGAGGGATGGGTAATAACTCTCCGCCGGTAGTAATTGATTTTGAAAAACAAATCCGAATAATCCGTACCCTATGCAAACTGTAAAGAAGCGATTTGATATTGCTGTAACCGAAGCCGGTAAAATATTCAGCAAAACATTTGAACTGGATAAAAATATTGTTTCCGTAAAGGGAATACTGTTTACATCTGATAAGGATGATTTGCTGTACTACCGGGGTTCGCAGAAAGTAGAAATCAACAAAGAGGAAATTTTCCCTGAGAACTATGAAAGCAAACTGCTTTTATCGGGCATCAATGTTTCTCCCAACAACCGCTATTATGATTTGGGCAACCAGCCAGCAGGTAACGGAGCTATTAAAGTGGAATACAAAGACAGTAACGACAGTCGTGCCGCATTTGTTCCTTACCGGGTTTCACTGTATGTAGAATGTGTGCTGCAATGATGAAGGAACAGGTTATCATACAAGCTATCAGTATCAGCAAAAGAGGCCAGCAAAACTTCTTCCAGGTAAAATTGCCAAGAGATGCACATAAAATCGTTGGCATTGAAACAGGTTTGAATGTATTGAATGTACCGGGATATTTTATACCGGCGCAGGAGCTTTCAAAACTGGTGCGAAGAAATAACCTGATGGGTGTGGTACAGCTCAGTATAAGTGAGAAACCAGACATATTCTATTCAAAAGAAATTTTTGAAAAAGATATTAATATCGGGGCAGGTGAAATCAAAATAATCCCTTCTCCGGTTATGATGGAAAAGAAGGTTGACCAGCCGGATGGTAACAATTTTGATTATTTCACTCACTGGACACACGGAACAAAACGGGAAGAAGACCCATTAAATATTTGTGACTGCTCTGTTATTAACGGACAGTACAAGGATGCTATTGGTGAATACTTCCAAACAGATGTGAGCTATAAGGTATTGCTTTATATCTGGATTGAAAGAAAAGCAAATCAGCAACAATGACAACCAACCTGGCACTGGAATACATAGCGAGGCGCATGAAAGAACTTGGTTACGGGGATGATTACAGCATCCAGTTCAGGCATTTTGTGCTACTATCAAAGGCAAAGCTGAAAGTTCATGCCGGAAACCAGTTGTTTATCCTGCTTGAACCATCAGAAAGCATTGCGGTGAAAAGTGATAGTGGTGTATTTGATGTTACAACCGAAAATGTGAACGAACTGCATTATGAACACCGGGGAGAAATACGGATAAGGAATTACACCATCATTACCCAACATGCAAGATTTATTCAGGTAATACCAAACGAAACCAAACCATGCCCATAACACACGATAATTACGACCAACTGAAGATTGATAAGCTGCGGCATTACCTGGAGGATATGACAGCAAAGGGACATGCCAAACCTTATGAAATTTTTGTGGACAGTCTGAAGGTTGTTCCCAAAACGGAAGACCCGAAAGATTTTGAGAACTATGAATATTATATGAATGATGATACAGAGAAAATCCGCATTGTCATTTACAACTCCAACTTGTCGCCCCGTAATGACCAGTATTGCTTTTATGTAAAACAGCATAAGCCCGACAAGGGATTAAACGGACTTGGTGATATTGAAAACATCATCCAGGAAAAATTAACAGCCAGGGATAAGGAGCATGAAGTAAAGCGGATGCAGGAAGAGCTGACTGAAACCAAACAAAAACTGGAAGAAGCGGAAGATTACATTGACGAACTGGAAGAAAAACTGGAGCTGTCTGCCAACGATAAGCACAAGCTAAAAAATATTGACCTGGTAGAACTCGGCTCCGCCGTGCTGGGCAGGCTGGCTGAAAAGAATGCGGATGTATTAAGCGGTTTAGGTCTGTCAGGTATTGGTAATAAGGAACAAAAACAATTAGAAACACCGCAGCCCCAGGGCGAAGCCAGTTTTCAGAAGAAAGCTGATACCGCAGCATTAACCGAAGAAGAACAGCAATACATCGCCACATTAAAGCAACTGCAAAACTGTTTTGATGAACCCCAGATGGTGGCCGTGATTGGCATTCTCAATCAACTGATGGCTGATCCGACGCAGGTAAACCCTGTTGCAGAATTACTCAACATAAAAAATCCATAACAATGAAAAAATATCAGTACGACATTTCTATTGAAGCAACAACTGAAAGCGAGGCTGATGCAAAGATGACTGCTCTGACAACGCTGGCATGCAAACTCAGCCAGAAAGAATTAACCAAGCTGGCGCATACCATAATGAATGACCCGGTAAAAACAGCTTTGGCAAAAAAATATCTCGGCGTTTAGTTGTTTTCATTTTGTGTTAATCCTATCCTATGAACCAGGAAACTTCCATCCACCAGCAAGACGAATTTACCCTTGAGGAAAAAATCAAGTATGGCATACTCGGAGTGATTGTGCTGGGTGGGAGTTTCTTTATTGGCAGAAAACTGGTCCGCCGGGCTAAGTCTTATTCTGAAGAAAAGAAAACTTATGAAGAAGGCAATGAAGCCACTTATGCCAAGCAACTGAAAATGGCTTTTGAAAACGATATGTGGTTTGGGTGGGGGACAGATGAAGAAGCTATTCGTAAAGTATTAAGGGCAATACCAAGCAAGGAATATTTCAGGAAAGTTATCAATTCTTACCAGAGACTTTACTCCAGCAGTTTGATGAAAGACATGCAGGATGAACTGACTTCTGCTGAGTACAATGAAATGCTGGCCATCCTGTCTGTAAAACCGGAAAGAGGTAAGGCATTACAGCAGCCTGCACTGACAGGCGAACAATTTTTATCGTGGGCAAAAAGATTAAGGTCTGCATTCAACGAGAATACCTGGGGTTTTCTGCCTTATGGAACGGATGAAGATGCTATAAAGGCAGTGTTCATGGAAATACCCACGCAGACGGCATTTGCACAAGTGGCGGCGGCATACAAAAAAGAATATGATGATGACCTGATGGCTGATATTAAAGACGAACTCACTGTATTTGAGTATGCTGCTATGATGAACATCGTTGCAAAAAAACCGAAAACATAACTATGAAAACGAATCAACCCAATAAAAAACAAAAGCGGAAGCGGATAGTAATAACCACCCTGGCGGTGGGTGCAGCAGGCATCCTGGGTTATTTTGGCTGGCAGTATTACAAAAAGAAAAAGGTAAAGAATAATGATGAACCGGATGTATCGTTCAAAAAGAAAATAACAGAAGACTCCAAACCTGTTTATGTTGATACCCCGGTCTATCAACCTGTGATAAAACCGAAGTCCAAACCTAAACCAAAGCCGCAGGTAATTTATGATAATCCTTATCTGGAAGTACCGCCAGTTAGCAAAGACGGGTTTCCACTCAAACGGGGAAGCAAGGGAGAAAAAGTAAGGGCTTTACAGGAAGCATTGATTGCCAAATATGGTAAGCAAATCCTTCCCCGCTATGGCGCTGATGGAGATTTTGGTGCTGAAATGACAGCAGCACTAAAGAAATTAAAGTTCCCTGCAACGATTGAACAAAGCACCTACAATGTATTAATGCAGGGTCAGAAAGTAAACAGCGAAAATGGCAACAATAGTTTGGCTAAACAATTTGTTGCAGCAGCTACCAAGAAAGATTTTAACCTGACCATTCAATTATTAAAACGGCTCAAATCAAAGGATGATTATAAAGAAGTCAGCAGTGAATTTAAAAACTATCGCATTGGCGGCGGTGTGCGGCAGACACTCGTAAATGCCCTGCTGAATACATTCAGCAAAGAAGACCAGAAACAGGCAATCCGATTTGAGTTCCTGCGAATGGGATTACAATTTGACGGGAAGAAATGGAGCTTAGACGGCTTTGATGGTGTGAGCATTGTAACCATTGAGCCCACAACTATCTGGGTAAATGCGAACCAGGCAATAAATGTCCCTGCTAAAATGGTGTTGGGAAACGAAGTAACCAAGAGGCTTGACTACACTTTATTTGAAAACAACGGCAAGCACTTTTTGGTGCAAACAAAATCAGTAACACAATTATAAAATACAATACACATGAAAAGACATATCCGGTACATAGTAGTACACAGTACAGCAACATTTGACCCGAAGATTTCTCAATTCTACGGCAACTATCATTATGTAGTGGAAAGAACCGGCGAGATAAAAAAAGTACATGCCGATGCCGCCATCGTAAAGAATGTAGAGAAGGCGGATAATGAAGCCATACACATTGCCTATGCAGGCGGCAGGAACAAATCCGGCACACTTGGCGACACTAAAACACCTAACCAGGAAGAAGCCCTGTTTAATAAAATCGTGGCACTCTCCATCAAATACCCAAGTGCTGCGATTGTCGGGCATGACGAATTGGAGCCTGGTTCAATCTCTCCCGGCTTTAATGTAAAGGAATGGATTCGCAACTACGAACCAGACCTGAACTTATCCAAAGCCAGCTAATCAATCTATTAAAAAATAAATCCAACCATATGTTACAATCCATACTGAAAACAATGACCGAAAGAGGCTATAAAATCTACAGCCGTCCTTTTGAACTCAATATTGTGGGCATCCGTACAAACAATACTGTGCCTAACAGTTTTGATGATACCCTTAATATCTTTTACAAAAACTCCGCAGGCGACTGGCAATACCATAAAAGCCCTGCAACAACAGATCCGGGAACATTTTGGTTGCGTAACCTGATGAACCCACAAGGCACAGCTATTGTAAAGCAAGGCCAGTACATAGGTTCACATGGCATCGGCATTCATCGTGGCAAGTACACTGCATTAACACAAAAAAGACCACTGACAGTAATCCGGGATTATGACCGTGATGCCGTCTTGGATTTTAACAACGGTAAAGAGCAAACTGGCATTTTTGGCATCAATATTCATCGGGCATCCATTAACGGCACTACAAAGTTTGTTGAAAAGTATTCTGCCGGTTGCC
Source organism: uncultured Chitinophagaceae bacterium (assembly GCA_937858715.1). Lineage (GTDB taxonomy): Bacteria > Bacteroidota > Bacteroidia > Chitinophagales > Chitinophagaceae > JJ008. The sequence continues at coordinate 11,830 of CALLZY010000239.1, read as the reverse complement.
AGGTGTTCGCCAACATCAACGACTTCAACCTGATGATGCAGTTGGCACAGCGGCACAAACAACTTTATGGTAATGATTTTACCTACACACTGATTGACGAGAGGGCATTGTCCCGTGAGGCAAAAAAAAACTAATGTTTGACCTGGTGGGGCTGGGCATTGCCACAGCCCTCGGCTTCGCTACCTATCAAATCGTAAAAGACACCTGATGAAACGGTTCATTGCAGAATTATTCAAAGACAAAAACGGCTGTTACAATCTCCGTGAACTGGCAATCGCATTGCTGTTGCTGGCACTGATGGTAAGCTGGATAGCCCAACAGTTCTTTAATAAACCTGTGCCGGAGTTCATGTTTTACGCTTTTGCAAGTTTGATAGGTGCCGGGTGCTTTGGTTATTCCATTGAACGAAAATCCAATATTGACAATAATAATCCAACAATCTGATATGAAAAACTTTAAAACAATTTTTACCCTTTTAATCGGCGCCGTTATCGGCTTTTCCTTTTGCCAGCTTTTTCACAGAAGCTGCCCCGATGCTATTGTTCCGGTTTCAATTGCTGATTACAAGGCTTCGGAACTGGAAAAGAAAGCACAGGAAGCAGAAATCAAATACCAGCAAAAAATAGATTCTGTTCAGCAGCGGACACAAGCACTGAATGAATCGCTGAAAAAAACGCAAACAGCGTTAGATAAAACCAAAAGGAAAAATATACAACTGCAAACACAGGTATATGATTTAATTGACCAGCAGGGAGTGTATAAAGAAGAACATGATACGACCAGTTTTATTGAAGGGTGTGATTCGCTGCAAAACAGGGTTGATGAGTTAATTACTGAAACAAACCTGCAGGACAGCATACAGACTGCAATAACGGATAACCTCCATGAACAGATAGAACAAAGAGATTCAGTTATTCTATTGAAAGATTCACTACATCAGCAACTGAACAAATCATTTGGGCAGAGCATTGAACAGCAGAAACTGCTGGAGCAGCAGGTAAAATTCTACAAGAAAAAATATAAACGACAACGGCTTGGCAGCAAGTTGAAGAACCTGGGGCTACTCATTATATCCGGGTTTGCTGCCTCCCAACTCATACATTAATCCAAAATTTCACTATGGCTGTGAAGGAAAAAACAATTGTAGTTACGGCCACTTTTGTTACATCGCTGCTGTCCTATCTCTATGCAAAAGAAGCAAACAAGGATTCAGTAGCCTATGTAATGGTGGGCGGCTTTATCGGCTCCCTGCTGGGCGAAGGTATAGCAGAGGTCATAAAGAAAAACAGGTCAGACAATCAAAATATGAACAATGGCAATAGAAATATTTAATGACGGGGCATCGCTGCGGATTCTGAATAAAGGCAGTGTAATACTGGTAAGCAAGCTGCAAATAAAAACCATTGAAACTATCCGTAACGATGTAGTGCGGCTGGATATTGGTGAAGGCGCATTGAAAAACATCTATATCAAGTTTGCTGATGTAACCACACCTGCCGGGCTTGCTGATGCCGGCCAGTTAAGGGATGCCATCAATGCCATGCTGTTAAGCAATGTAGCAGGTGCGGCTACTGAAGTAAAGCAGGATGCTGAAATAGGCATACTGAATGGAATTTTAGGTGTGTTGACTGACTTGAAAGTAATAATGAATACTGGCGGTGGTGGGGGTGGTATCAAACAACCTATCCGCATAGACGAATCCACTCCCAATATTATTTACAATGGCTTTGCTGTGACCGGCGCATCAACTGCTGAAGCTATTTGGGCTATTCAAAGAGTAACCAGGGATAAGGACATTATTGTTTATGAATGGGCTGATGGCAATGAATTGTATGATAATGTTTGGGACGACCGCTATAACCTGGCTTATGCCCCGGTGGTAATAAGATAACAATCGGCTGAACAAAATGAGATACCAAACTGTACCTGAAGTAGTGCTTGGCGAAACTCCGGAAGTTAGTGTTCCGGAGTTAGCTGTTTCTTATACAAGGAGCAGGCAAAGGGATTTTGGTAAAATCTCTTCATCCAAAGATGCTGCTTATTTTATAAAGAATACTTTCAATGAGGGTGAAGTGGAATTACAGGAACAGTTTATTGTTCTATATCTCAACCAGGCAAATGAAATCATCGGTTACTACAAACATTCCAAAGGTGCCATTAATGCAACCGTTGCTGATATACGCATCATTCTTGCTACTGCCCTGAAAAGCCTGGCTGTTTCAATGGTCATTGCACACAATCACCCATCTGGTAATTTAAAGCCATCCAGGGCAGACGAACAACTGACAGCAAAGATTAAAGAAAGTGCCGCCATGATGGAGGTGAAATTGCTTGACCATGTAATTGTAACACGGGACGGTTATTATTCCTTTGCTGATGATGGCTTATTGGGATTGGATGGCTTAAACAATAAAGAGGAACAGTTTGTTGCCGCTATTGAATATGATTTAGCTACTAAGAAGTCGCATAACAAAACTTCCGTAGAAAAGCTTGCCGCATCATTTGGTATTACTGATAAGAATGAAGTGAAGGAGCTGACGGAGCTTGCTATTGTAAACCGGGCAAGGTTATTGGCACATAGCGAGGGAACGGTAAAGGAAAGATTTGACAGGATTGTTGAACTCTACCACAGCCAGGTGAATCTTTCACATCGTACTTCGCAAAGTATTTTACTGCAACAATATTCCACTCCTGCACCAATAGGATATTTAGCCGGTGTGTTTTGTGAGATTGATAAACTTCAGTTCAACGGCGGCTTTGCATTTGAGCCATCAGCAGGTAACGGCTTATTGACTATTGCTGCCAAACCTGAAAGGGTTTATGTGAATGAACTGGATAATTTTCGCAATCACAATCTCAAAACACAAGGCTTTGCCAATGTCTGGCAAAGGGATGCAACAAAACCATTCTTTGATGTGCAGCGGACATTTATGGCTGTAATGACCAATCCACCATTTGGAAAAATGGAAACGGAAGTTATGTTTGATACTTTTCCCATCAAACCCTTAGAGCATGTAATGGCTTTAAGGGCTTTGGACTCTATGGCGGATAATGGAAAGGCGGCTATTATCATCGGTGGCCATACAACCTGGGATGAGAAAGGAAGAATCACTTCAGGTAAAAACAGAATTTTCTTTAATTATTTATACAGCCGCTACCATGTTGCTGCTGTAATCAATATTGACGGCGCAAAACTCTATTCAAGGCAGGGAACATCTTTTGATGTTCGCCTGATTTTGATTAATGGCCGCAAACAACCAGCATCTGGTGCAGCTCCTGTTTACAATCCTGATAAAGACTATGAAGTAAAATCTTTTATTGAATTATTTGAAAGAGTGATGGAGAGCCTCCCCCTAACCCCCTCCGATAGAGGGGGAATAAAATCAGAACCTATGAAAAAGAATATTTCTTCATTAGAACAGGAAGCTCACAATTTAATGAAGCTGTTCAAAACCCCTCCTTTGGAGGGGCTTGGGGAGGCTTTGGGCGCACCTTACGAACCCGCCTCCGAAAGCTGTGTAGTATTGAATACACAAGTACCCGACAGTATGGCTTTTGAAACAAGGCAGGCTGTGCTGAGTATCAAAGATGAAGTTAGTGGTGATATTGACAATTTTGTACGTCACCGTTTAAAATATCCTAACAAAGCTGCACTGTGTAAAGTATTATCTGCCGAGCAGATTGATGCAGTGGCTATGGCCATTTATAATATTGAAGCAAGAGAACAAGGTATGATTATCGGTGACCAGACCGGCATAGGCAAAGGCCGGGTGGCGGCAGCTATGATACGCTATGCAGTGAACCAGGGAGTGAAGCCGCTATTCCTCACAGAAAAGGCAAACCTATTCTCTGACATCTACCGTGATTTATCGGCTATCGGTTCCGGGCATTTAAAGCCATTAATTGTAAACAGCAAAGAATCCAAGACAGATATTAAGGATGAAGATGGAGAAGTGATTTACCAGGCTCCATCACTCACCGAACAGCAAAGCATCATCAGTTCAAGAACAGTACCTGCACAATATGATTTTGTGTTGGCTACTTATTCGCAGTTTAACTCACCTGAAAAGAAACCAGAAAAGCCCAACTTTCTCCGGGCTATTGCAGAGGATAACATTTTCATCATGGATGAAGCGCATAATTCAAGTGGCTCATCTAACACAGGCGAATTTCTGCAAGGTGTGGTTGCTAAAACAAAAGGTGTGGTGTTCCTGTCAGCAACCTTTGCCAAGCGACCGGATAATATGCCCATCTATGCCATGAAAACTTCCATTGCTGATTGCAATATGAGTAAAGATGATTTAGTGGAAGCCATTACAAGAGGTGGTGTGGCATTACAGGAAGTATTATCATCTCAGCTTGTAGCCGAGGGGCAAATGGTAAGAAGGGAAAGAAGTTTTGAAGGAGTGGAAGTGAATTATTTATCATTAGATGCAAAGTCAGAAGAACACCGTGCTATTGCCGATAATATTACTGATATACTCCGTGACATTATCGCCTTCCAGACAAATTTTGTGGATGCACAGGTGGAAGAACTGGATAAGATTGCAGTTGCCGAAGGCAAAGAAGTTGCACTGAGAGAAGGCACCTCACAAGCTGGTGTAGATAGCCAGCCTTATTTCTCCAAAGTATTTCAGGTAATAAACCAGATGCTTTTTTCATTAAAAGCGGAAGCCGTCGCTGACCAGGCCATTAAACGATTGAAGGAAGGCAAAAAGCCGGTAATTGCATTTGCATCCACGATGGGCAGCTTCATTGAATCAATGGAGAATGAACAGGGAATGCCGGTAGGTGATGGAGATACAATCAATGCAGATTTTAGTGAAGTATTAAAGCGGGGATTAGACGGCATCCTGCGTTATTCAGAAAAAGATGTGGATGGCAATTCTATTCACAAAAAATTTGAGTTAAGTGAACTGCCGCCGGAAGCCCAGACAGAATATCACCGCATACTGGAAAAGATTAATAATGTCTCTACAGGTATTACTATTTCACCCATTGATATTATCATTAAGAAAATAAAAGATGCCGGTTACAGTGTTGCCGAAGTTACAGGCCGCAAATATGAACTGCAACTCAACTGGAAAGGCAGCAAGGCTTTGATACTGGCAAGAAAACGAATCAATACCAATGATGCTTTCCGGCAGTTCAATAATAACGAAGTGGATGTATTGATGATTAACCAATCCGGCAGCACAGGTGCATCCGCACATGCTATACCCACTGCCAAAGTATCAAAAGAACAGGTAAGGCAACGGGTGATGATTGTACTGCAGGCAGAACTTGACATCAATACCGAAGTGCAGAAAAGAGGCCGTATCAACCGCACCGGGCAAATATTAAAGCCGATGTATGATTATGTAACATCTGCCATACCAGCGGAGAAAAGACTGATGATGATGTTACAGAAAAAATTAAAATCCCTGGATGCCAATACAACCTCTAACCAGAAACAATCCACCAAAATTTTAGACGTACCGGACTTCTTGAATAAGTACGGCGATAAGATTATGAAGGATTACCTGATGGAGAATAAAGAAGTGAATGATTTATTAGACGACCCCCTGAAATTAAAAGCAGCCGGTTCAGATTCATCAGGGGAAGCAGTAGTTGAAGATGCTGCACATAAAGTATCTGGCCGGGTTGCTGTGCTATCCACTAAAATGCAGCAGGATTTTTACAATGAGATTGCTGAACGCTATAATGATTATGTGGAATACCTGAAACAAATCGGTGATTATGATTTGGAAGTGGAAGCTATGAACCTGGAAGCCGAAACGGTTTCTTCCAAAGTGATTAAAATGGGTAAGGGCAGCGATAGCGCCTTTGGTGATGATAGTGTGCTGGAAACCGTCCGTGCCAATGTGCTGAAAAAGCCGTTTACCAAAACAGAACTGGAAAATCTTATCAATGAATCACTGAAAGACAAAGACCCTCATAATTTACAGGATAAGCTGGTGGAAGATTATGAAGAATCGGTAGCTGAAAGATTAAAGGAAGAAGAAGCTGAAACCAACGCAAAGTATGATGAACTGATAAAGAATATCCCCAATGAAAAGAAGGTTCAGAAGATTTTAGAAAAGCAAGGAGAAAGTGCATGGCGACAGGCTGTTGTGGAAAGAGAAAAAGAATTAAATGGTGCAAGGGAACTGCAACTACAAAACCTCCGTAAGACTTTTGATAACCGCAAGCAATACCTGGAGAAAGCATTTCGCTTTTTCTTTATCAGCCGCAACATCAAATATCCCATTGAAACTTATAACGGAGGTAATGAATTAGTACCTGCCGTGTTCCTTGGCTTTGTAATAGACAGTAAAAAGAAAAACCCTTATGCACCGTCAGCTATTAAGTTACGGATTGCAATTGCCAACAGCAGTAAATATCTGGCTATCCCGGCTTCGTATTCAGAAGATATAATGGCCATCATCGGCGCCAGTGTAGATGTGCATCAGCCCAGCATGAATGTATTACTTACCGAGTGGGAGAAATACACAAAGGAAAACAATACCGACCGGCGGATCCGTCATATCATTACTGGCAACTTATTGCAAGCCTTTTCTGATTTTAAAGGCAAACTGGTAAGCTACACCACTATGAGTGGTGAAACAAAAAAAGGTATTCTCATGCCGGAGAACTGGAATCCAGGTGAACAGGTACAGGATAAAGTAGTAGTACCAATACTGAAAGCCGCACCTATTGTAAAATCATTGGTGCAGAACTCTCAAATCGTTACCAATAATGGCTTATCATTTTTCAGAGCAGGTAACCACTTCAAACTGATAATATCAGCTTCCAGGGCAAAGGGTGGTGATATTTATTTAGATAAGAATATCCTGGAGTTAGTGGAGAAAAACAATTTTGAAAAGGTGTCTGATAAAATGGTAGCCATGCTCCCGGAAAAGAATATTGACAAGCTGCTGGAGATTTTGCAGACAACTCATGGATGTTCTATTACTATTCATTCATCTGATTTAAAAAATATCAAGTCCGGTGCAGGCAGATATAGTAACCGTAAAAAAATAGAACTTCCTCCCGATGACGAGGAAGAAGAACTCCCGGACAATGTAGCCATACTTGAACTGGAGGCAGAAGCACTGGCACTTGAACTTGAATTATTAGCAGCATAAACTCCTAACCCCTAAAGGGGAATAAAATACAATCCTATGATAACAATAGATAACTACTTTAATAAGACTGGTTCATTTGATTTAAAATCACTCCCTGAAGCACTAAAAAAAGGCCATGAGTTTGTATTGAAGGCAACCAATAACGGTGCAAGCTGGGTGTCGTATCATTCCAGTGAGCCGATTAAGAAAACAGTGGATATGTACCTGACAAAACTGAACGAATTTACCAGCAGTACCACTAAAGCCGAAAAGAAACAGACGAGAAAAGATGCAGAGAGAAAACAGCATGATGAAATCATCAAAGAGGCTATGAAGCGGCAGGGGATTACAAAACCGGCAAAGCATAAAAAGAGTACAGAAGAAGATTTACCGGAAGATGGTCCGCAGTTGGTAGAACGGATTCCGGAAGAACTGCGGTTTATCCGCCGCTTTGTAAACCTGAATGGCAAGACAAAAACAAAGGATGATTTACTCCACTTCATTAATGGTTTACAAAAAACTATTCTGGAAAAACGTATCCGTAAAACATCTGCTTATGCTGCCCAGGTAAAATATATCCAGGATAGTCTTGTTAGAACTTTCAATACAATGAAGGCCAAGATAAAGCTGGAAATAAATACAAAGACATTAAAAGAGTTTACGGATTTATTGGGCGGGGAAAAGATATACCCCTCCATACAGCTTTTGAAAAAATACATCAACCTGAACGGTAAAGTCGGTATGAAAGAAAAAGCCATGAAACTGGTAAAGCAAATGGAAACGGCTGCTAAAAAGCGTAAGGTGAAAAAAGGAGATGTGTATGAAGCCCCTCTGCAGCAAGCCTATAAAAACCTGAGAGAATTTGTTAGTGATAAGAAACAAAAAACATTATTGATTGAACAAAGAGAATTAAACGGCCTCGAAGGAGTATTGGGTTGCGCCTGCAATCAACTAAATGGTGCTCCCGAAATGCCGGCCATTATGAACAGTATGGATTTTGCCAATATGCAATTTGAAACAATAGGACTAAAAGGAAAATGGTATGACCTCATTGGCGACCCATCTTCCAATTTTACAGCAATGGTATTTGGCAAGCCAAAGATGGGTAAGTCTTATCTCTGTATTGATTTTGCCGGTTACCTGGCACGCAATCACGGTAAGGTGTTGTATGTAGCGAAAGAAGAAGGACTGGATATGACCCTTCAAAAAAAGCTAAACGATAAAGATGTGGCACATCCGAATTTGTATGTCGCTTCTATACTTCCTGAAAACTTATCTCCTTATGATTTTATTTTCTTAGACAGTGTAAACAGGTTAAGCTTATCACCGGAGGACTTAAATCAGTTAAAGGCATCTAATCCATCAAAGTCTTTCATATTTATTTTTCAAACCACAAAAATGGGAGCTTTCCGTGGAGCTAATAGTTTCCAGCATGATGTAGATGTGGTAATTGAAGTACCGGAAAGAGGAAAAGCGGTGCAAATGGGAAGGTTCAATCAGGGAGGAGAAATAAATATATTTCATTGATAATCAATAATATGTATATTTGAAAGGGGAAAGAATGGAAAAGAAACCGGAGGAAAAAGAGAAAATATCCATCGCTGAAATCAGAGCTGATTTTGAAGCCGAGGGTGAAATATTTGATGGCAGTGAGGTGGAAAAAATCAGGGATTTTTTATACCTGCTTGCACAAATCACTTATGAGCAGCATAACAGGAATAAACAGGTTAGCGAAACATCAACTGGTAAAATAATAAACATAAATTATAACTCTGATGAATCAACAAAAAGCAATACTCTATATCCGTGTGAGTACGGACGAACAGGCTGAAAAAGGTTACAGTCTGAAACACCAGGAAGAAAGATTAAGACAATACTGCCAGCATCAGCAAATAGAAGTTGTTGCTGTTTACAAAGAAGACCATTCCGCTAAAACTTTTGAAAGGCCAGAGTTCACCAAACTCCTGGCCTTTTTAAAAAAGAATAAGGGTTGTGCTGACCTGTTACTGTTTTTAAAATGGGACAGGTTCAGCCGTAATGCAGGTGATGCGTATGCAATGATTAACCAGCTAAACAAATTGGGTGTGGAACCACAGGGAATAGAGCAACCGCTTGACCTGAATGTTCCTGAAAATAAAATTATGTTGGCATTTTACCTGGCCGCACCTGAAGTAGAAAACGACAGGCGTTCACTAAATACCATTGCAGGTATGCGAAGGGCAATGAAAGAAGGCAGGCATGTAACATTAGCTCCAAGAGGTTACCGAAATGCAAGAAATGAATTGAACAGGCCGATTATTGAACCTAACAAAGATGCTGTGCATGTTGCCTGGGCATTTGAAGAAGTGGCAAAGGGTATTGACACGGTGATGGATTGCTGGAAGGCTGTAACGAAAAGAGGTTTTAAAGTGAGCAAGAATCAATTCTGGAATATGCTCCGTAATCCTATCTATTGCGGTAAGATATTTATACCAGCATATAAAGATGAAACAGAATGTACGATACCGGCAACCCATGAAGCCTTAGTTAGCGAAGAATTGTTTTACGAAGTACAGGATGTTTTAAATGGGCGAAAAAGGAAATTCCCGGCTAAGAATACTTTGAAGGAAGAACTGCCGCTTCGTGGTTTTTTGCAGTGCCGTAAATGCGGGACAAGGTTAACAGGCAGCGCATCCAAAGGCAATGGGGGCAGGTATTTTTATTACCATTGCTCAAAAGGATGTAATGAACGCTTTAAAGCAGATGAGGCTAATGACCTGTTTGTAAAAGAACTGGAAAGGATATCATTCAGCAGAGGCGGTATTAAAGTGTTCAGGAAAATACTAACGGACTATTCAAAGAAAACCGGCAAAGACCAATCAGTCTCCAGGCAGCAGATTGATACAGAAATTGAAAAGAACCAGCAACGCATCCAGAATGCCCAGCAATTGATGCTGGACGGGCAATTAGAGCCATCGGATTACAGGGAGATAAAGAATCGGTTTGAAAGGGTAGTCATTGAGCTTGAAAAAAAGAAGCGGGAAATCTCCTCACTGGATTTTAACCTGAGTGAGTATATGACCTCTGCGCTTGAAATAGTGGAAAATCTGCCGAAATACTTCACCAAAGCGGATTTGAAGGCAAAACAACAGCTTATTGGTTCGATATGCCCGGAAAAATTGATTTTTGAAAATAAAGCGTATCGAACCAACCGTATAAATGAGGTGCTTGCCCTAATATGCAGTGCAGACAAGGGTTTCAGCAGCTCCAAAAAAAAATTGGCTCCCGTTTTTGGGAGCCAATCCAATGAAGTGCCCAAGACTGGATTCTCCAATCCCTGACTATTAATCATTTATAAATCTTGTGTGTCAAAAAAGCGTCACTTGCTTTAAAAAGAGTTATTTAAAGTCACTTTCTTCCGCTTTCTTCCTGTCAGTTCAAATATACGAAGTATATATTTCTCATCACGCCGGTGCTGTTCATTTAATTTGGTGGTCTTAATATATTTATAAAAAAATGGCGCAATCAAAACAACTCCTCCTCCTTCCCGAATTCCAGAAATTTATTACTGCATCTTCCACTGGCCGAAGGCTCATGCCTTCTGGCAAAAAAATCAGGAAAGGCACCCTGGTGCAATACCACTGTGTGTATAAACTCCTAGAAGAATACGAGGCAACAACCGATGCGCCTTTACGCATTCAACTCCTTAACCGGTCTTCCCTTCGCCTCTTACAGAAAGAGAAAAACTACTGGGACAGGTTCTACAAAAAATTTGCAGCTTTCCTCTACCAGAAAAAGAAATATTATGACCAGTACACAAGTGGTGTCTTTAAAGTGGTAAAAACCTTTTTTCACTACCTCAACGTGGAAAGGGCGCTGCCTGTTGGTGAGTTTCATAAAAAATTCAGGATACCAGCCACACCGATTAGTCCCGTAATCCTTACACCGGAGCAGTTACGCATTCTCATTTCTGATAAAGATTTTGAATGTTCCCTTCCCCGCTCCCTGCAACGTACCAAGGACATCTTTGTGTTTGGGTGTACTGTGGCACTCCGCTTCCATGACCTTATGCAGTTACGAAAAACAAATATCCAGTACACACAGGGTGCTGTTAACATCGTTTTGCATACTCAGAAAACCGGGGCTGAGATAAAAGTCCCCTTACCGCAGTATGCCATAGACATCATCAATAAGTACAAAAGGAAGGCCGGCCGGTATGTACTTCCCCGGCTTTCAGGCACCAATCTCAACCTCCAGGTTAAGGCACTGATGAAATTGGCCGGGTGGGACTACTACTTACCCAAAATCAGGCATCGCCAGGGTATGCCGGTAGAAATAAAAGGTACTGGAGGAGACACATACCGCTTCTGTGATCATGTTACAGCGCATACCATGCGTCGTACTGCAATTACCACACTTTTAATGCTGGGGGTGGATGAATCATCTGTTCGCCGGATATCAGGCCATGCCCCCGGCAGCAAGGAGTTTTACAGGTATGTGGTGGTGGTGCAGGATTACCTGAATGCCAAGGTTAAAGAAGCCCATATCAGGCTGCTTGCCCCTGTTGATAATTCAGTGTCAAAAGTGGCTTGAAATATCTTCTTTTTCTTGCAATAATTTGCATTTAATGCTAATTTTACGAAGCTAAACAATCCTTGAAAATAGCTTCTGCACTTACTTCTGACAATTTCCATTATTATTCGTATGGTTTAAAGATAGCGAGCATCAGCAGTAAGAGCATCAGC